>NZ_JACGVS010000003.1:0-311600 GCF_014077345.1 Colwellia sp. BRX8-4
TAACCTGTTGCTTGGTTATGGGTTTTCCAGACATATCTTTCTCTATTGAATTTGATATATCTAAAGTGTACCAAAACCGGTCAACCTAATTGTCGCGACCCGGCCAAGCTAATTGTCGCCTAATAATCAGCAATGATTCGCCTTTTTATTTATTACGGTTAGAAAAGTGAGCCGATATCGGCTTTCTTGTAATTCAGCACTAGTCAACTGCAATCAACAGGTTCTATTGAAGATAAAATTTAATGTTGAATTGAACTAATTTCCCAGTTTTACGTATTTAGTCTTAATAAAAAATGAAAACAGTGATATACACTGTTTTATAAGACCTCAAGGAAACTCTATGAAATTACTTTTCGCACTTCTTGTTCCACTGATTTTGGCCGGTTGCTCCGTGTTTGGAGAAAGTGGAGTTGAAAACGCGCCTTATACACTATTGAAATCTGATCAGGTACAGAAAATTGAAGTGCGTAACTATGAATCGTTAGTGCTAGTGTCCTCCGACATGTCAGCCGACGGAATGAACGGTGCTTTCAGGAATCTGTTCAGATATATTACTGGTGAGAATGAAGGCTCCACAGAAATAGCCATGACAGCACCTGTACTGATGGATGAATCAGAGGCAGTATCTAAGGGGACCAAAATCACTATGACCGCTCCGGTGTTTATGAAAGAGCGATCAGAACAACAAGTAATGTCATTTGTAATGCCTGCCGACTTTACAATACAAAGTACCCCTAAGCCAACCAATCCAGACGTATGGATAACAGAAGTAAAGGATTACAAAGTCGTGGTGATAAAGTTCAGCGGGCTGCTCAGTGATAGTAATGTTGAAACACAAACCCAAATCCTTAATAACTGGATTGCGAAAAACGGCTATACCGCAGTTAGCGAGCCTATTAACGCAGCCTACAATGGTCCTTTCACTATCCCATGGCTTCGCCACAACGAAGTGTTAATTGAAGTAAAATAGCCCAAAATGCATTACTATTGGTTGCTTTAAATGCCAGTTAGGGTATCTATTTTTCCTCTGACTGGCTTGCTGTTGTGCAAGACGAAACATTTAAATGTTTGCTTTTTCGAATAGCGTTCACTGACAAAATAGTCACAAAATCTCTTAATAGACCCCCATAATAACTTATGCAGTTTTTGTTCGAGACGCTTATTCCTTCCTAATAGGCCACCCATAATAACTTATGCAGGTTTCGTTCAATAAACTAGACTTAAGTTACCTTTATTCAGTCGGGTGATTGTTATGCCTAAGCCTCGTTCACAACAAATTAGTTTATTGGATACACCTTATTATCACATTTGCAGTCGAACGGTACACAAGGCTTTTTTTGTGTGGCGTAGATAAGGAGACGGGTGTCAGTTTTGAGCATCGACGCAGATGGATTGAAAAGCGATTATTTACATTATCTGAGGTATTTTCGATAGATATCTGTGCTTATGGTGTCATGCATAATCATTTACATATTGTCTTGCATGTCGATAGTGAGCTAATAGAGCGCTGGTCAACCGATGAGGTATTGCAACGTTGGCATCAATTATTCAAAGGGACCTTATTAACTCAAAAATATTCGAACAAACAACCGCTTGATAAGTTTCAATTAGCGACGGTTGAAAGTACGGCTGAGATATATAAGCAGCGTTTAATTGATATCAGTTGGTTTATGCGCTCATTGAACGAGCCGATAGCCCGACAAGCTAACCGAGAAGACCAATGTACCGGACACTTTTGGGAAGGGCGCTTTAAATCACAAGCACTGCTTGATGAAGGGGCGTTACTGTCGTGTATGGCATATGTTGATTTAAACCCTATACGAGCAGGTATTTCAGTTACCCCAGAGCATTCTGACTTCACCAGTATTCAACGACGCATTAAAGCGGCTATAACCGGTGAGCAACCGACCTGTTTATTACCTTTTATGGGTAATGAACCCCATCAAGAATCAACTGGCGCGGGTATTTATTTTAGCTTACAAGATTACTTAACTCTGGTTGATGAAACAGGACGCCTCCTGCGTGATGATAAAAGAGGCGCCATCGACACTACTAGCGCAACTATCCTCGCGAGGTTACACATCAATGATGAAAGTTGGCTAAAGCTTACGACGGATTTTGAAACTATCTTCACAGGTGCTGTTGGTTCTGCTGAGCATTTATGTGAATTTAGTGAGCATGTTGGTTTGCAGCGAACACATGGTATAGCGAATGCTCAGGCTTGCTTGAATAGCGCATAACGCTCTTTATGAATAAGACGTAACCTTACTACTATTTTAGAGTGGTGGGTTTAACTCGGCTATCATTTGATGTTTTAAGAAGGTAGTTGCGATAAAGGACTATAGAAACTCGCTTTACCTTATCAATAGGTATTGTTATAAGCTAAAAAGACAAGAAATGGCTTATCATCATTATTTATTGTTATTATGGGTGGCATAGTAATTTAAACATTACTTCAAATTTTGCTTAAATGGCTATACACAAATACAATTAAGTTAATATTGTTCACATATAAAAGATTCTTTTTTAAGGCCGTCAATTAATGTTAAACACACCGAGTATGGAAATTAATAATCATCTGGCTAATCGATTACTATTAGTGATTATAATATTTTCCACTCCGGCCTTAATTGGCTCTCTTCTTAGAATTTTTAATATTGGTTTCCAGCCCATCATGGGCATTCAAATTAGTATGTACCTTATTTCAGCAGCTATATTATTTTTTCGTCAGCAAGTCTTCTACAAAATAAAAGCTTATTTCATTACTAGTTGTTTTCTATTATTAGCAATTGGCGGCATGATTCAATTTGGCTTATTTGGTGCAGGGATATTACTGATGATTATGTACACTGCTTTATGCAGTCTGCTTTTTAATCGTATTTCGGCATTAATTAGTATTGCTGTTGGATTTATCATTATTACGTCTATTGGCATTGCTTATATTACCGGCCATCTTACTTATATAGTCAATGCTGAGGAGTATCACACTTCTGTTAATGCATGGTTACTCATGTTGGGTACTACTATTTTTGTCGCGACAAATTTATATATTGTGCTGACATTTATGTCTTCTCAGTATCAACAATCATTAACTGAGTTAGATAAACAAGTTAAATTAAGAACAAAGGCTTACGAAGCTGAAAAAATTAAAGCAGAAGAAGCTAGTGAAATAAAATCGCAGTTTCTAGCTAATATGTCTCATGAAATAAGAACCCCTATGAATGGTGTATTGGGAGTGATGCAGTTATTGCGTTTAGAACATCCCAACGAAAAACAAAACACCCTGATCGACACCGCCATTTTTTCAGCCAAAAATTTATTAAGAATTTTGAATGATATTTTAGATTTTTCAAAAATCGAAGCAAATAAATTAGATATTGAAAATATTGAATTTGAACTACAGCCTATTCTAGATTCAATCTACTCAAACGTAGAGTTAGATATAGATATGAAAGGTATATCGCTCAATTTCATCAATAAAACCAGTGAAAATACGTTGTGGACAGGTGATCCTACTCGTTTTTATCAGGTATTACTTAATCTTGTAACCAATGCAACTAAGTTTACTGATACTGGCGCTATTAATGTTTATATCACTCAAAAGAGCATCAGTGGAGTGTCGTACCTAACTTCAGAAGTGGTGGATACAGGTATAGGTATGAGCACAGAAGAAATCAACAACCTTTTTCAAAATTTTAGCCAAGCAGACGCATCGATCACTAGGAAGTTTGGTGGAACTGGGCTAGGTCTATCAATTGCAAAACGCTTAGCAACATTAATGGGAGGTAACTTAACTGTCACCAGTAAAAAAGGGGAAGGGTCAACATTCATTTTTACAATTAAATCTAAATCTAGATCTATTATCTCACCTTTAGTGGCAGCTAAAGATCCAAAATTTATTGGTAACGACTTAGCACCAGACTGGTCAAATAAAAGAATATTAATTGCAGAAGATAATAGAATTAATCAAAAAATAATTTGTGCCATGTTAAAGCCGACTCATGCATTATTGCACTGTGTAAATAATGGTAGAGAAGCCGTAGACTTAGCCTTTGATTTTACCCCTGACATTATATTAATGGATATTCAAATGCCAGAAATGGATGGTGTTACAGCAAGTATTGAACTCAGAAATAAGCAATTTAATAAGCCCATAATTGCATTCACCGCAAACGTAATGAAAGGTGATATAGAACACTACCTAGCAAACGGAATGAATGATTTTATCCCTAAGCCTGTAGATATGAATCTATTATATCGAACCATTTCAAAGCTCTTACAAAACGACCAAAAGAGTTAATCTAGATACAAGTAGAACGCATCAAGTTATTTTACGCACAGCGTGAGCCTTTAGGTCGTTGACCTCATATTAGACAATATGATTGAAATAGAGAAGTTGATTAACTCAGATTAGTTTTACTCCACATAATAAACATAATACCTATTTAAGTGTGCAAAGAACTTGGCCATTATTATGGGTGGCATAGTTAATCACTATTATGGGTGGCAGAGTTAATCATGGGTGGCATAGTTACTCATCTTATGGGTGGCATAGTTAATCCCACTACCCAGCGAGCCGAGTATTTACCTCATCACGATAACGCCGTGATAACTTCAGTTGACGCCCATTATTTAGCGTTAATAAAAAATCACCTGTTTCTAACGCGATAATTTCTTTAACTAAGTCCAAATTTACCATTGTAGAACGATGAATTCTTACAAATTGATGTGGATCTAACCTTTTTTCCAAATCAGCCATTGTCGTTCTAATTGGATAACAACTCTCACCAATATGCAAATTCATATAGTTGCCTGATGCTTCGACCCAAGTAATATCGCTCACCCTAATAATAAATTCTTTACCTATTTTTTTTACAATTAATCTTTCTACATAAATTGAGCCTTGTGGACCTTCACCAACCTCTATTTCTCTTGCTTCATTATGTAGTCGGCTGATAATGAATCTATAGATATAAAATGTAGCTAAGATTGAAATATAGCTGCCTAAATCCTTGCGATATTCATAAATCAGTTCTACTGACCAGTCTCCAAAATCATAAGTGCTTTGACTGAAATAATAATAAAAGTGTCGTAAAGCTATCATTAGATAAACATGTAATACAGAGAAGACTATAGAAAGCGGAAGGTGTAATAAAAGACTCTGTTTAATTTTACTAATATTAATTGGATGTTTTTTGTCTATATAAAACAGTATAGGAATCAAAATAAAGATTGAAATTTGGCTAGAAAATTCCCAAACAAATGGCTGCCATCGCTCAATAGACAACCCTCGGCGCTGATAATCGTCAAGGACTGAGAAGCTATTGACCAGTGCGGTAATCGTACCAATAAGTAACCAATATGATACTTCAAGCTGTTTTTGATACTTTTCATATAACGGGTGTAGCAAATTAAAAATTCCTTAAAAGTGATGCGTAAAATCTTATCACATCAGCTTGCCTCTTATCACAAAAACAGTAGATTCAATTACTTAGGTGTTGATGAGTTTACTGTGAATTGATTAAATAGTCTTCTTAAAATCGCAAAGGCTGACTTATGAACATAAATTTAGAGAGCAATAATAACCGACGATTCGATATAGATCACCTTAGAGTTTTTGCGTTTGGACTATTAATTTTATATCACACATGCATGCTTTATGTTGCTGGGTGGGAGTGGCATATCAAAAGTAATTACCAAAGCAATTTTTTGGCAAACCTTATGCTAGTGGTTCAACCATGGCGTATGGCATTAATATGGATGATTTCAGGTATTGCATCTTATTTTCTCCTGCAAAAACTATCCATAGGTAATTTCTTAACAAGTAGAACCATACGTTTATTACTACCTTTAACCTTTGGTATTCTATTTATAGTACCGCCACAACTGTATTTTGAAATGAAATTTAATGGCGATATGGAATTAACTTTCTGGCAATTTTGGCAAATCTTTTTCGATTTAGACAACCCCATTTTTGATAAATATAAATCGGGAATATTGCCACATATCGATGTTAATCATTTATGGTATTTAAGAGAGTTATGGGCTTTTACTTTGGTGCTGATAGTTCTTCAACCCTTACTGTATTTACCTGTAATATCAAAAGCGGTTAAAAAGTATAGCGATGCAGTTGGCCAGTACAGTGTGTTAATTATCCCTTTGCTTATACTGTTTGCACTTGACTATTTTGTTTTTAAACAACTCGAAGGTGATAGATTACGCCAGGCCACAGGCTTTACCTTCTTTATTACGGGTTTCTTAATTGCAAATCAGAAAGGCTGGTGGTTAGCAATGCAGAAAGTAAGAAAGCTAGCATTAGGGCTTGCTGCTATTAGTTATATGCTTCTTATTTATCGCTATCAAACTATTTATTTGGATGAAAGTGTTGCTATAAATAGTCAAATGGAAATTATTTTTAGTTTAGCGTCAGCAGCGAATAAGTGGTTGTGGTTAGTGAGTATATTTGGCTATGCCTATACTTACCTAAATAAAGAAAACAAGGTGATTCAATACCTTAATCCTGCGGTATATCCCGTATATATTTTACATCAAACGTTGATTATCTGTATTGGTTCATTACTCAGCCCATTCGAGCTTGGCGGAGCTGTAGAAGCAGTGCTGGTTTTGGTAGGAACATTATCTATATGTGTTATTAGTTATGAAGCTATTCGTCGGCTACCATTGTTAAAGCCATTTTTTGGCTTAACTATTTCAAGGAAAGATATGCCATCGGTGAGTCGTGTGTTTTTTAAAGCTAAAGTCTATCGAAGTGTGGGCATCTTGATTGTTTTACCTATAGCTATTCCCATATTTGGTTGGTTCTTTTATCTTTATTAACGATTAATCTGTATTTACATTCTCGTCATGGAGGTGAGAGCTAATATCTACTAATGACACTATCGCTCATATATCTATAGTATGCGTGAACGTCGAATCAGAGAGTTTTTTCATAAGCACAAGAAAAAATGTTTTACTCCATACCTATTTATGGAGACAAACCCGATAATATTATTGGGTTTGTTATTTGAGCCGACTTGAGAAGATATTTTAGAAACGTTAATTGGTTATAAAATAATTGCCTTCCCATTTTATTTCTTTATTTATGACCCGTACTTATTTTGTTACATGATGTCGTGGCTTATCCTCAAAAATTTAATGAAAAATTTCTCAGAGTTACATAAAATACAGCAATAAAAATAAAGGGAACTATGATGAAAAAGAAATATTTAGCGGCTGTCATAGCTGCAAGTTTAACGTTATCCGCCTGTATGGCAACCAGCAACGACTCTGGCAATAGTATGTCACAGCAATCAAGCCAAGAGAGTGCAAACAAAGTCTTTAGCCAAAAATACTTGTTCAAAGAGTTGGCTAATGGTTTACGTGTCTTAGTGGTAAAAACAGACTATCCAGATCTTGTTTCAGTACAAATCCCCGTTTCTGTAGGTTCTCGTGATGAAAATGAAGTAGGTAAAACAGGTTTTGCCCACTTCTTTGAACATATGATGTTTAAAGGTTCAGAAAAATTTCCACAAGCTGTTTATGCCGATTTATTTAAAAATGCCGGTGTTGATAACGGTGCTTACACCACCAACGATTATACTAACTATCATTTAGATTTTTCTAAAGATCATTTAGATAAAGTATTAGAGATTCAAGCGGATCACTTTAAAAACCTAAAGTACACCGAAGCACAATTTAAAACAGAAGCCTTAACGGTAAAAGGTGAGTATTTAAAAAATAATGCTAGTCCAACTCGAAAGTTGTTAGCGGCGGTGCGAAAAGAAGCATTCGATACTCATACTTATAAGCATACCACTATGGGCTTCTTTGAAGATGTAGAAGCAATGCCTGATCAAGTTGCATATGGTGAACAGTTCTTTAAACAATTCTATAAGCCAGAATACGTTTCTTTAGTAATTGTCGGTGATGTTGAACCAGAAGCAACAATGGCCATGGTCGAGAAGCATTGGGGAAATTGGCAAAAAGGTGATTTTGTTAGCACTATAGCACCTGAGCCAAAACAGGAAGCTGCGAAATATGTTCATGAAAAATTCGATGGCTTACCGGGTCACTGGTTACTCGTTTCTTATAAAGGTGCTGATTGGCAACCCAAGAAAAAAGATCGCGCGGCTTTAGATTTAATTTCTGAATTGTATTTTTCCAATAACTCAGCATTGTATCAAGAACTCGTTGTTGATAAGCAGTTGGCTAGCCAAATGTTTAACTACAACCCTGAAACAAAAGATGCTGGCTTACGTCACGTATTTATCAAAGTGAATGATGAAAAAGACCTAGCAACGGTTCGTGATGCAGTAAACCGTACTTACGCACAAGTAAGAACTGAGCTCGTTTCTTCAGAAAAACTTGATAACTTAAAGTCTAACTTAAAATATAGTTTTGTTAATAGTTTAGATTCATCAGAGTCTATCGCTTCAACATTGGCGAGTTATATGCATTTTGACCGCGATCCCGAAACGATTAATCACCTCTATAATAGCTTTGACAATATTACAGCTGAAGATATTCAACGTATTGCTAATGAATACTTTATTGATGAAAACCGCACAACAGTGACTTTATCAGCATTAGATGAGATTGCCGACTTCGAACAAGAAGTTGACTTAAATGGCGCCGTTGCAAAAATAGTCATGAAAAATTCGCAGCCGAGTACTCCACAGTTTGCGGTATTAGATAAGACCAATGACTCACCGTTGATTGATGTTAACTTCTTATTTTATACCGGTGCTGCAGCAGATCCAGCCGGTAAAAAAGGGGTAGCGGCTTTAACCGCTCGTATGTTAACTCAAGGCGGCTCGGCAACAAAAAGCTATCAAGATATTAAGAAAGGTTTATACCCTTTAGCTGGACGTTTTTCGTCGCAGCTTGATAAAGAAATGATGTCATTTACTGGCCGGGTGCATAAAGATAATGCTACTCAGTGGTACGAACTTATTAGCGATCAATTATTGAATCCAGGATGGCGTGAAGACGATTTTAAGCGTCTGAAAAAAGAGCTTGTTGACGGTATTAAATCAGGTCTTAAATCTTCTAATGATGAAGAATTAGGTAAAGAGGTGCTTTATAGCGAACTTTATCAAGGGCATGTTTACGAAAACTACAATAGTGGTGATTTGTCTGACTTAGCCGCAATTACTCTTGAAGATGTTAAAGCATTCTACAACACCCAACTTACCCAAGCAAAATTAAACTTAGGTATAACTGGCGCTATGCCTAGTGCTTTAAAAGCACAATTAATGACAGATTTAGCGACTTTACCCGTCGGTGATGAAAAGCGCTTAACAATTGCTAAAGCACCCGTTTTAAAAGGTCATCATGCGACAATTATAGAAAAAAGTGCGCAATCTACAGCGGTATCTTTTGGTTTTCCCATTGATACTATACGCAGTGATAAAGACTGGGCGGCACTTTGGTTAGTGCGTTCATACTTTGGTGAACATCGTAGTTCTAACAGCTACTTGTATCAACAAATTCGTCAAGCGCGTGGTATGAACTATGGAGATTATTCTTATATTGAATATTTTCCACGAGGGATGTACCAAACTAAACCTGATGCAAATTTAGGTCGTTCTAGTCAAATTTTTCAAGTGTGGTTACGTCCTTTACGTTCAAATAATGATGCTCATTTCGCAACGCGTGCCGCTTTGTATGAATTGGACAACTTGATTGAAAAGGGCATGAGCGAAAAAGACTTTCAAGCAACACGTAATTACTTAACGAACTATGCACCGCAATTAGTGGCCAGCCAAGATCAACAGTTAGGTTATGCACTTGATAGTGAGTTTTATCAAACAGAAGAGTTTGTTAAGTACGTTCGCGATCAATTTGCAAAACTATCATTAGATGATGTTAATCGTGTTATCAAAGAAAACTTACAAACAGATGATATTCATTATGTTTTCATTTCAGGCGATGGTAAAGACATGAAGCAACGTTTGTTGTCTGAACAAGTATCACCGTTAACATATAACAGTGATAAGCCAGCAGAGCTTTTAGCGACAGATAAAATCATTGAAAGTTACAAGCTAACACTGCCGTCTAAAAATGTTGAAGTGATTGCAATAGATGAGGTTTTTCAATAAATTGCGTTTAAGCTCACTTTAATAAATATTCGTTATTATCTTATTGAATATTACAAATAACTTAATAAGAATAACGCATGTAGTTAAAAATAAAAAACCGGCATCTGCCGGTTTTTTTATTTATTAATAACGATTAATTGTGCTTTATGCATCGAGTTTAGATATATCGGTTATTGGGCTAATAAACGGTGATTGTAATTTTCCAACTCAAATTACCAAAGATATTGCTGCGTTAGTTGCAAATGCCAATAGCTAGATAGAAATGATTAAAACTTCATAACCACTCGACCGGTAATTTCGCCGTTGATCATATCTTCAAAGATATCATTAATATCTTCTAGTGACTTTTCAATGGTGATCGCTTTAACTTTTCCTCTAGCGGCAAAATCTAAGCATTCAACTAAATCTTTACGCGTACCCACAATAGAGCCGACAACGCTAACACCATTTAAAACAGTATCAAATATAGGTAACGGCATATCTTCGGCGGGTAAGCCAACTAGTACACACTTACCCCCACGACGAATAACTTGGTAACTTTGTTCAAAGCCACTTTTACTAACAGCGGTACAAATACTGGCATGAACGCCGCCTGTTTCAGCTAAAACTCTTGCTACAACATCATCACACTTGAAATCTAAACAAAAAGAGGCACCCAAATCTTTAGCCAATTTCAATTTTTCAGTGCCAGTATCAATAGCGATGACATTTAAGCCCATTGCTACAGCATATTGCACAGCTAAATGCCCTAAGCCACCAATACCAAAAATAGCTACCCATTCACCTGGTTTAGCCGTAGATACTTTTAATGCTTTATAAGTTGTAACACCTGCGCAAAACAAGGGGGCAGCATCTACATAGCTAATCTCGTCTGGTATTTTTACAACATAGTTGCCATCTGCTTTACAGTATTCAGCATAACTCCCATCAACAGAGTACCCTGCATTTTGCTGTAACAAACAGAGGTTTTCATTACCAGATAAGCAGTAATCACAATATCCACAAGCACTATATAACCATGGAATACCTACACGGTCACCAAGATTAAGGTGCTTAACTTGCTCGCCTACTTCAACGATTTCTCCAACACCTTCATGGCCTGGAACAAGTGGCATCTTAGGTTTTACTGGCCAGTCACCATGACACGCATGTAAGTCGGTATGACATACACCACAAGCATGAACCTTTACTAAAACTTCATGACTCGAAATTGTAGGCTTATCAAGTTGTTTAATCTCGAGCTTGTCTTTGAATTGATGAATAACAGCTGCTTTCATTAGTGACCTTTCTTTACGTTAATACATTGTAAAAAATATTATAGTACTCAACTTTAATAAAAATATGATGTAGAACAATAAATGGTCAGAAAGAAACGTTAATGGCTATCTTAATTTGTTAATAAATAATAGCCATTTAGTAAAGGTGAGTTATTTTTCTTGAGACATAATAATGTTTACTTATATCAAGGTGAAGACTGTTTTATTCATGGCTTTTAAGCGTGAATGCATATCTTGAACATTAATTTTTTGATCTGCCGATAACACCAATAAGCGATTATTACTCACCGGTCAATCTGATGTGATCAGCAAGAATTAATATTAAGTTATTCTTTGTCGGCGATACGGATTGACGCTTTAATGATGTTGACCGCTTCTCTAGTTTTACCTCTTCGGCTACCTAAGGCTTCAATTTTAGTTAAGCTATCTTCTAAATCAGTCACTACTTTACCAAAAACAGTATGATTACCGTCTAAATGAGGTGTCGCGTTAAAAGTAATGAAAAATTGACTGCCATCAGTGCTTGGACCTGAATTTGCCATACTTAACATACCCGGTTCACTGTGGCCTATGTCACTATTAAATTCGCCATCGTATTTATAACCTGGGTTGCCCGTGCCATTACCCAATGGATCGCCACCTTGTGCCATAAAGCCAGGAATAACACGATGAAAATTTAGCTCATCATAGAAACCCAATTTAGTTAAGTAAATAGTACTAGAAGCATGCATAGGCGCAGAGTCAGTGAATAGCTTGATGGTCAGATTACCTTGGTTTGTTTGCAGCTCCCAAAAGTAATCTTTCCCTTGGGTGAAGGTCAGTAATGGCGGTTTACTTAACGTCGTTTTCCAAGCAGGGTTTGTTTTATCAACCGCTTGTTTAGTAATAAATCTATCAATAGTGTTTAATGCGGGATCTATTCCGCAACATGCGGCCAGTATCATTATTAACAAAAGACTGGTGATGATGTTTTTCATATTATTCATAAAAGACTTCTTATTTTATTTTAATTTTTTGAAAATAGACTAAGTTATCAAATATTATCAGGTATTAACGACTAAGAAATAATAATTTTTATTAACTGATCAATCATTAAGTCAGCAGCTTAAGATGACTAAGCTTTGATGCCAACAATGCTGTTTCGTATGTAAGGCGTATTATAATATTTTTAGCACTTCACTAGAGGGGAGAAGTGTTAAATAACGGCTAATAAAAAACCGACAGAGGCCGGTTTTACATTACTATGTTATTAGCAGAATATTACCTTTATATTCTTTGTTAAAACTTAAACGTTTTACTGTGCTTGCCGCCTTTTTCTGAGTCTACTGTCACTTTATAAGTCCCTTTGCCATCGACAATCCATTTCACTATGGTTGTTGAGTGACCCGCAAGCGTGGCGACCTTAATCGTTGCTGGGTTTAAGTCGTGGTCAGTATGTGTGTTGGCACCTTCGCTAATAACGGTTAACCCACTTAATATTGAAAAGTCATCCGAGAGAATCGATATGCGGTCTTCAAACGACAAATTATTATTAATGTCTTGTGATAATCTTGTCGGAATTGCTCGCTCATTAGCAATATTAACCGTTATTTCATACAAACCATTACTGAGCTTGCGCGTTGATGAACGAGTTACTTCTAACTGTGGCATATGGTAGGCGTGAAATAAGGTAAAGGCCATATTTCGGTGTGCTTCTTCTTCTAATAGGAAAGAAGGGGGCGTTCTACCAAAATTCTTCTTAAAACCGCCAACTTCTATATCGCCATAAATTGGATGCTTTACTTTAGTCCAAGGAACAAAAGCATCACCAAATAAAATATGCTTGTTGAAATTGTGATTTTGATTGCCTAATTTATCGCTTGTTTTATCGTTTGGGCGAAACATATTAGCCGATGTCCAAAGTTCATTCGTAAATGCCATAATACCGTTGTTGCCATAAAACCAATCAAATTCTCCACCGTAGACTTGATAAAGATCTTTCCAAGCGACGAGGTAGCGATAATTGGGTAGTATTTGCTCACCTTGGTTGGCGATAAAATCATAGACGCTAATATCAGAACGGGTATATTTGTTATTGGCTTTACCCGGACCACGTAAAATCATACCACCGGTATTATGGTAACTTTGCGCGGCAGCAATATTACGATGAGCTTTAACAAATTTAGCCACTGCACTGGTTTCTTTTAATGAAAAAGGGTAACGGCGTGCACCTCTTTGAATATAAGCTGGCTCCCATTCATGGGCCCAATCACGATTAGGATCATATTCGTAAACCCCTTTACCATCTTCGTTGACAAGACCGTCACCATCGTTGTCGTATCCTTCAGCTCCTAACATGCGGTAATCGCCAGTTTGACCTTCTGCAACAGGTACCATTAAACCTGGGTATTTCTCGTCTTCTTTATGAGTACCACGTACCTTATCTTTAATGCGCATGCGAGTAATATGGCCATCATTATTGAGATCTTCTGGACCATCTTCATCGATTTCACCGTCAAGATCGTTGTCAGTAGGTACCATGCCCGAACGAGGAGAGTGCGCAGTATTAGCCTGCTTCATAAACCAGTCACGCCCGTCAGGATTAATTGTAGGGACAATATAGAAAGCTTTATCGTTAAGTAGCTCGGTGATCCACTTCACTTTTCCGTAGCTTTCAGTTAAATACCAAGCGGTATAAAGAGAAACCTCTGTACCTTGAATCTCATTAGAGTGAATATTGCCATCAATATACATCGCCGGTTTTGTCGTATCATCACCGTTGTTATAATTGGTAATTTTAATAACAAAAATATCACGACCTTCGTAAGACTGACCAATAGATTCCAGTCGAGTAAGTTTAGGGTAAGCTTTATTTATTTTTTTGAGTATCGTTATAGTACTTTCTGAGTCATAAAAACGATTCCAGCGAATATCTACTTTTGGGTCTAAAGGCGCACCTAATGCCTGTAATCCAGTGAGTTTGTCTGCGGCTTGTGCCGTTATAGTTAACAAAGCTGTGGCCGTTAAAATGCAGGTGAGCAATATTTTTTTCATGATTAAGCTCCAAAATTAACGGTTTGTGTCACCGCATCGATGACAGGTGAAGATACTTCAAATGAGGCATCATTGAAGCCTTTGGTATTGATCAGCCACTTGATTTCTTGTTGACCGCCATGAGCGGCGATAGGCGCTAATAATGTCCGCTTGCTACCACCAATAAATTGTTCTTTGGGTAAATTCCACTGAACTCTTACGGGAAGCATCCAACGGGTGAGTTTACCCATGGCGCTTTGTGTTGGAAGTTTACCGATGTTTTTTATTTTTAAGGTCACTCGATAAAGATCTTTACCTATTTTTTTTACGCTCTGGCTCACGTTAAGCTCAGGAAAAAGTGTGGTTAAGGAAGTAATATATTCCGAACTTTTAGTTTCAGCAAATACGCTAATATCAGGATTATTTAAATAGGCAAGTCGAAAACCACCCACTTCCACCTTTTCATTTACAAAGTCTGGGTGTGAAATATTTGTCCACGGTATAATCGCCCCTTGTAGATTTTTTTCCTTGGCGTTAGTAACCAAACGAGCTTCTTTGGTATCTTCGCTTGCTGATGTGTTTTTGTTTTTTTCAACATCAGCCTCTTTGTTTTTTTCTACGTCAGCTGATTGGGCAATGGTTATTTGCTTAAAATTCCAGCCATTGGTGGCTATTGACCAACGACCACCGTGAAAATAGGCCCAGTCGTGAAAAGTACCTCGACCACGGTTTTCTGCTTTTACCTGCCAGTCTTTATGGGCTTGCTGCCATAGGTGAGTAAATAATTTATAACCGTCAACATCTTCTTTAGGCATTTTATCAAAGGCTTCCAGTGGACGTTTATATTCACTTACCAGTACTTTATTAGCCGACCAGTTTTCATGGAGGTTGTCGTATTTAGAAAAATTAACGGTCATTAAAATATTTTGATGATCGATAACAAAATCTATTAAGGCACGCGTTTCAGGTTCAGATGCTTGATTAACACCAGAGCCAATACCAAAATAGTCATAGTTATAGGTAAAGTTTTTATTTATTGCTGTTCCGCCATAGCCATCTTCATCTAATTTACCATCACCGTCGTCATCTTTTCCTTCATTGAGTAAACGGTATTGACCTGCTTCGTTTTTGAGGCGATCAACTTTTACTAATAAACTGGCATCTTGTTCACTAGCTTTGTATGGGCCAGAACTGTCTGAGATCCTTAACTGAGAAATAAAACCATCGTTGTTGAGATCATTAGGACCGTCTTCATTTATTTTTAGGTCGTTATCGTCATCTGTTTTTAAGTGATTAAAGGTCGTTGAATAACCATTTTTACCCAGTATAAAACTTGTTGCATCAGGGTTTGGCATAGGTACGATAAATATACTTTTACCATTTCGGGTGACTTTACCTGACTTTAGATCCTCGATTAGGCGCATCGCAAGTTCAGTACCGACTAAATAATCGCCATCAACGTTGCCAGTAACCAAAATTGCTGGTGAGCTTTTATCACCAAATTGAGCCACGATTATTGACTTTCCTGATCGTGAAGTACCAATTTGCTGAGTTTGAACACCCAGTTGTTTTAATTGTTTTAACATTTCTGCATGGCTGGTGTATTGGTTAATATAGTCTTGACCAAGACAACTGCCAGAGATGAGGAATAACGCGAGTAGTCGCTTCATTTACTTATATGCTCCAGTTATAAAAACGCTTAATTATTATAATTTGTTTTATAGGCGAACTTTAATTAGCCATAAAGAGTATATATTTTATTCAGTTAATTCAAAGAAAAGTGAATTAAATGAGCTGGTTTGCTAGTAATTCAGGTTAGATGATCAAAATGTATAAAAACCTAAAACAACTTAACCACTTATAATGTTGTTTTAGGTTTGTCTTGTTTATAACAATAAACGGCTTTGGGTTACGAGAATAAATCGACTGGTTTTTAATACAACTCAAATTTATCTGCATCTAAAAAGGCGGGGAATTGATTTTTAAATTTATCAAGTTTGCTGAAGTCGAGTTGGGTTGTGATGATTTGTTGTTGGTGATCAGTGGCAGAAAGTATGTTTTCACCATCAAAATTAATGAAAGTTGTGCCACCAGAGTGAGGCATATCGTTACCATCTGGTCCGATACGATTAACTCCAACGACAAAACTTTGATTTTCCATTGCCCTGGCTTTTAATAAGGTATCCCATATATGACGACGTGGAGCAGGCCAATTAGCAACGTTGACCATAAGATCATAATCTTGGCGGTTTCTCGACCAAACAGGAAAGCGCAAATCATAACAAACCAAAGGCAGTATTTTTATACCCCTAATGTTGATTGTTTTTC
Source organism: Colwellia sp. BRX8-4 (assembly GCF_014077345.1). NCBI lineage: Bacteria > Pseudomonadati > Pseudomonadota > Gammaproteobacteria > Alteromonadales > Colwelliaceae > Colwellia > Colwellia sp. BRX8-4. The sequence continues at coordinate 16,718 of NZ_JACGVS010000003.1, forward strand.
TGTGCTGGCCTTGCTCAACAAAGTCTTGCTCTTTACCTAAACGAAACAAATGGCGCTTGTCATAATGTTCAACCCTACCATCAGCAAAGACCCAATAAAAACGATTCACTTTTTTATCATTTTGGCTCACTAAAACCGTGCCAGCCACTACACAGTTATATTGCTTTGCTATTTTTTTTAACCAATGTAGAGCAGAGCCACCATCTTCTGGCTCTTGCACATCTTTTCTATTAATACAAAAACCGGTTGAAAATGTTTCTGGTAGCAATAATAAATCGGCAGCCGCATGGTCAGTAAAGTGATCTTTGAAAAGTTGCTCTAAACGATCAAAATTGCTTTGTTTGTCTAACCAACTAATATCGAACTGCACTGCGGCTATGGTTAAAGTTGACATAATATTCCTGCGGCCTTAAGTAGGGTATCGTCGTTTTTTGCGAAACAAAGTCTGATTACTTTATTGTTTTGATGATAAGACTCCCTTTTGTCAGCGGGATACAGGGGGCTCAATGGAATGGCGGCAACACCAACTTCTTGGGTTAACCAATGACAAAATTCACGATCATTAAGTGCTGAGATTGCAGAGTAATCAAGCAATAAAAAATAAGTACCTTTTGACGGTAGCATTTTAAAGCGAGAGTCTTTTAGTGCATTGATCAGTAAGTCTCTTTTTTGCTGATAGAAATTTGATAACTCGGTGATATGCTCGGGGTGCTGTTTTAGCATTTGCGCTATAGCTATTTGTGCCGGGGTAAATGAACAAAAGGTAACGTACTGATGAATTTTTCTAAACTCGACCGTAAGCGCATCAGGTGCGGCGCAATAACCCATTTTCCAGCCGGTGCAATGAAAGGTTTTACCAAAACTAGAGACGACAAAGGCGCGTTTAAACAAATCAGGGTAACGTAAAATACTTTCATGACGTAAGCCGTCAAACGTCATGTGTTCGTATACTTCATCGCTTATTACATATAAATCATATTTCTCAAGCAAAACTTGTAAGCTAGTAAGATCTGCAGCACTCAGTATTGAACCCGTTGGGTTGTGTGGGCTGTTGATAATAATGGCACGTGTATTTTCATTAATTGTTTGCTCAACTAAGGACCAGTTTATTGCATAGTTAGGCGCATCTAGTGCGACATGGCGACAAACTCCACCAGCAAGTTCAATGGCTGTCTCATAAGAATCATAAGCGGGATCAAAAATAATAACTTCATCATTTGGGCGAACCAGCGTTTGTATTGCAACCCATAGTGCTTCGGTAGCCCCGGAGGTTATTGTAACGTTTTTTAAGCCATTAAGTTTTTGTGCAGTGGTTAAATCTGTTTGATACTGTCGATGCACCATAGCGGCAACTTGCGTTAATAACTCAGGTAAACCGTTTGAGGGTGAGTATTGATTTTTACCTTCACTAATGGCTAAGTTTATTTTATCTTTTAAAAATTCTGGAGTATCAAATTCAGGAAAACCTTGCGACAAATTAATTGCCTGATATTGATTTGCCATCATCGACATTTCTGTGAAAATACTGGTATCTAGATTGGGCAGTTTACTGGTAAAAGAAGATGGCACAAAAGGCTCCCTGGATTATTAAGTCGATATTTTTGAGGAAAATTAGCTTAAATAAGCATGGTTCAATCGGCCTTTATTTAAATAGACCGGGAAACAATAATCGAATGTTAAGGCTAACGGCTGATGAGTTCAATCGTTATCCTTTTTAAATCGATATCTTAGTGTAAACAACCGTTAATAAATTAACGGCTACTTTTAGCGCGTACTGTTAACAACATTAAGCCAATTGCGAGAGCAGCATAATAATAAGGCATGCCTGCTTGCCAACTCATGGTGCTATTAACGCCAAAAAAGTCTAGATATAGTGCTGTTTGAATCGGTCCCATATACCAAATTGCCGGGTATAGCACTTCAAACATTCGCTTTGTGCCGGTCAATACCCCACAAAAATAAGCTAGGGATACGGTAAATGAAATGGCTATAATTAATTGTATGATTAACAGCCACTCGGCTATCGCCGCAAATCTAAGTACACTACCCAAACTTGCCAATGCTAATAATATCCATGCAGCAGAGTAGCTCGCTAAACTTTGCAATAGCGCTGACTTTTTACTGTAGGTGATTAACTCAACCGTATTTGCTTGTTTTTCTACTTGGCCGAGCTGTGAAAGCACTAAAACACACCATAACCATGACAGCGGTAAAAATATGCTAACCAGTAATTGCTGACTAATAAATAGTTGAATAATATTTAACGTTAAAAGACCTAACAGCCAGTAAATCGAATGGCTTTTTAATAATAATTTTAGTTCTAAACGTAATAAGCGAGTAAAAGCAAAGTGCTTGGTTAGCATGGTAAATAGTGCATCGAGTCGATTGAACACTTGACGGGTTAAGGTGTTTATTAGCCATGAGGTTTGTTTGGTTTCAGGTACGGGGTTTCGACTAAAGCGATCAAAAAAGATTACTGCAATAATAAAACAGCTTAAGCAAATGATCAGTAACGGCAGAATACTCGATAAATACTGTGCTGTTGGCTCTATTCCTTGCCAAAGAAAAGTGTTTACTGCATTTTCTTCATCAACAACCGTTACGCCAATATGTGTTGAGCCTGCTTGTGACGGAAAACGTTCTGCAACCTCGGTTTCTATAGCAGAAAGTATTGCGCCAACCCCTGAAACGCTTTCAATGGTTTGAACAATAGAGCCGGTCCACAAGAAAAAATAAACAACATTGCCAAAGCCCCCCTTAAGCCACTTTATTGATTCAAACATTATCGCCAGTGAAGCAACAACTAATAACACAGGTAGAACAAAGACTAATTGGGGCCAAGCTAACGCCCAAAGGTCTATCTGATAATTTTCCCCATAATAAAGTTGCAGTAAAATACAACTGATCAGCATAACCAATACGATAGTAAACAAAATTAAAACATTGGTGCACCATTTGGCGAATATAAAAGTTAACTTACTCATAGGAGTGGCAGCAATAAGTTCACAGGTCATCGATTTTCGATCTAATTCAAGACCATTCTTAATGAGATAAAAACAAATAATAGGTAAAAATAAAACATTTAACATCGCTAAACAAACACCTAACCAGGCACTGTTATAAAGACCTCTATAACCATTGATAATAAGTGTTTGATATTGAGCATCGAGTGAAGGGAAAAAAAGTAAGGTTAATACCGACATCGCCAGTAAAGTAACCACAAAGCTTTGCTGGCGTGTTCGTTGTTTAAAATCAGCGACCGTACATTGCCATAATTGATTCATTAACATGCCCTCGCAAGAACAGTTCGAGCACGCTTATTACTGGTAAAGTAGAGATACGTATCTTCTAATGTTGGCGCTCTTGGTATTGCTCGTGCATCAGGGCAGTGTTCAGCGACAATATTTAACTCGACCTTGTTGTCTTTTCGCACACTGTGGCTGACAATAAAGTCGTGCTGAATTTGTTTTAATTCATTCAAGTTAGTGGTGAGTTGCCAGCATTTATCGGCAACTTTTTCTTGTAGTGCCTTTGGAGTTGCTGATTGAATTAATTGCCCAGTTTGCATAATCGCAATTTGGTCAGCAATAGATTCAACATCTGCGACTATGTGAGTTGATAAAATAATGCAACGATCATCGGCTAATTCAGTTAATAACTGGCGAAAATTGGCACGTTCTTGTGGATCTAGACCCACAGTTGGTTCATCAATAATCAATAATTTAGGGTCATTAAGTAAAGCCTGTGCAATGCCAATGCGCTGTTTCATCCCCCCCGAATAACCTTTCAATGGCATATGAGCAGCATGGGTAAGGTTGAGCTTAGCAAGTAAATCCTCGATTCTTTGAGTCGCTAAAGATTGATTTAACCCTTTTAAGCCAGCCATGTATTGTAAAAATTCAATAGCCGACAATTGGTCATAGACGCCAAAATATTGAGGCAGGTAACCGAGTTCGTTACGCAATAATTGTGGTGATTTAACAATGTTTTGTCCTTGCCATAAAATTTTTCCTTGGCTAGGTTTTGTTATCGTAGCAAGAATACGCATTAAGCTAGATTTTCCTGCGCCATTAGCGCCTAGTAAGCCTAAAATCCCTGGTCTAACTTGTAGTGATAATGATTTGATTGCTAGTTGTGTGTGCTTGCCACTTTGGTATTGATGGCTAAGTGATTGAATATCCAATAACATTGTATTTCCCTTCGACATTAAGATGTTATCTATTTAGCAAAGTTTACGCCAAGAATAAGTTGTTTTAATTCAATGGTTTATTGTTTTTGGTTTTTATTTTTTTGAAAATAAATGTTCAATTAAACCAACTATTAGTGAAATTATTAACGATTAATAAATTTCACTAAGGTACAACGGTGACATTGTGTTTTATAATACTTGCGTGAAATAATAGCGTGGCCTTTTCAGGTGAATCAGCATGTTAATTTTAATAACTTTTAGGCATATTTGATGAAATTTATAGCTGTCTTTATTGTTGTATTCTTGTTGTTTAGTGCAACAGATGTCTACGCTTTCGAAGCGAAAAAAGTTGATGTCGGTGATATTATTTCAAAAGAACAATTCTCACGATACAAAGACGTTGGCGAATTCATCGAACATTCCCCTAAAGTCACCATTGAAGTTAAACCTGAGCCAGAAGATATCGCCGAATATGGCACTGATGTTGTTAAATCTTTGACGGGTTCCGATTGTGATAGAGACGGCATTATGGATGATAATGCTAAGTGTAATGCGGTTTATTACAAACTGTGGATGAGATATGAGCGTTAATCAATCGTCAAAATATAATCCTAAACAGTCAAGCCAAGGTAAAAGCCGTTAATGTTAGAAAATCAAAGTCAGTTGCAGGGGCATTATGATGCCCAAGGTTACTTTGTTATTAGAAATTATTTTAATGACACTGAAATTTCAGCCCTAAGACAAGTGGTATTGAAATTTCACGATCTTTGGAAAAAAGATCACGCAAAATTTTATCAAGAAGAAGCGTTCAACTCTTCTTTGATCACCGGCAGTCAGTACTTAGCATTTGACGATCGCGTTAAGCTTTTCAATTTTATTAGTTCAAAAAAAATAATGGCTGTTGTCGAGTCTGTTATAGCGGCAAAACCAGCCTTTATGAATACTCAATTGTTTTTTAACCCGGTTAATCCAGCACAAAAAGATTTTTGGCATCGAGATTGTCAATATGATCACGAGGTTGAAGAACAGAAAAAAGCTATTCAAGAGACACAAGTTGTTCACTTACGTGTGCCATTATTTGATGAGCGCGGTATGGAATTAGTGCCAGGAACACATAAACGCTGGGATAACGAAGAAGAATTTAATGTTCGACAAGAAGAAAAGGGCAGAGTGAGCAGCGAAAACCTTTCTACCGGTAAAGAAATAAAGTTAACGGCCGGTGATTTATTAGTTTTTTCGGCGGATATGATCCACCGTGGTTTGTATGGACTTGATCGATTAGCATTAGATATTTTAGTTTTTGATCCCGCTGGCGATTTTGCTGACTACGTTGATGACGATTGTTTACCCGAATTTTCGATGCTAGATAAGATTGAAAACCCAAGGTTATTTACCAATACCCTCGACTTAAAGGCAATAAAGCTAAAAGAGTAAAGCAACACTTATTATTGGTATTAATTTTTAAATTGAGCTATTTGAATAGACTAAATTTTTTATAAAAAAAACAGCTGATGATTTCAATGGGGTAATAACAGCTAATCAATATTTTATTACATTAACTTTATTACATTAATTTTATAGATTATGCTTAATGATAAATGATTATAAAACGAGCTTCTCGATTAATTAACATTAGATAACATAGGTAGATTTCATTGATTCAAAAATTTGCTTCGCATGGCCAATGCCAATTCACACTCGATAATAATATTATTATTATCGATGCAGAGGGTCCATGGAATGTCGAGTTTTTCAAACAAATGCACGCTAATCTACAACAAGTCGTCCTAGAAAATTTTATCAATATAAATTACGGGATCATCGTGATACTTAAAGGAGAAACATTAGCAACACAGGAAGGTTTAGATTATCACTTGTATAAAGTGAAGCACGGAACCGCTAATGCAATTGCCATTAATATGATACATAGTTCATTTGCATTAACCACTCAACTTGAATTTGAGGCTGTGTATAAGAAGGCTGGCATTAAAAATAAATTTTTTAGTGACACACCAACGGCTAAACAATGGTTAGAGAAAGAATTAGTTTCCTTATAATTGTTTTTAAAAATAGTGTGCTATTAAAGCGTTTTTTGCGCATTTTGAAAGCCAAAGTATTGTTATTTTAGTGTTCTCTTGAATATATACTTTTCTGGATATTTATTTGAGCTGAACTGAACTACTCTTAAACTTATTAGTTTGCGGCTAAGTTAAAATGAGCACTTGTTGTGTTTCTGCGTTTATCGACTAATGTTTAGCGACCAATTATTTTTTATGAGTGACTTAAGCTGGCAGAAATAGTTTACTGTTGTCTATCGTCTATTTTTTAACTATCTATTTTGACGCGAGTAAGGCGTTAGGTGATTTTATGTTTACAGAGAATCCAGAAGACTTTATCTATAATTCATCGATTGGTATTCATGCTGTATCGCCAGAAGGTATTATTGTTTATGCCAATGAGTGTGAGCTTGAAGTGTTAGGTTATACAAAAAATGAATATATAGGGCATCACATCTCAGAGTTTCAGATAGATGAAAGCTGTTTAGCGGACATGATGACACGTTTGAGCGATTTTGATATATTGAAAAATTATCCTGCAAGAGTTCAAGGCAAAGATGAAATTAAATATATTATCTACAACTCTAGTGTTTACGAAGAAGATGGCGAATTTAAGCATACGCGTTGTTATGGAACTGAAGTAGAAAAGGTCATTTATGATGTTTTCTTTAAACATTTTGATTTCTAACGTTAGTATTGAGAGGCAATAGCGTCTCCAAGTTGTACAAAATATTGTGGCTGTTTTGCAGTGCAGTGCTTTAATCAGTTCTTTTTATGTCTGCTATTTTCCCCATCAGCTTCTATTTGCTCGAGAAGCTGAGCGGTTTAGCGTATCCTACTCACCATTAAGTTTATTGTTATTTATTATTTATTATGAACATTGAAGTAAAAAATATTCCCGTTCCCGAAGTCACCTGTGCAAATTGCCAGGCATGTTGCTGTAGTTTAGAAGTTAGAATTATTTCAGATACTGGTGTGCCTCATCGGCATATCTATATTGATGACCATGGACACGAATCAATGTTACGACTTGATGATGGTCTGTGCTCAGCGTTAAACAGAGATACATTATTGTGTTCTATTTACGAAAATAGACCTTGGGTTTGTCGAGAATTTGAGATGGGTTCATACGAATGTATCGACGAAAGAACAGAAAAGCTCTATACCTCTTAAAATAGTTAACTGTTTATTTTATCATAATAAAAAACCCCTAATAATTAATATTAGGGGTTTTGTTTTTATACAGTATTATGATAAATAAGCGGTTAACTTACCTTATCAGCCACCACTCATTGATTAACCATTACTCACTTCTTCAAAGTCTGCGTCAATAACATCTTCGTTTTTAGCACTATCATTAGCCGCATCACCTTGAGGCTGCTCTGCTTGTGATTGTGAAGCTTGCATTATTTTACTGTGCGCTTCTTGTAATGCTTTTTGTCGCATTTCTATCGCCGCTTTATCATTACCATTAACGGCCATTTTTAATTGCTCAATTAATGTTTTAAGCTCGGCTTGTTGATCTTCATTCAAGCTAGTCATTGACGTTTGTACCGTATGAATCAATTGATCGGCTTGGTTGCGTTGTTCAACTAACTCACGTTTTTGCTTATCTTCAGTAGCGTGCTTCTGGGCATCGTCGACCATGCGATTAACTTCATCTTCAGTTAAACCACTTGATGCCGTAATTTTAATACTTTGCTCTTTACCGGTTGCTTTATCTTTTGCTGAGACATTTAAAATACCATCTGCATCAATATCAAAAGTGACTTCAACTTGCACCGAGCCACGAGGGCCGGGGTTAATATCTGTTAAGTTAAATTGACCTAACGATTTATTATCTGTTGCCATTTCACGCTGACCTTGCAATACATGCACAGTTACCGCCGCTTGATTATCTTCGGCTGTAGAGAATGTTTCAGAAGCACGTGTTGGTATCGTAGTATTTTTATCGATAAGCTTAGTCATTACACCGCCTAAAGTTTCAATACCTAGTGATAATGGCGTTACATCAAGTAATAACACATCACCGACCGTTCCTGATAACACACCTGCTTGAATCGCTGCACCAATAGCCACTGCTTCATCGGGGTTAACATCTTTACGCGGCTCTTTACCAAAGAAGGTTTTAACTGCTTCTTGTACTTTTGGCATACGTGATTGACCACCTACCAAAATAATTTCATCAATATCACCTTTACTTAAGCCAGCATCTTTAAGTGCTTGGTCACATGGAGCGATAGTCTTTTTCACTAAGTCATCAACCAAAGACTCTAATTTTGCTCGGGTAATTTGTACGTTTAAATGTTTAGGACCACTAGCATCAGCAGTAACATACGGTAAGTTTACGTCAGTTTGTAATGCTGATGACAACTCTATTTTTGCTTTTTCAGCCGCTTCTTTAATACGCTGTAACGCTAATGGGTCTTGGTGAATATCAATACCACTTTCTTTTTTAAATTCATCAGCAAGGTAGTTAATTAGGCGTAAATCAAAGTCTTCGCCACCTAAAAAGGTATCACCATTGGTTGCTAATACTTCGAATTGTTTTTCGCCGTCTACATTAGAAATTTCAATAATTGAAATATCGAAGGTACCGCCACCTAAATCATAAACCACCACTTTCTGGTCAGCTTTGTTATTTTTATCAACGCCGTAGGCTAATGCCGCCGCTGTTGGCTCATTAATAATACGCTTGACATTAAGTCCAGCAATTTTACCGGCATCTTTGGTTGCTTGGCGTTGTGAATCATTAAAATAAGCGGGGACAGTAATAACCGCTTCGGTAACCGTTTCACCTAAATAGGCTTCAGCATCTTTTTTCAATTTACGTAAAATTTGCGCTGATACTTCTTGTGGTGATAATTTTTTACCATTAACTTCAACCCAAGCATCACCATTGTCTGCTTTGACAATTTTATAAGGGGCTAACTTAATATCTTTTTGTACTTCTTTATCATCAAATTTACGACCGATTAAACGTTTAATCGCAAATAATGTATTTTTAGAGTTGGTAACGGCTTGTCTTTTTGCCGGTTGGCCCGCTAATGTTTCCTCGTTTGCATAAGCAACAATTGACGGAGTGGTGCGGCTACCCTCAGCATTTTCAATAATTTTAGCAACGCCACCTTCCATAACTGCTACACATGAATTTGTTGTACCTAAATCTATACCAATAATCTTAGACATAATAATTACCTATTATTTATTAAAAAAGGTCTAATGCTTTATGGTCATTATCCAGCAAGCAGTTTGACCGTATAAACAAACTAACGTGATGTTTTAACGTTAGGCGTTTGGTTAGTGGCGCTATAATACCTAAGGTCATAAAATGCTTCTGTCACAAATATGACAGTATCGATCATTTTATAATTTTTATATTATCTCGGCTTTATAAGTTAAAAGTCAGCAGATTAATGTGAGAAATAGTCTGTAAATTTAAAAAGCAACATTGTCTTTTGCTCTATAGATACAAAGAGTAGAATAAAACTATTCTTGCCCGCTATGGCTTAAATACTACTCTTATGAATAAAGACGCTACTCATCTACCTCAAAAAGCCAGCCCAGTTTTAGTAAAGCAAGCTAATATTTTTGCAGATTTACCGGCGAAGTTAATTGAAGATTTTCAACAAGAGTTTCAGCTTGATGAATGGTACAAAGGCGATTACTTTAATCCGGCCTTACTTACTCAGCGATTTTTTGTGGTGATTAGCGGTAGTTTAGAAATTAAACAAAGTAATCCAGAAACGGGCAGAGAAGCCACTTTAGATATGCTTTATGCGGGCGACTGTTTTGACTTAATGGTGCTGTTAGACGATCAACCACATGAGGTTATTGTTTCACCTTTAACAACGGTAAAGTTATTGTCAGTGAAACTTTCCACCATGCGGCATTGGTTGTGGACGTATCCAGAGTTTAACCAGCAATTTATGCCTTACTTAGCGAAAAAAATGCGTGAAAAAGAACAACAAGCCAGTAGCCTAGTTTTACACGATGTTACCACGCGTTTAAGCCGTATTATTTTAGAACATATTAATAAAATTAAGTTTTATAACGGCACAATAGAAGCAGAGCATCAACATCATTTAGTTAACGGTTTAAACGATGAAACCTTAGCGCGGATGACTGGCTCAGTTAGGCAAGTGATTAATAAGCAGTTACAACACTGGAAAAAAGAAGGTACGCTTGACAAAAAACGTAATCAATTGATTATTAAAGATTTAGAGGCTTTAGTGAAAGAAGCTAAATATACAGAAACTTTACCTAACGCCCCTTTTTTTAAACCCTAAAGACAAAAATCTCGATAATTAATAGGGTAGCCGGTATGTCTACATTGGTTGTTTTACCTGATTTTTCAATTTCGTATTGGACTATCAAATCAGTTTCAACGATTGTATCGACACGTTTTTTGAAGAAGTAGTGATAGATGAGCAATAGATTGCTATTACTAATTGATACCACACTATTTGCATAAGCCTATTTTATATAGCTGCTGATAATCCACCATAGTCATAGCTTTTATAGCGCCGATATTTAAATATTGGCTTTTTATCGTATTGAAAATGCTCTTCACAATAACACTATTACTTGTCGATTTTTAGCATCACTAGTTAGCTATTTTTATTTATCTATCTATTCAATATTCTATTGAATTCAAGTTATTATTTCCTCATTTATTTTCTCATTTATTTTCTCATTTATTTGCTTATCGTCATGGGTGTTAGTTTACGCATTCGTAAGTGTCTTTATGATACTGATATACCTCTGCCACAGACCTTTAGTCGGCTGTGCACTAAAGTGCTATTGCTTGTTTAAGGTACTTTCATTCATTATCTAACCCACTATTTATTTTGGTTAATATTATGTCTACTCTCAAATTTTTAACTTCATTATCGATATCACTGACGCTAGTATTTAGCTTGTTTAGTCAAAATTCTTATGCTCAATTAACTGAGTTAAAAGATTTCAGTGATAATCCAGGCAACCTAACGGCAAGTTATTTTTCACCGGTAATCGCTAAACCTAATATCGTTGTATTACTTCATGGCTGCGCGCAAGAGGGCAAAGAATTAGCGAGACAAAGTGGTTTGCTTGGTTTAGCACAACAGCATAATTTTGCCTTGTTAATCCCTCAGCAAAGCCTAGAAAATAATATTAAGGGTTGTTTTAATTGGTATTCTGCTAGTGATTACGCTAAAGCAACCGGTGAAAATTTATCAATAAAAAATATGATATTGGCCTTAAAAAAACAGCTGGTTGGGCAAAATATCTATATTTTAGGCTTATCTGCTGGTGGCGCTATGGCAAGCAGTTTGTTAGTTAATTATCCTGAACTGTTTACTGCAGGAGCAATCGTTGCAGGCATTCCATTTCCTTGTGCCGATGGTTTAATTACCGCTATTTCTTGTATGAAAAACGGCCCATCACAAACGGCAGATGAACTTACATTATTAGTTCAAAAATTAAATCCGAATCAAAAGGTATGGCCAAAATTATCTATATGGACAGGAGATAATGATGCGATTGTTAATCCGTTGAATGCGATTACCTTAGCTGATCATTGGGCTACGTTATCAGGAATAACGTTAATACCCCAAGTAAAAACTAAAGCAGGTTACACCCGTAAATCCTGGGGAGATAAGCAAGAAAAAGTTCAGGTAGAGTTAATGACTATCGCTAATGTAGGTCATGGCATTATGGTTAATCCGAAAGAAGTTAATGGTGGAGAAACAGCCAACTACTTACTTGAATCTCCTGTTAGTACCGCTAAACACATTGTTGACTTTTGGCACTTGGCTTCAACAAAAAACAACGCGCCTTTAATATAACCCTTAATAAACAACAACTTGGTTGTGGTACTATAGTGCTAATTATTTTTGTTAAATTATCAAGTAGAGTGTAAATAGTTGTAATAACAACGTGACTAAAATTGGGGTTCAAAAGAACAAGTAAGACAACAAAATACAAAATACAAAATATAAAACATAAACTATAAAACATAAAAATTATAATAAGGCTTCCTCCATGAAACAGTACAACAAAAATAGAAGTTACCTCGCTTTGGCTATTGCCGCAGCATTAACCAGTAATATAACTTTTGCAGCAGCAGAAGACACATCGGCTGCAGCAAAAGACTCAGGTCTTGAACGTATTGAGGTTACTGCGCGTAAAAAAGTTGAAAGTTTACAAAATGTACCTGTAGCTGTTACATCGGTAGGAGCAGAACAACTCGCACAAAATGGTATTAGTGCCATGACAGAAGTTCAACAATTTTCGCCAAATACAACGTTGCAAAGCAGCCGTGGCACTAACTCAACCTTAACCGCATTCATTCGCGGTGTGGGTCAAGACGATCCATTATGGGGTTATGAACCTGGCGTAGGTATTTATGTTGACGATGTATATATTGCTCGTCCACAAGGCGCGGTTCTTGATATTCTTGATGTAGAACGTATTGAAGTATTACGTGGCCCACAAGGAAGCTTATATGGTAAAAATACTATAGGCGGTGCTATTAAGTACGTCACTAAAAAAATGTCAGGTGACGTTGAAGTCGACCTCAAAGCAACCTTTGGTAATTATGGCCGCCAAGATTATAAACTAGCAGGAAAAATTCCTGTTATCGAAGATAAACTTTATGTGGGTTTTGCTTTAGCCAATTTAACTCGTGACGGCTACGGTGAATTTTTACAGTCTGAATTACCTGATCAAGATTTAGAGAACTACAATAAAGATGTTTTTGCCGGTCGTCTTACCGTTGAATTCACACCGACAGATGATCTTTTCTTTCGTTTTAATTACGATAAAACAATTGATGACTCAAATGCGAAGGGAGGTTACAGACTTTTACCAAGCATTGTTACTGACGCACCTGTACCAGACAGCGTCTACGATTCCTATACCAGTATGCCTACCTGGAACAGTGTTGAGTCAGAAGGCTATAGTCTAACCGCAGAATATTATGTTAATGATACCTGGTCAATTAAGTCAATTACAGCGAGTCGAGAAAATTATTCTAAGACCAATATTGATTTTGATAATACACCAGAGCGCATTTTTGATGTACCCGCTATTTATGATGACGAACAATTTACGCAAGAGTTTCAAGTAAATTATGACTCAGACAACCTAACTTTTGTTTCTGGTCTTTATTACTTTGACGGTGAGTCTTGTGGGACCTTTGATGCGATTTTAGAGCATTTAGGCCAATCGCTTAGCTTACCAGGGCTCACTCGTGAAGTTGCTGGTTGTAATAATAGCGAAAGTTATGCGGTTTATGCACAAGGCTCGTACAATATTACCGATAAGCTTTCTATGACCTTAGGTGCTCGTTATACCGATGAAGAAAAAGTGGCAAACGTTAATAATGGCTTAGCATATGAAACTATTTATCCAGAAAGTGATTGGGTACCAGGTTATGTTCGAAGTGATATTACTTTCCCTGAAGTGCTGAATGACAGCGAAAGCTGGTCTCGCTTTACGCCTCGAGTTGGTGTTGAATATCAATACACCACAGACATGATGTTTTTTGCTAGCTATTCACAAGGCTTTAAATCAGGAACGTTTAACCCTAGAGCCAGTGGCCCTGAGCCAGCAGTAGACCCAGAAGTGGTTGATTCATATGAAATGGGTGTAAAAAGTGAATGGAATGACAATTTAAGAATTAATGCGACAGTATTTTACCTTGACCATACCGACCGTCAATTTGTAACGGTATTACCGGTAGAAGGTGGTGATGGTAGTGAATTAAGTCAACGTTTAGGTAACATTGGGCAATCAACGGCTTCCGGTTTAGAACTAGAAGTTCAATATTCTGTTACCGACAACTTAAATTTATTTGCAACCTTAGGTCTAATTGATGCATCGTTTAAAAAAGTAAATTCTTTTGATGGTGAAGGTAAGTCTATTGATATTAGTGATACTTTCACTATTACCAATACGCCAGACACTACTGCTAATATAGGCTTTGCTTACAATATCGAAAGTACTATGGGTGATTTTGTTGTTAATGGTAATTACTATTATCGCAGCGACTATGACTTAACACCAACAGATAACTTATTAACACAAGACGGTTACGGTTTATTAAACGTTGGCGTTAATTGGTATAGCAATGATGGTGATTGGACCGCTTCGTTACATTGGAAAAACATCACCGATGAAGAGTATTTAGTGGGTAATTATGCTTTTCTGGGTGAGCAAAATAATGATGGTAGCTACGCACCCGGTTTAGGTGGCGATACTACGTTAATTGGTTATTATGGTGATCCATCAACTGTTGCCTTTAGTGTTGGTTATAGTTTCTAGGTGTAGTTTGTTATTTTAACTGTAAAAGGGCGAGTTATTACTCGCTCTTTTTTGTTGATATAATTTTGGTTAAGTCACTACTTTAGCTGAAAATTAAAAGTGTGCGTAGTAGAAAAACATCCCTTAAACTGTTATTAATTAAATGACATTGTGATATACCGATAGAGGATAAAGCATGAGTACAGCGCAAGTAGTAATTGCTGATGATCATCCGTTGTTTCGTACGGCGTTAAAACAAGCTGTGGTCGAATGTATGCCTGCCTGTAGCATTATTGAAGCGTCTAGTTTTAGTGATTTATTGCAGCAAATAGAACAATCACCAGGCTTAGAAATAATTTTTCTTGATTTACATATGCCAGGTAATAATGGTTTTACGGGACTTACTCAGCTACAAAACAATCACCCAGACCTTATTGTTATTATGGTGTCTTCTGATGAAACACCTAATATTATGCAAAAAGCGATTAATTTTGGTGCGGCGGCCTTTATTCCCAAGTCTGTTGATTTATCGGTCATAGCACAAGCGATAAATTGTGTACTCGCTGGCGGAACTTGGTTACCTGATAACTTTGATATTTCATTAGACAGTGAACAAGTTACTGCAAATAAGTTATTGGCTCAGCAATTAGCAAAATTAACTCCGCAGCAATACAAGGTCTTATCTTATGTTGCCGATGGGCAATTAAACAAGCAAATTGCCGGTATTTTAGATATTAAAGAAAATACGGTAAAGAAGCATGTTTCAGCAATCTTGCTGCAACTGGGCGTTTATAACCGCACTCAAGCGGGTTTAGCTTATCAGCAATTGATGTTAGCGCCACAAGAAAATGAAAGTCTATAATGTGTAATAATACAGCGGTTAATTCTGTTTTATTCTTTGATAATTTATCAAGGCTTTGCGTGATCAGTGATAGTGCTGACGTAATAATTTAACAAAAAACTGTGCTGACTGAGATAACGGATAACGTTTTCGAGTAACAATTCCTACACGACGACTAATGGTTGGAGAAGCTAATGGGCGATGCTGAATGTTAAGTGCTTGTATTTGTTGTTTGTACAAAGACGGTATTGCACTAACGCCTAATTTATTAGCGACCATTTGAACGACAGTAGCCAACTGATTACTTTCATACTTTACCTTTAAAAATAAAGCCTGTTCGGCTAATGTCTCCTCCATAAGTAAGCGAATACTCGAAGGTCGTTGCAAGGCAATAAAAGGATAATGGCTGAGTTGCTGCCAGGTTAACTCTTCAGCTTGTTCTAGTTCATGGTTATCTGGGAATACCGCCAGTAATTCATCACTAAACAGTGTTTCAAAATGTAAATCATCAAATTCACCAGGATCAAAGGTAATCGCAAACTCTACCTTAGCATTTTGCACCATAGCAACAGCTTCTTCGGCGATAACATCATGCACTCTTACTTTAATTTCTTGATATTGGGTTGTAAAAGCCAGTAAATGTTGCGGCAAGTGGGTACTCGCAAATGATGGCATTGCGGCTAAAGATAAATTTCCACGTTTGAGAGAAAACAGCTCAGCAAGCTCAATAAAAGCATCATCAAAGTCTGCTAACAAACGTTTTGCTGTTGGTAAGAAAATTTGCCCTTCAGGCGTTAATGATAAGGTTCTTGTTGAACGCGCCAGTAACTTACCGCCAACGGTCTCTTCTAAATTTTTGATACTAATACTTAATGCTGGCTGTGATAAATGTAAAATTTCACTGGCTTCGGCAAAGCTTTTAGATTGGGCAATAGTGATAAAAGTGCGTAGTTGCTTGAGAGTAATATTCATGCAATTATCCTAAAATATCCAGTTATAAGTTTTATTTATCAATAGTTAATATTAATTAATTTTACATATTTATGCAATTGTATAATGCTGGTGTTAAGTCAACTTCCTTAATAACTGGATAAAAATAATGGCAGGATTTAATAAAGTAGTGAATACCTATGAAGAAGCAATGGCAGGGTTAACCGACAATATGACGGTGGTCGCTGGCGGCTTTGGTTTATGTGGTATTCCTGAGAATTTAATCAAAGAAATCGAGCGTCAAGGCATTAAAGGGCTAACGCTAGTTTCTAATAACTGTGGTGTTGATGATTTTGGTTTAGGGCTGTTGCTACCTAAGCGGCAAATTAAAAAAATTATTGCTTCTTATGTTGGAGAGAATGCTGAATTTGAACGACAAATGATGTCGGGAGAATTAGATGTGGAATTAACACCACAAGGTACTTTAGCCGAAAAAATGCGCGCAGGTGGTGCTGGTATCCCCGCTTTTTATACCGCAACCGGTGTTGGCACTTTAGTGGCAGCAGGTAAAGATCAACGCCAATTTAATGGACGAGATTATATTCTTGAAGAAGCTATTACCGGTGATTTTGCCATTATTAAAGCCTGGAAGGCTGATAAGTTTGGTAATTTAGTTTACAGAAAAACAGCACGTAACTTTAATCCATTAGCCGCGACCGCAGGAAAAATTACTGTGGTAGAAGTTGAAGAAATTGTGGAGCCAGGTGAACTAGACCCAGATGAAATTCATACACCGGGCATTTATGTTAACCGTGTTATACAAGACACTTTTGAAAAACGTATTGAACAACGCACTATTCGCACGACAACAGGAGAATAATCATGGCTTTAGATCGAAATCAAATCGCTCAGCGTGTCGCGCAAGAATTACAAGATGGCTTCTATGTTAATCTTGGTATTGGTATTCCTACCTTAGTAGCTAACTATGTTCCTGAGGGGATAGAAGTAATGTTGCAATCTGAAAATGGCTTATTAGGTATGGGACAATTTCCCAGTGAAGCTGAAGTCGATGCCGACTTAATTAATGCCGGTAAACAAACTGTGACTATGGCGACCGGTGCATCAATATTTGATTCTGCACAGTCGTTTGCCATGATCCGTGGCGGTCATGTTGATTTAACGGTGCTGGGCGCTTTTGAAGTCGATGTTAACGGTAATATTGCTTCGTATATGATTCCCGGTAAGCTAATTAAAGGTATGGGCGGTGCAATGGACTTGGTTGCTGGCGCAGACAATATCATAGTAACCATGACCCATGCGTCAAAACATGGTGATTCTAAATTACTGGCAAATTGTACACTGCCGTTAACCGGTAAAGGCTGTATAAAAAAAGTGTTAACCGATTTGGCTTTTATTGAGATTAAAGGCGGTCGTTTTCATCTACTCGAACGTGCCCCAGGGGTAAGTGTTGCAGAGATTGTTAAACTAACCGCAGGTGAATTAGTCATTCCTGATGATGTTCCTGAAATGCAGTTTTAGTCATATATTTTTGACTAGAAAAGAGTGAAAATTAATCAAGCTAAGTGATTATTGTCAATGTTGTTAGAACCGCTCGAAGACATTATGTCAGTAGTTTATCGTGCTTAGCTATGTTATCGGGCGAGCAGGGCGCAATGGTCTGTAAAGGCACCTAAACAAAACTATAAAGATAAAAAAGAAAGATAAAAAAGGATGGCTGTTTAGCCATCCTTTTCTGTATAACCCATACGGAGTTATTGTGCTGTTACTAAGCTTACTTGTTTACTGGCCGTATTGGTTTGTATAACCCATACGGAGTTATTGTGCTGTCACTAAGCTTACTTGTTTACTGGCCGTATTGGTTTGTATAACCTATACGGAGTTATTGTGCTGTCACTAAGCTTACTTGTTTACTGGCCGTATTGGTTTGTATAACTCATACGGAGTTATTGTGCTGTCACTAAGCTTACTTGTTTACTGGCCGTATTGGTTTGTATAACTCATACGGAGTTATTGTGCTGTCACTAAGCTTACTTGTTTACTGGTCGTATTGGTTTGTATAACCCATACGGAGTTATTGTGCTGTCACTAAGCTTACTTGTTTACTGGCCGTATTGGTTTGTATAACTCATAAGGAGTTATTGTGCTGTCACTAAGCTTACTTGTTTACTGGCTGTATTGGTTTGTAAACCAAAATGGTCAAGTGAATAAGTATAGCTGGCTAGTTCATTAGGTATTTGACTCGAATGAACTCCGCTTACCGTACATGTTCCGCTACCGCAAACTATTTGATCATCCCAACTTTTAATAGAATAAACACGATTAGCAATGACTTTATTACCTAGCCAATCAAGAAATGGACTTGATACCGATAAGCCATTACTGGCACAGGTAGGGATCCAAACATTCCATGGATATGCGCCACAAGTCCATAAACCGCGATAAGCACCTGCAACGCCGACAAAGGCATCCACTTGGCTACTTTTATTGAGTTTAATAATTTGTTGTGCTGCTAAAGTAACCCCCATAGAGTGGCCAATTACATCAATTTTTCCTGTGCATGACGCACTAAGCGCTGAATTGATAGCATTTCGAACAGGTGTTTCTTCTGAGCCGCTGTGATTATTATAAGCGGCATTACTACCACCCCATGCTGGGCGGTATATTTGACTGCTGCTGTAGCCTTTCGCGAGTAAAGCGTCGTAGGTATTATCCCAATCTGACGGCGTGCCAGTATTGCCATGCACCAGTACCACGTTATCGAGACAACTGGCTTGCACGGTTGCACTGGCGAGTAACAAGCTAGTAACGGTTAATATTGCTTTTAATTGGATATTTATTTTCATAATGAATCTCTTTTTGTTTTATTATTATTTGAGTGTTATTTCAATATTTTCTACTTGGTCTATTGGTTAGTTTTATCAAAAGATAAAGTAAACATTAGGAAGTAACTGCAAGTGTTGTATCTAGGTATTTTATTAGCCGCCAATGTTGACCTTTACGGCGAACTATCGGTCGTATTACCAACTAAAACACTAGTCATAAAGCGGTTAGATAAGTTCGAGTGAGGGACGTCACGGTTGTTAAAATGTATGTAAAAAAGTGTAATTAGGACCTGTTTCATAAAAAGCCTATTATTTATTGTCATTTATTTTTGACTTGTTCTGAGGGGGCCTCTCCATTTTTGTATCCAAACTGTTTAAAATTTGAACTCAACAACATTAACGAATATTGGTAGCAAAAGAAGTGACTCTTTAGTAGTAGAAGCATAATGCGAAATAAATTAAATAATTCTCGCTTAATTAAAGTGTCTGTTGTGGCGGACACTTTTATCAGATTTTTGAGGTTTTTTTCAAAGATATTTTAAAGCCAGTAAAGATAGGAATACTTGACGTTTTATTCGTAGTTTTATTATTGTTAAAGACTTTGGAATATATTTAAAATAATAGCAGCGCCACTAACTTTGCTGTCACTGCTAGTATGACTAAAGCGATAATAACTGTCGCATCAATTTTTTTAACGCTAACGCTTTAATTGGTTTACGCATAAACGAGAAATCGGCACCGCTGGTATGTTCTCGCACTTGTTCAGAGGGGTCGGCAGAGCAGATAATACAAGGAGCTTGCCACTTATGGTTAGTAAGCGTTTTTTGCACTAAATCAACGCCATTTTTGTCATCATCTAAGTGGTAGTCTGAAATAATTAATTTGGGTTTGAACTCTTTATCAACTAGTACTTCTGCTAAGTGTTTTTCATTTCTCACGGCAATAACATTACACCCCCATTCAGCGAGTTGCGATTGCATCGCTTTTAGCATTAAGGGCTCATTATCAATAAGTAAAATAGGTAACTGATTAAATTCAGCAGAGGCGCTAATGCTATTTTGAGTATTAACAACCGAGGCTCTGACCGGTAATAACTTACTACGAGGTAGAGTAATGCTAAAGCATGAACCTCTACCAACCGTAGATTTTACTGAAATGGTTAACCCTAAAAGTTTAGCTATACGATCTGATATGGCTAAACCTAGCCCCAAACCCGGTTGGTCTTGAGTTTCATTTAAGCGCTCAAACTCTTTGAAGATAGTTTGCTGTTTGTTTTTCGCAATACCCGGTCCATTATCCCAAACTTCAATAACGATCTTGTCTTGTTGTCGCCTAACGCCAAGTAATACTTTGCCTTGGCGGTCGGTTTGTGGGCAATAGTTAATAGCATTGGAGAGAAAGTTTTGCACCACACGGCGTAACAATCTTTGGTCGGTTTCAATAATACAGTTAGATTTTACATAGCTAAACGTTAGATTAGCTTGCTCTGTCAGTAAGAAAAACTCTTTACTCAAGGGGGCTAATAATTCGTCAACATAAAAAGAGGTGATCGCAATGTGTTGCGACTTACCATCTAAGCGAGATATTTCAACGAGATCTGAGAGTAAACTTTCTGCAGCATTTAGTGAATGACGAATGTTGCTGGCTAATTCTTCTAAATGAGTACCGGTTACTTTTTTATTAAGCATACTGGTAAATAAAGATAAAGCATTGAAAGGTTGCATTAAATCATGGCTGGCAGCCGCTAAAAACTTAGTTTTACTTTTATTAGCTGTTTCGGCTTCTGCCTTTGCATGGTTTAGTTCACGGGTTCGTTCAATCACTCTTTGTTCAAGGGTCTCGTTCGCCCTTTGTAAAGCTTTTTCAGCTTCTATATGTGCGGTTATATCTGAGAAAGTACTAACAAAACCACCGCCAGGCATCGCTTGGCCTCTAATTTCTAAGACAATACCGCTTGGCATTTCTCGCTGAAAATAATGACTGTTCCCTTTACGCATATAGTCAATTCTGCGTGTTATAAAATCATCGGTATGCTCGGCACTATTTTTTGTAGAGTTACCTTTATCAGCAATAATGACTCCGCGATCGGCATTGTATTGAATAAGCTCGGAGATTGGTTTACCGACACAAACTAAACTGCTTGGGTAATCTAGTAATTCTATATAGCGTTTATTCCAAGCAACTAAGCGCATGTCGGCGTCAACAACACTTATACCTTGTTCTATATTTTCTACACCGGCTTGTAATAATTCGCGATTAAATTGAAACAACTTGCTGGCTTCATCAACAATATTAACGACATATTCCAAAGGTAAGGCTTGTTGTTTACTTGCGGCTTTCATTACCATGCGCGTTGAGGCTGAGCCTAATACGCTTGATAACTGCAAGCGGGTATACTCGACCAGCTTTTGACTCGCGGCGGTATTACTAAGTTGTTTTGCATGATTATGATGAAAATCATCGGCGCTTGTATCATTAACGAAGCGTTGCAATAAGTGATAAAGGTCTTTACTTGATAAGTTTTGTTGAATCGCCCCCTGCTTTTTACTGATAAAGAGCTCTGCTTGTAATCTTTCGCCAACACTGCGCTGACCAAATAATGAAAAACCAATAAAACAGCAAGTATTGGCTAATAAACTAAATAATAAACCGTGACTAATATTATCGAGAAAGTCGACACCAAAAAGTGCATAAGGCCGTAAGCTGCTTATACCAAATAATCCTGTAGTTATCCACGGAGCGTTCGGCAATAAACTGGGTAGCAATAAGGTATAAAACCAGCAAAGACTGCCGACAATTAAGCCAATAAAAGCGGCGTTACTGGTTGCTCTTCGCCAATATAATGCGCCAACAACTAAAGGGGCTAATTGTGATAGAAGTACGAATGATAATAGGCCAATGGTGGCAAGGTGATTTTGTTGATTAACGATCCGCTCAAAGCCAAAAGCCAATAGCAGCAGTAAAGCAATTGCTATGCGGCGAATATTTAATAACAGCCCTGACAGTTGTTTTTTCTGGGTATTAATATAACTGTTGTAGTGCAGTAGCAAGGGGTTAACGATTTCTGTTGTTACCATAGTGCTGAGTACTATTGTGGCGACTATGACCATGCTGGTTGCTGCGGCTAAACCACCAATAAAAGCGAGGCCACCAAGCCATGCTTGCTGAAAAAAGAGTGGGATAGTAATAACATACGTATCGGCATCAACACCACCACCCGGAAATAAACTTTGGCCAGCTAAGGCAATAGGTAAGATAAATAAATTAATGGCAATTAAATAAACGGGGTAGAGCCAACGTGCCATTTTCAATTCTTTTTGCTGATGATTCTCTATCATCAACATGTGATATTGCTGTGGCAAAATAAAAATAGTAATTACGCCAAGTATCGCTTGTGATACTGCAAAATAAGTATTTTTTACCGGTTGATAATTAGTTGACGTTTCGGCTTGGCTGATTAAATCGCCAATACCATCAAAAACAAAGAATGTCGCAAAAATGCCTATCGCGGTTAAGGCAAATAATTTAACTAACGAACTAAAAGCTATGGCTAGAACTAAGCCTTGATTTTGTTTATTGGCGGCCACTTGGCGGGCACCAAATAATATACTGAAAATAATTAATACTAAGGTCACAACAAAGGTCGTGCTTATTCCTGAGCGGTAAGTGCCGGTGAGTAAATCAAAACTTTTGCTGATAGCTCTTAATTGCAGTGCGATATAGGGAATGGTGCCCAGAAGGGCGACTAAGGTTACTGTCGCTGCTATTTTTGGCGATCTGTCATAGCGACAAGCAATAAAATCAGCAATAGAGGTTAGGTTTTGTTGCTTGGTAATACGTAATATTCGCAGCAACATCGGCCAAGCCAAAACAAAGCATAAAATTGAGCCAATATAGATGGGAGCAAGCCAAGCGCCGGTTGTTGCTGCTTGCCCAACCGTGCCATAAAAAGCCCAAGAGGTGCAGCTTACCCCTAAAGCTAAACTGTAAACCCAAGGGCGAGAATGCCACTGCTTAGTGGTTTGCTTTTGTCCCCAATAGGCAACAACAAACAACAGTAATAAATAACCTATGGCAAGAAAAGACACCAACCAGGTATTAAGAGAAAGCCAAATTAACACTGAAAACACCTTATAAATAGCAACACTTTACTAAGTACCGATCCCATATCAACTTTACGTCTGCAAATAAAATGGCGGCAGACATCATAACATGGCTTAAATTTCAGCACAGTGCACGAAGGTAGTACATCAATAGATAATTTATTTAGTTAAGCTGAATTTTGACATTACTATATTAGAAATTAATCTATATGAGAACTCTTAAGATAAGTAACAAGTATTTAGTAGAAGCCATTGTTTTTATTAGTTACACCTTATTTGCAATGGCATGGGTTGGCGGCACCGCAAGCATGAATCAAATCATGGCGGCAATGAATATTAATAGTTTAGCTTCAGCTAGCTTTATTAGTGGTGCGGTTACCTTAGCTAAAATTGTTGGGACCTTTGCCGCTGCTTGGTTAGCCCTAAAACTAGGGGGTAAGTATGCTTTTTTTGCATCAGGTATTTTAATTTCAGTGGGGCTATTAACACCTTTTGCGCCCAATTATGAATTGCTATTAGTGAGCCGATTTTTAATGGGATTGGGCGGGGCGTTTATGATTGTATATTTTAACCCCATCGTTATGTCTTGGTTCCCTCCAGAAGAGCGTGCCACGATAAACGGGATCAATGCCGTTGCTTTTAATTTAGGCACAGGCATTATTTTATGGCAAATGAGTAACTTTAATTCGTTAACCGGTAGCTGGCAAAATACCTTGATTATTTTTTCATTAGCAAGTTTGGCATTAAGTATTGCTTGGTTATTTGTTGACGAGGCAAAACCTCATAACCAAGCCAAAGATACTAGCGAAATTAACACGCATTATTCGTACACAGATGGCTTAAAAGATAAATTTTCTTGGGTCTATGCGTTAACCTATTCAGGTATTCTTGCCTTTTATTTATGTTTGTTCACTTTCTATCCTAAAGCGGGTATCAGTCAAAGTGCGT
This sequence comes from Colwellia sp. BRX8-4, assembly GCF_014077345.1. Lineage (NCBI taxonomy): Bacteria > Pseudomonadati > Pseudomonadota > Gammaproteobacteria > Alteromonadales > Colwelliaceae > Colwellia > Colwellia sp. BRX8-4. The sequence goes on from NZ_JACGVS010000003.1 coordinate 40,915, forward strand.
TATTGATAGGTTTTGGAATTATAGGAACGTTAGCCGGTATTATTTACAGTAAAAAATTCCCTTTACGGGTGCCTGTGATCCGTTGGTCAGGTTTACTGATTGTGATCACTGTGTTTACCTTATCTTTTAGCCCGTCAGAAGTAGTACAAACACTTAGTGCTATGGTGTTAGGTTTTTCTATATTCTTTCCAATAACGGCATTAGTGGCAATACCTCATGAGTTGTCAAAAATGACCAGCCAAAAAATAACCGTTGTTTTTAGTTTGTTCTATTCGATAAGTTATATGGTGGGTACCTTGGTTTTATGGCTGTTTGGCAAGTTAGTTGATATTCACCAAGGTGACTATACATGGGCATTTGCTCTAACCACCTTGGTCAGTGGTACTTTCTTTATAGGTAGTTTTTTCTTAACTGAAACGGGTCAACAAAAAAACAAGGAAGATGAATTATGCGAGGTGTAATTTCAGAAAAATTAGCGCCCTTTTTAGCGCAGGCAAATGAAGCTTTAGCCGAGTCAAAAAAACAAGGTGTGCAATTTTCTCCTGCACTGGTTCGCTCAAATTTAGATAAATTGGCGCCTTTGATAGGCGAGGGGCCAGCACTCAGTTTTGTGCAAGACCGTGCAGTGCAAGCAGAAGAACGCGCTATTGCCGTGCGAGTTTATAGCCCAGCGCCAGAGAAAGCATTACCCGTAGTTATTCATTATCATGGCGGTGGTCATATGTGTGGCAGTGTTGAATTATACGATCCCATTTGTCGTAAAATTGCCGCACAAAGTCATTGTATTGTTATCAGTGTCGAATACCGTTTAGCACCAGAGCATCCTTATCCAGCAGGTATCGATGATTGTCGAGAGGTGTTAATTAATTACCAAGCCTGTTTAGCTGGGCTCAACTTTTCTAATGCACTTTATATTATCGGTGATAGTGCTGGCGGCGCTATTTGTACTACGCTTGCTATGCAAAGCCAGCAAGATAAACGCTTAAGAATCGATAAGCAGATTTTAATTTACCCAAGTGTTGATTACACCGGCCAGCAGCCTTCTTTTACCGAGAATGGTTCAGGTTTTTTACTTGAGCAAGATAAAATAACTTGGTACTTTAATCAGTATTTTAAAGCGAGTGATAACAGTAAAGCTGCATCACCTTTGTATGGTGAAATAAGCAAGACTTTACCCGAAACCTTAGTTATTACCGCCGGATGCGACCCGTTAAGAGATGAAGGTTTAGCTTATGCTAAAGCGCTAAAAGCGGTTGGGGTAGCGGTGCATCATCATCAGTTTGATGGGTTAACGCATGCCTATATGTTACTTGATGCATTGGTTGCAGAAGAGTGTCAGCAAACTTTTCAGCTGATCGCTAACTTTATTAATAAATAGCTAAGCTTGCCACATATTTCTGTGGCAAAAGCATTAATTATCGCAAGGTCTTGTTACCAGAGAGCAAGATCTCTTTATCATAATGTCAGTGATCCCGTTACCGACGTTGTTAACACGTTTCATATTCATCTAGGTCATCATAATTTCAATATAGTTTCTTGTTCGGTAAAACACCTACAAAAAATGGTTGAATACGTATTCATCTTCTTTGATATAGCGCTTTGTTTAAATTTAACGCAACCTGTCTTGGCTATTTAATGAGCAAATATAAACATTAATTTTACATTAGGAATAACAATAAAAATGAAAACTAAAGTAATAAAATCGTTATTAACAACAGGTCTGGCATTAGGCATTGTTTGTCAGGTTCAAGCTGCTGCTCAACCGACTACTTTTGTTCATCTCTTTGAATGGAGCTGGCAAGATGTTGCCCAAGAATGTGAAGATTATTTAGGCCCTAAAGGTTATGTCGCAGTTCAGGTGTCACCACCTAATGAGCATATTCAAGGGGGACATTGGTGGACTCGATATCAACCGGTAAGCTATAAAATAGAGAGTCGAAGCGGTAACCGTGCCCAGTTTGTCGATATGGTGAATCGTTGTAAGGCCGTTGGCGTAGAAATATATGTTGATGCAGTTTTAAATCATATGGCATCTGGCAGTGGTACAGGTACTGCAGGGAGTAATTATGGTAACAAAAGCTTCCCTAATTATGGGCCACAAGACTTTCATGATACTTGTGCCATTACCGATTATAACAATCGTTGGCAAGTACAAAACTGTGAGCTAGTGGGCTTAGCTGACCTCAATACTGGTGCCGCTTATGTACAAGAAACGCTCGCAGGTTATTTAAACGACTTGCAAGATATTGGTGTTACAGGTTTTCGATTTGACGCCTCTAAGCACATGTCATTAGGCGATATTCAAGGAGTATTGTCGAAAGTTAATGGCTCACCTTTGGTGTTTCAGGAAGTGATTGATCAAGGCGGTGAACCCATCACCTCCAGTGAATACCAAAGCACAGGTTTAGTAACTGAATTTAAATATACCACACAGCTAGGTAACACCTTCAAAAATGGCAGCCTAGCATCACTGAGTAGTTTTGGTGAAGCTTGGGGATTTTTACCGAGTAGTTCCGCGGTGGTTTTTGTCGATAACCATGATAATCAACGTGGTCATGGTGGCGGTGGTAATGTGATTACTTTTGAAGATGGCCGTTTATACGACTTAGCGAATGTATTTATGTTGGCTTATCCGTATGGTTACCCAAAAGTTATGTCGAGCTATGATTTCCAGGGTGATACTGATGCGGGTGCTCCAAGTGTTCCGGTCCATAACAATGGTGATCTAGAATGCTTTGGCAGTAGTTGGAAGTGTGAGCATCGATGGTCATATATTGCTGGTGGTGTCGACTTTAGAAATAATACTGCAGATAATTGGAGCACCACAAACTGGTGGGATAATGGCAATAACCAAATTGCTTTTGGTCGAGATGGTTCGGGTTTTGTCGCAATTAATAAAGAAGATGTTAATTTAACGTCTACGCTAAGTACACAAATGAGTGCAGGTACTTATTGTAACGTTTTAAAAGGGCAATTATCTGCTGATGCTAAATCGTGTAGCGGTGAAACGATTACAGTAAACAACGGTGGAAGTATTAATGCCAATGTGGGTGTTTGGGATGCATTTGCCATTCATCAAGGCGCAAAAATTAATGGTGAAGTAACAGGCCCAGCAACATTGAAACGTACGGTGATATTTATTCAAGCACAAACGCAAAGTGGTCAAGATATGTTTATTCGCGGCGGCATTGATCATAACTACGCCAATAATAATCTTGGTAGAAATTGTCAAACCACTAATTTTGAGTGTGCAATGACTATTCGCCATAACAATTTAAAAAGTGCAACGACAACACCATGGAAAACCAACGAAAGCTACTTAGATTGGTATGGCAGTGAGGCCGCTCAAAGTAGCACCGCTGAAGGAACTCCGCTTGATTGGACCACCAATGCTTGGCCTGCAGGTTGGGGAACAAAGCGTACCGTTGCTAATGATGGTTATGGTGAAGAGCCGTTAAATATTTGGGGTCAACATTACTGGATGTTAGATGTTGATATGGATTGTAGTAAAGCGGTTAATAACAAGTTTGAAGTAAAAGCCTATGTTAAAAATGGTCAAGGTTGGGAAGGTGACATAAACCAAGCTAACACACCTTATGCATCGAGTAATCATTTTGCTGAATGCGGAAAAATCAACAAATTTAACTTCAATAGTAATACCGTAGAAATTCGAAGTTTTTAGAGTTTTGTCGCGTTTTTATGATGATTTTTAACTAAATAAGTAAGCAGGCTAGGCAAATTTTTTGTCTAGCCTTTACAATTTTAAAGCGATATTTATAGACGATTTATAAAACTTCTTTAGCGGCTCTAAAAGCCTCTTGTGCAGCTGGCGCGCCACAATACACAGCGCTGTGCAGTAATACTTCTCTTATTTCCTCTTTAGTCGCGCCATTATTTAATGCACCACGAATATGCCCTTTAAGTTCTTGAGGAGCTCTTAGTGCTGCCAGCATAGCGATAGTCACTAAACTACGGGTTTTAAGATCTAATTCAGTTCGCTGCCAGGTTGCTCCCCAGCCATGATCATTGATGTAGTCTTGCATAGGCTGACTAAAATCATGGGCATTATTAAGTGCGCGGTCAACAAATTCATCGCCCATAACTTGACGGCGAATTTTTTCACCTGCTGTTTTTTCGTTGTTAGCTATCGTCATATATTATCCTGTTATTTATTGGGCGGTCCAAGCACCATCCATGGGAAGTGCCGAACCGGTTATACTACGCGCACTATTACTGCATAAGAATAAAATAAATTCACCAATTTGGCGAGGGTCCATCATTTCAGGTAAGGGTTGCTTGGCCGTTACTAAGGCATATTTTGCTTGTTCGAAGCTAACACTTTTCTGTTGTGCTATATCATTAATTTGATTATTAATTAATGGGGTATCCACCCAACCTGGGCAAATAGAATTAACGGTAATGCCATGCTCGGCACACTCAAGCGCAACGGCCTTCGTTAAGCCAACAATGCCATGCTTTGCTGCAACATAAGCCGATTTATTTAGCGAGGCCACGAGTCCATGAACAGAAGCGATATTAATAATGCGACCCCAACCCTTTGCTTTCATACCCGGAAGTGACTTTTGAATGGTGTGAAATGCCGCGGTCAAATTGATGGCAATTATCGCATCCCACTTATTTTCAGGGAAAGTATCAATACTTTCGGTATGTTGAATACCGGCATTATTGACCAGTATATCGATAGAGCCCATGACTTGAGTAGCCTTAGTCATAAACACTGAAATATCTTGGGCTAACATTAAATTTGCACTATCAAAAAGTGTCTTGATATTATATTTTTTCGCAAACTCATCGGCTAAGGCTTGGCCTTCTTCGTCAGCCATTAAACCGTGTAGTACCAAATTAATGCCTTGCTCAGCTAAGACATGTGCAGCCGCTAAACCAATACCACTGGTTGAACCTGTGATCAAAGCTGTTTTACCTTTTAGCATAATTATTTTCCTATTTAATTGTGTTATTAGTTTCTTACCGTTTTCGTCAATAAAAAAGTAATTAGACGTGTGAGCCCCTGCGCCGTTGATCATTATTGGGCAAATACTTGCGATAGGGCGGTTTATTAAAGGGCATCAGATAATAGTAAAAGAGTAAGTTTGGCCATCTCGAAAAGGCTATTTAACCCGTTGCTCTAAAATCTTCAGCATTATTCTTATGCTATATATTAATGCAAACAGTTAACTTTTTAATTGGCACCTTAGTACCATAGGTTTAGTCAAATAACTTTGCTGCTGCATTCATCAACAGCTAAAAATCACATCGCCTTTATTAATTGGAAAACAGATCGTTAATTACCCTATGTAAATGAACAGGCATCAGCCTTGATAATATTTCGACAATAAGACTAAGTAAGAAAAATAATTTTTAAGCTAGTAACTTTGTACACTTTCAACAGAGAACGCGTGATAAAACAGTCATAATTTAAAGTTTAGTTAAAATAATGTTAATAAAGGCTTGATGCAATTGAAGGTTATGAGTATTTTATGTTTTCATTATAATCATAGACGGTTAATTATCTGGAGAGAAGGAGGTTTTTGCTCGTCTAATAAGCTGTTTTATTATTACCAAGTTTGGAGTATTAATGAAAAAAATTACATGGACGAATGTTTTAACCATTGCTGGTGCAATCGGTGGGGCAATAATTGGAAATTGGGCAGTAAGTGGTTTATTTAGTGGTGATGCAGGTGAAGATAAAACTAAATTTCTCATGAGTACAGCTAGCGAAATAAATAAGAATCTACCAATGAATGTAGATTCAGAAACAGTTTTAATAGCTACTATTGGTGCAAAAGAAACGTTTACATATAACTATCAATTGCCAAATTATGAAAAAGACAATTTAGATTTAAAAAAATTTGTCGAAACTATGGCACCTAAGGTGACGAACTTTGTTTGTTCAACAAAAGAAATGCAAGCATTTAGAGATTTAAATATTTTCATTTCATATAATTACTATGATACTAATCATAAACAGATCACCGAAATAAAGGTCGATACTAAGCAGTGTCACAAAATATAACGCCCCATTAAACAAGGATGAACAATGGCATTTAAATTTACGTTAGTTTTACTTTTAGTCTTGGGGATTTCTGGTTGCTCTTCTCATGGTGCAGAAGAGGTTGGTTGCAATTTTGCTTCTGGTTCTACTTATAGTGAACACGATAAAGAAAGCTCTTGGAGCTCTAATTTTATTAGCGATATTTTTGTTGGCTTGTTTAACGTAACCGTGCAAGGTGCCCATAGAAATATCTCCCCCGAGACTTATAATTCGTGTGTTAAGCCAGATGTAGCTACCTGTATAGATCCTGAAGGCAATATAAAAAAAGAGTGCACGTTAACGAAATAGTTAAAGTTAGCTGGCATTTGCACATAGCAGGCCATTCAAGCAGGACTTTTAACCGTTGGCTACTTGCTTTTGCGCGTCGCCTATTTTAGCCAACCACTATTTTAGTCCGCTTAAGGCTGCGTTAGCTTACAATACAAAACTTGGCATTGATAAAATGGATTTTAAATGAAAATACCTTTGTTATTCTTTACTATTTTAAACACTATGTCATTAACCGTAGATGCTAACGTTAGTGATGGTTTTAGTGAGTTAAACTCTCAAACTCCTGGTTGTGCTGTTGGTGTGGTGAAGAAAGGTGAATTAGTTTATGAGCGCTATTTTGGGCAGGCAAACTTACGCTATCAAGTTCCAATAGATAAGAAAACCGTTTTTAATTTGGGGTCTATTACTAAACATTTTACTGCTGTTTTAGCGTTACAATTAGAGATGAAAGGGCAACTATCTTTAAATGATTCATTGAAGAAATATTATCCCCAAGGCCCCCGTTGGTTTGAAAATATCAAGTTACGTCATTTAATTAATCACCAAAGTGGTATGCCAGACTATTTAAATGATGAAAAAACTAGGGAGGAACTTGTAAAAAGGGTATCTACCATACCCCATGTACTTGAAGATCTAGTTGTAGGGAAGCCGATTGCACGTGATGTTACTCTAATGCACGTTCTTGATACTATGATGGCGTTATCTGAACCATCATTCAAACCGGGAGAAAATTCAAGTTACAGTAATACGGGTTATTTGTTTTTGGCTGATATACTTGAAAAAGCTAGTGGAATACCTTTTAGTGACTTAGCTAAAAAACAACTATTTAAACCACTTGGAATGTCTTCGACTGAACTTGTGAGTTCACAGACTATTGAAATTCCTTGGAGTGCTACGGGGTATAGTGTTGTAAATTCGCCTACATACAAATATCGACGTAATTCATCAAATCTAATTACCCAGGGCGATGGCGGAATTTTATCTACGCTTCCTGATTTTGCCAAATGGATAAGTCATTTAATGTCCCCTATTGATGACAAATTATTTTGGAGTACATTCTTGCATCCGATGAAGCCTGTTTCCAACATTGGAGGACTCTCCAGTTTTCAGAATACTGACGACAGTAAAGGTCATTTTATCAGTCAAATATTATCTTCTTTAAAGACCGTTTCTAAAATTGGAGGAGTACCATATAATAATGGGCTGTTCATTAGGAAGGTTAAAGGTGAGACAATATATTCTCATAGAGGTTTATCAATTGACTCAATGGGGAGTTATTTTTGGCTTTCACCTAGTCATAATATTGGGTATATTCAACTTTGTAACTTCAGCTTCGATAAACGGCCGTCTGTAAACGAAATATTGCATACCTATGCCGATTAGCAAGCAACAACAAATTAAACAAGGACAAAAACCCGCTGGTTTTTGCTCCATGGTCGCTATTTTAACTAACCATTATTCCCCCCTTAAATGGGCGTTATATTACAAGGTATCTCTATGCTCTTTTTGATTATTAAACTATTGATGTTAGCTCTTTCATATAAATTATACTTGATGAAAAAGGAACCTTATTTTTCAGCATTATTGTTTAGTATTCCCTTAGCTATTGTTGGTTTAATTATGGGGCATACATTTATGGGGGTTTTTGTTGGCAGTGCCATTTTATTTGCCTTAGCTTTCGTTTGCTTCGTACTTATGTCTAAGTTACCAACAGGGATGCCCGAGTACAGTGTATTAGCTGTAACGGCAATTATTGTTGCATTTGTTATATAGCAAAGGTATTCAAGCTGGGCTTTTAACCGTTGGCTAGCTTACGTTTAGCTTCACATTTTAGCTAACTAAACTTTACCCTTAATTGGGAATTTTTTTACGGAGATTTATGTGAAAAGTTTACTTAAAAGTATTCAATATGGAATGTTAGATTTTATTGAGGGAGAAAATCAACCTGATTACACATCTGATAATGTTACTGATTGCATTACATTACTCTTAGAGTTCATGTCGTCAATGGGATCAGAAATTCAAACTGTTGATAGTACTAAAAATCATATTAAATATTTAATTTTATCTTTGAACGAATTAAACGATGACTGTGGTCAATGTTTAATAGAAACTGACCAACGTGAAGATATTTGTGATTTCATTCAAAAAGTAACAACTAAAGCCAATGTAGAATTTGAAGGTGATGTTACAGAAGAATGGCGAGAGTGGTAAAAATAGTAAGCGACTCAAGTAGGATACTATAGTTCATGGAGGATTTAGGTTGTTATTTCCAGTATTAGAAACTAATCGTTTAAGGTTAGATAAATTAACTACAGAAGATTCAAAGAGCTTATTTGATTTATTCTCAGACAATTCAGTTGTCAAATATTATGATCTGGACGCATTTACTAAACATTCACAAGCGAGTAATTTAATAGAATTCTTTAATGCTCGCTTTACAGAAAACTCTGGTATTCGTTGGGCTATACGCTTAAAAGAAACACATCAATTAATAGGGACTTGTGGGTTTAATACTTGGAGTCCTAAAATGAAAAATGCTGTGATAGGTTACGATTTGCTGCCTAAGTTCTGGGGCAGTGGTTACACAACAGAAGCTGTGCATAGAATTGTTAAATTAGCATTTTGTGGTGAGTTACCATGCGGAGCATTGAATCGCATTCAAGGTGATACGGTTCCCGGGAATCTAGCCTCAGAGTCTCTTTTACTCAACGTAGGCTTTAAAGAAGAGGGGGTTCGCCGTTAAAGTGGATATTGGAAGAATCAGTTTCACGACCTTAAATGTTTTGGCTTAATAAAGTCAGAGTATGGTGAAACATAAGCTATTAAATAAAATAAATAACCGTTGGCTATTTGCTTCTTCGGTACTTACTTTAGTCAACAATTATGCGCCAGTTAATCGGGCATTATATGCAGTGCAAGGATCCGAGTAGTGAAGCTGTTAAAAAATAAAATCAATAAACTAGCAGAAATGAGTGAAGCGTTTAATTGGAAAAACTGTAGTAAAAAGCATGATCCTCTTGATCTGACTTTAGGGGAGCCTTTACCTACGTGGGATACATGGGTAAATGATATAGAAAATATTTTGAAACAAACAGTTAAGCCAAATTCAGAACCTTTTGTTTATTTTAAAGCTGCAAATAATTCAAAGGTAACAGGTAATAGTGAAGACAAATTTGAGTTTGCAAAAGACAATTACATTAAAACATTAAATGCATTAATTTCGTTAATAGATGAAGGCGATATATTTAATGAATTATTAGTTTCAGGGCCACCAAAAAAAACCAATAAACCCAAAGGTTCGACCGAAAAAACAAATGCAACTAACTCCCTAGTACCAAGTAATAATAAAGTACTTATTGTTCATGGGCATGACAATGCTTTAAAAATTGAATTAGCGCTATTTCTTACACAAATCGGAATTCAGCCAATTTTTTTGCACAGAGAAGTGGATGCTGAGCAAAGTCTCATTGAAAAACTCGAGGCCAACAGTGATGTATCTTATGCATTCATATTACTTACCCCTGATGAAGTTTCGTATACGATTGATCAATCTAGTGTTATAGATGCTGAGAGAAAAAAAGTCATTAGAGCCAAACCTAATGTCATTTTTGAGTTTGGTTATTTGGTCGCTAAGCTTGGGAGAAAAAATGTCTGTGTTCTTCATAAAGGTGATGTGGATATACCTGCTGATTTAAGCGGTTTTATATATAAAGAAGTTGATGATAATATCGATGATATTGGGCTATTTTTAATTAATGAAATTAAAGCAGCTGGTTTTAAGCCTGAATTATAATAGCGTCTATGCAGTTACTTAAACAGCCACAAAACATTTGCTTCTCTTGTTCTTATAAATAGCTATTTTTACAAGCTTAATAAAGTGCTTTATGACAAAAAACCATGATTATAGATTACAGTAGAGAGCCAACGACCCAGTGTAATAAATGTGGTTTGAGATATAAAATATCTTATTCTGTTTGCCCCCATTGTGTCGGTAAAAACAAGGGACAAATTATTCGTGATATTCACATGACACAATCAAAGCAAGCGGAAAAACGTTCGAGTACAGGTAGGCAGTTTTTTTATTTGGCAATTATTCTAGCTTGTTTTTTAATTGTGTTATTTTAGTTTGCTGTTAATCAAACTATAAGCCATTAAAGAGAGACCAAAAACAGTTTTCTGTTGCGCTCTCATATTTGGAAAATATCTACCATTTTAGTAAACCATTTTTGCCTCTAAATGGGGTGTCATATTTAAAGGTTCAACATGAGTGATTTAATTGTATTAATAACGGGTGCTAATAGAGGCATTGGTTTCGAATTAACAAAACAATATCTTATAAATGGGTGGACAGTAATTGCTACCTGTAGAAATGAAAAGGCATCGGCTGACTTAATAACATTGAAGGATGAGTTCTCTGAAAAATTGCTGATTGAATTAATGGATATCACCTGTCCAGAAAATATTGAGAGGTTAGCAAATAAACTCAGTGAAGAGAGTATCAAAATAGATTTAATCATAAATAATGCTGGTTATTTAGATCAAGAAAATAAAAGTATTCATGACATTAATTATGCAAATGCTGAAATGAGTTTTAAAGTGAATTCGCTTGGCCCATTGTATTTAACTCATTGTTTTTTATCTTTGATGAAGAAAAATCGTCTATGTAAAATAGCTATAATTTCTTCTGTTATGGGATCCCTAACACGAGAAAGAAGTGTAGATTGGTATGGTTACCGAATGTCTAAGGCAGCAGCTAACATGCTAGCCGTGAACTTATCCAATGAACTTGTTAATGACAATGTCGCTGTGGTGGCTGTTCATCCCGGTTGGGTTCAAACAGATATGGGCGGTTCTTCTGCAAGAGAAAATGTTAAAGATTCGGCTCTTGGAATTATGAAAGTGATTCTAAATTTATCTATTGATACCACTGGGAAATTTTATGATTTTAAGGGAGAGGAATTACCGTTTTAAAAAGCTATTAAATAGGGACAATTAGATGAAATGGTAATTAACAAAACATTATTATAAAATAAACAATTAGTTTAAAAATCAACAGTAAAGGCATTAATTAGCAATTAAAAGAGTATTTTTTCTTCGTATACTTTTATGGAAGCGGTAATGAGCAGTTTTTCGCGTTTTATTTGTACGACTATTTGCTCACTTTTGGTTTTTATACTCGCTCATCAAGACGTTAAAAACTGACAAACGATTAAAGTAGAATAAATAAAAGTTGGTTGTTTCCAATGGCTAGTTATTTTAACTAACAATTTTTAACGACTTAGTAATATTTTGGATGTGATGAAGTATCTAATTGTTATATACAACAGCGCTAGTTTTGTAGCTTCATTGTGGTGTCTTTCGGCAATAACGCCATTATTGCTTTTAGTGGGTAATGATATTTCTTGGATGTCGATAGTTGCCGTTGGTTTGATTATTCTTTATGGCTCTTCAATATCCTTATTTAGAAAAGAAAAAATAGCTCAAGGCTGTTGGTGTAAATCTGATGCTTTTGCATATGTTGTTGTTCCAATATGTCTATTTACCTATGTTACTTATATGATGCTATCTAGTGTAAACGCCTAAGTTACTCAACATTTAAAGAGTGGCTGACCTTGTATTTAACTTACTATTTTATTCAACCATCTTTAACTTTTGATGAGGTGTTATATTGGAGATGAGCATTGGATATATCATTGAATTTATGATTTATTACTCAATTTTAAACCTAAACAGTGTTATCAAATAGAGTTAACTTTAAAAGGATTTATTAAAGTGCCACATACCTTCGAATCAAAAAATGTAAAAGCAAAGTTATCAATCTCCTTAAATAAACTCGTGTTATTGACTTTTCTAGTGGTGATTGCCTATTTTGGCTATGAAAAATATGCTTTACATAACGCTGAGCAAACACAAGCATCCGTTTTTATTTTAACTCCTCAAGTCAATGATATTTACTTTTTAGACATGAGGTTGATTAATAATAAATTGAATCCTAAGCATAAATATAGATTAGCTAAAGTGGTAAGTGTTAGCGGCAGTAATGTGGCTATTGTTTATGGAAGGGTTTTCTATCAATGGCAGAATGCAGTGGTAAATAGCATTAAGTCTGATGATTTAAATAATAATAATTATTTTGAGCTAATACCCGATTACATTCCTTTTAGTTTAATTAAAGAAATGAGGGCTAATGAGGCTATTTATCTCGTTAAACGACCTATTCGAAATAAACTTTATGGCAAATTTGTTAATTAAGATATTTAATGAATCTGCCTAGTCGGTTTTAGCTCATTACTGCCGTTGTTATTTCACATGCTAACATTCACTAAAAGTACAAATAAGGCTTTCTCTTACTATAAATCAGCTGACAAATCGGCTTCCCTAATAATATCGCTGACTTTTGCAAATATAATGGTGGGAGCTTCTAAGGTCTCCACTTAAATGACAGGATCTTACTGCCTGTTTTATTGGACCTAATAGATATACAGGTTAATTTTACCAGTAAGTAGGGTTCGACAATTACGTTTTAATATTATGCATTGAGATTAATTTCTCAATCGTTTTGTTTTTTTCAATTGGATTTTAATATATTTATGAGTATATCAAAGGTTAATAACGCATCAGCGGCATTAAATAAGATGATGTTATCGGTATTGTCAATGTTATCGATATTACTGTTAGCTCTAGCACTACCGATATTTTCAACCTTTATTGTGTTTATATCAGGTCTTGGCTCAATATTTTTAGATGATGTACATACTATTGAACAGCTGAGCACGAATCTAGGCTTTAATTTTACAACATCAATAGTTTCAGTATTTTTAATGCTACCCCTTCTTCAGTATTATCTTTCCGCAAAAAATAAAGAAAATATAGTTAACCGATTAGCTTTAAGATCTATAACGTTAACACGACTAATAATGACCTTATTAGCCGTGTTAACCTTCTCATTATTTGAATATTTTATATTTCGTATGGGCATTTTTGAAACGCCAAGCTTTATGCTCGACTTTTTAGAATCAATAGATACAGGACTTGAAATTACATTACTTATTTTAACGGTTGGAATCGTAGGTCCTTTTTTTGAAGAAATTATTTTTAGGGGGATCGCCTTTTACAAGTTAGAACAAATCTCCCTAAATCCAACGTTCATCATTGTCATTACCAGTTTAGCGTTTACCTTGATACATTCTCAATATGAACAAACAGAGGTATTTATTTTACTCTTCTTATCTTCATGCTTATTAGGATTGATTAGATATGTAAGTGGGAATTTATGGTATTGCATTTTTGGTCACATGGTCATGAATATTATAGTGGTTGCAGAAAATTTTTTATAAAAGACTAAAACAACTTCCTCTTCCTAATAATCATAAAGCGTTTTTAAGCTATTTTATAATGTCTGTTACCTTTAAGGGTAATGTCATTAGGGGCAGGATAGCTCTTTCAACAAAATGTTAGTAATAACACCTAAGCATCAACGGCAATTTTTAACGAGCTGACCACCTAAAATCAATTGATACTATCAAGGTAGCATTAATAATGTAAGGGTGAATGACCTCTATCTGACTACTTGTGAGGCGTTTTCAAGCTCAAATCCGGCAATGAAATTTTATTTCAGAAAGCTATCCAGTAATTCGAGGTCGTAAACTTACTGAAGTCACAGGTTTACTTCATCAGCACTGAATACAAAGTAGGTCTTCGTGTTTGAAAGTCATCTTTGCAAACATATTGACGACATGAATCTTATATTTCTCTATTGTAAAGAAAATAGCTCCAAATAGAATTTATGTAGTAAATTTGTTCAATATGAGTCTAATTGTTATCTGAGGTTTAAGAACTCTTCAATCAATCACCATGACAGTATTTTTAGTTCATCGCAGCCAATGATTAACCTGAATTTATTGAATTTTCATCATATTCGGCGCATTATCTATAAACGCCACCCTAAGAATAAAAATACCCACACACAATGAAAAAATCTAAAGATGTTGTTTCTGAACAACAGGTTGATGAGAAAACAGAGAATAAAACGTCGTCTACTGTTGATGTTTTCCCTATCATTGGTATTGGTGCTTCTGCTGGCGGTCTTCAAGCCATCGAACGATTTTTAAGTAATGTGCCTGCTGACTGCGGCATGGCCTTTGTTGTGGTGCAACACTTAGACCCTAACCACAAAAACATCCTGTGCGACTTATTGCAACGCATGACTCCCTTAGATGTACATCAAATTACCGATCATATGGTGATTATGCCCAATAATGTTTACGTGATACCACCTGCCTGCGATCTAACTATTCTAAATGGAACATTAATTTTATTCGCTCGTGTTAACCCGCATGGTTTGCAATTGCCTATTGATTCTTTTTTCACTTCTCTGGCAGCCGATAGAAAGGAGCACAGTATTGCTGTTATTCTCTCAGGTATGGGGGCAGACGGTACGTTAGGTTTGGAGTCGATCAAAGATAAAGCAGGTGCGGTATTTGTGCAAAGTCCTGATACAGCCGAGTTTGACAGTATGCCCAAAAATGCCATTGATACCGGATTAGTTGATGCCGTAGCACCAGCAGATGAGTTAATGAGTTATATCGTTAACTATGTAAATAAAGTGCCGTTGCCGATTGAAGATTACAATAAAAATAAAGAAGATATTGAAAAGGTGATGGTATTACTACGTGCTCATACCGGACAAGATTTCTCGCTTTATAAAAAAACCACTATTAATCGTCGTGTTGAAAGACGTATGGCCTTGCATCAGCTTTCCAACATACCCGACTACGTACGTTATTTACGGACTAATCCCCAAGAAAATGAATTACTCCTTAAGGAATTACTGATTGGTGTTACTAACTTTTTTCGCGACAATACTGTTTGGAAAAAACTAGAAAATGAGGTGATCCCCTCGCTTTTTTCTGAATATCCAGAGGGAGGTACATTGCGTGCTTGGGTTCCTGCTTGCTCTACCGGAGAAGAAGCCTATACCCTCTCAATTGTGTTTCAAGAAGCTTTTAAAAAATTTAACTCGACCAAACATTTTGAACTACAGATTTTTGCTACTGACCTCGATATAGATGCCGTAAACAAAGCTAGAATGGGGATTTACAGCAATAGTATTCGCGCCGATATTTCCAAGGAACTATTAGACCTATATTTTGTGAAAGTAGACGGTGGCTATCAAATAGGCCAACAGGCACGAGAAAGTGTTATTTTCGCCCAACAAAATTTGGTGATGGATCCCCCATTTACCAAACTTGATATCATCAGTTGTCGTAACTTGCTCATCTATCTAGAGCCAGAGTTACAAAAGAAACTGTTTCCCTTATTTCATTACAGTTTAAAACCGTCTGGAGTGCTTGTTTTAGGAACGTCTGAAACCATTGGAAACGAAGAGTCACTGTTTACTCTTTTAGAGGGAAAACAGCGTATTTACAAACGACGTGAGACATCACAGCCTTTTAATGTAATGAAATTTCCGGTTAACGAAGTGAATAGTTATTCTCATGAGTTAAAGCCAGAAAAAAATGTGCCCGTTAACCCCCAAGATACAGTTACTATGAACTTAGAAGATTTACTCCAATCCTTATTACAAGAGAATTTTACTCCGGCGGCTCTACTAACCACTGAAAAAGCGGATGTCATTTATATCAACGGAAAAACCGGGAAATATTTAGAGCCAGCGGTAGGCAAGGTGAATTACAACCTTTTTTCAATGGCACGTGAAGGTTTGGCAGCACCATTGAACGAAATATTTAATCGCGCGGTGCGCCTGAAGAAAAAGTTAGATATAACGAACGTTGAGGTTGTCAGTAACGGTAATATTATTCTGGTCGATGTAAGGGTACAACCACTATTAGATTCATCAACATTAGGCCCTATGGTTCTAGTGTTGTTTACGACTTCTACAACGCCCATTGCACCCATTAAAACATCGCTCAAAGGTAATTTAGCCAAAGAGCATAGTAATGAAATAGAAAAACTAAAAAATGTATTGTCGCAGGGGAGGGAAGAACTGCGACTTACGACTAACGAAATGCAGGTTGCACAAGAGAATCTTAAATCTACCAACGAAGAATTACAAAGTACGAATGAGGAGTTTCAAAGCACTAACGAAGAGCTTACAACCTCCAAAGAAGAAATGCAGTCGATGAATGAGGAGTTAAGAGCGGTTAATCATGAACTAAATATCAAAGTCAATGAGTTGTCTCTAGCCAGAGACGACTTAAAAAATCTACTTAATAGTACTAGTATCGCCACGCTTTTTTTAGACAATGAGCTCAATGTTCGTCGTTTTACCCCTGAAACGGTTAAAATTTTCAAACTCATTCCTAGTGATGTCGGTCGCCCTATTACGGACTTGGTTAGTTCATTAATTTATCCTAAGTTGTCAGAACATACGGATGAAGTACTACGAAGCCTGATATTTCATGAAGAGGAAGTTACGACTCATGATGGTCGTTGGTATATTGTACGCATTATGCCCTATCGCACGCAGGAAACTCTAATTGATGGTGTGGTTATTACTTTTAGCGATAATACTATTAACAGGAATGCAAGTATTGCTATGGCCCTGTCAGAATCTCGCTTTCGTTTGCTATTTGAGAATTCATCGCATGCCGTTGCCTACAAGAACATACTAATGGAAGGCGACAAAGCGGTTGATTTCCACTATCTTGAAGTAAACAATGCTTACGCGGGTATAACTGGATTACATCATGTAGCAGGGAAAAAAGGCAGTGAAGTCGTGCCAAATATACTACAATCTAACGCTGAATTTATGGCCGCTTGTGGTCGCGTGGCGATGTCAGGAAAGTCTGAAAAATTCGAATATTACGTCAAAGAGTCTATGCAGTGGTTTATTTGTGCTATGTACTCACAAGAGCAAGGCCTATTCGTTTGTGTGACCGAAAACATTACTGATAAAAAACAAAATGTTAGCACGTTAGATGATATTAAGTTGATGTTAGCAGAAGATGATAACACCTCAGCAAAGGCAATGAAAAAAATGCTCGTTAATGTACAAAATACACTAGAAAAACTGCTAATACTGGAATAGTAAAGTATCACATAAAGGTAAATGTCCGATGAGGAAGAGTACATCATGAAAAAAGACTCAAAGCAGCTTACAGGTAAAAAAGTTGCTGTGCATAAAGAGGCTATGCTACGTCTGAAAGAAAAGGGGCAGCCTGACAGTGATTCAATTACTGATGAAGCAACCACTGTTAGCCTTCTGCATGAGTTACAGGTGCACCAGATAGAGTTAGAAATGCAGCAAAACGATCTTATTCTAGCCAGAGATTCTTCTGAAGCAGCAGCAATACGTTACGAAGCCTTATACGACTTTGCTCCTGTGGCTTTTATTTCCCTTAACTGTTCAGGCGATATTACCCAAACTAATCTAACCGCTGCCAGCATGTTAGGTATTCCGCGCGCGAAAATAAATGGCTTGAGATTGGCCGCGTTTTTAACCGAAGATTCTCTGTCTCAATTTAACTTACACCTGTCGAATGCTTTTAAAGAGCTAAATCAACCCGCTTGTGAGGTAAAACTATACGTTGATAATAAATTAATTACCGTTCAGGTGATGATGAGTATCAACGACGACGGCCTCGAGTGCTTAACCGTATTAACTGATATCACCGCGCGCAAGCAAACAGAAGTAAAATTAAAACTCGCTGCTAGCGTATTTAGTCACGCCCACGAAGGTATCTTAATAACAGATATCAGGGGTAATATCCTTGAGGTCAATGACACTTTTACCCAAATTACTGGTTATAGTAGAAAGGAAGCTATTGGTCAAAACCCACGAATTCTCAAATCAGGACGTCAGTCCGATGACTATTATAGACACATGTGGAAAGCCCTGAAGGAACACGGCTACTGGAGCTCAGAAATATGGAATCGACGAAAAAATGGTGACATTTATCCCGAAATGCAATCAATTAGCGCAGTAAGTGATGCCTTGGGTCAGGTAATGCACTATGTATCAATGTTCTCTGATATTACTCATCTTAAAGCGCATCAAGAGCAACTTGAACATAGCGCCCATCACGATATATTAACCGGTCTTCCCAATAGAATACTGTTGGCTAACAAGTTAACGTTGGCTATTAAGCAAAGCCAGCGACACGGAAAAATACTTGCACTTGCCTATATTGATTTAGACGGTTTCAAGAAAATTAATGATAGTTATGGGCACAACACGGGTGATCAATTTCTAATCGACATTTCAGCTAAGTTTGAGCAGTCTTTACGTGCGGGTGATTTTTTAGCGCGTATTGGCGGTGATGAATTTATCGCTGTACTTAGCGACCTCGATAATATAAACGAATGTGAGCCGGTATTGCAGCGCATATTGACAGCAGCATCTCAAAATATTATCTGTAATGATAATATACTAAAAGTTTCAGCCAGCATTGGTGTGACACTTTATCCTAAAAATGGATCTGATCCTGACCTCCTGCTTCGCCAGGCGGATCAGGCCATGTATGTTGCCAAAGATGCAGGGAAAGGTTGTTATCGGTTTTTTGATATAGGCCCATCAGAGGCAGATCGAACACGAAGGGAGAGTCTTGAGCGCATTCGTCAGGGGTTTGAGAAAAAAGAGTTTGTTTTATATTATCAGCCTAAAGTGAACATGAAAACCAATGAGGTGATTGGCGCTGAGGCTCTGATCCGTTGGAAACATCCTCAACAAGGCATCTTGCCACCCGATGCTTTTTTACCCATCATTGAAGGTCATTTAATCAGTATTAAAATTGGTGAATGGGTTATTGATACAGCACTTAAACAGATGAGTATCTGGAAGACACAAGGGTTAACCATACCGATAAGTGTCAACGTAGGTGCTAGCCAATTACAAAGTGGCAATTTTGTAACTCATTTAGCGGGAGCGTTAGCTGCCTACCCTGAAAGTTATCCTGAATTACTGGAATTAGAAATATTAGAGACTAGTGCACTAGAAGATGTCATTCAGGTTAGTAAACTCATGAATACCTGTCTAAAAATGGGGGTAAAGTTTGCCTTGGATGATTTTGGCACTGGCTATTCTTCGCTAACTTACCTTAGACGCCTACCCGCTGATACTTTAAAAATTGATCAGACTTTTATTCAAGATATGCTTACAGATACCTCTGACCTTGCCATTGTTAAGGCTGTTATCGGCTTAGCTGATATTTTCAATCGCGGTGTAATCGCCGAGGGAGTTGAAACAAAGGCTCACGCTGAAAAACTACTGTCGCTTAACTGCACTATTGCGCAAGGCTACGGAATTTCTCGCCCTATGCCTGCGGATGATTTTCCTTTATGGCTGGAGAATTGGCATATAAATCCAATTTGGACAGCGTAAGATTTCAATTAAGGTAGTTTGTTAAGGTTTTTAGGTCAATTGAGTTTACAAAAAATAATGCCAAGGCAATCATTTAAACGGTAGGTTTGGTGGCTTAGTTGTCTTACAGGGTAAAGCTAGATTTACATATTCTAAATGCTGCAAAGTGTTCAAGAAACTAATGATGTTCACTTTTGTAAAGTGGATAAAACCACAAATTAAAAAAGTTTAATTGATAAAATTTTGCTTATGGCAGCTCTAAGCAGAAACGATTAAATCAAAGCCCAAACAACTAGTTGATATATTTTTATCACCTTGGTTTAGCAAAGCCGATTCATTTTCTTTGTATAAAATTGAAAGTTCGGTTAATTCATCTTTGTTTTTTCTGAGAGTTCAGTAAAATAGTGAATCTTTAACAATTCAGCAAAGGCTAGTGATGAAACGCGTTGTTTTATATATTTCAGATAAATGCCCCCATTCTCGTGAAGCTCAAAAATACTTGGATAATAATGGCATAAAATACAGATTAACCAATGCGAAAATGCAGCGCGGTAGAAAAGAACTTGACGCTATAGGAGCTAGCTCTTTACCCGCCCTTAAAATTGGTAATGAAGTCATGATTGGCTGGAATCTAAAAAACTTTAAGAAACTCTATGCCGAAGATTAACAAGCTCAATTATCTCATTAGATAATTGAGTAACCAAAGAGCACAGAATGCTTGATTACTCTATTTCGAATGGATAAAAAGATAGAAAAGTAGGGCACCATATAATCTGCCCCTGAGCATTATAATAATTAATGATCACTTTATGCGCCGACTGATCAACGAATAGTACTCATAGGTGTGGTTAGCCATTACCGCATGCGCACTAAAATTAATCGCTAAACATTACTTAATTTATGGTGCCTATTTGCACAGCAACTAGGTTAATGCTGATAATATTTTGCCCAGTGTACTTATCTTCATCGCAAAAAAAGCATTCTAAGGCATCGACAGTTGATATTTGTAGCCGAGCTAAAAATCTTTAGTTGGCTACTTTATCGCTATCCTATTTTCTTTTTTTTCTTGTGCTATTCGTTCTGTTCGTTTTATTTGTTTTACTTACCTTTTTTTTGACTTCTTTAGGCAATTTTGAAAACTCTTTATGAAAAGGCTGCTCCGTAACAATAGGAATAACTTGTCCTATGCTATTTTCGATATTAATTAATTGCCTCATATCATTTTCTACAGCAAATGAAATGGCCATTCCACTTTTACCGGCCCGAGCAGTTCGCCCTATACGATGTATGTAATTTCTTGGATCTTCAGGAAGGTTATAGTTAATAACTAAAGTAATATTATTAACATCAATTCCGCGAGCAGCAACATCAGTGGCAACTAATACTCTTAGATTAGAATCTTTAAAGTTTTGTAGCGCTTCCTCTCTAACGGCTTGTGTTTTACTACTGTGAAGGCTAGCGGCTGTTATCGATGCTTTTTCTAATGCTTTAACAATGATGTCAGCGCCATACTTTGTTTTACAAAAGATAAGCACTTTTTCAAATTCAGGTTTTTGTAATATATTAAAGAGTAAAGGTACTTTATTCGCTTTATCAAGATGGTATACGCTTTGATTAACCAAATCGATAGTGACCGTTTCAGCCGCCACTTGAATTTTTATTGGATCTGTTAATATTGCTTCTGCCAGTATTTCTATTTCAGCGGGCATAGTCGCTGAAAACAATAGTGTTTGTCGCTTCTTTGGCAGTTTAGATATAATGGTTTGAACATCTTTAAAAAAACCCATATCAAGCATAGTATCTGCTTCATCTAAGACAAATATTTCTAACGCCTTAAAATTTATATCACCCGTTTCAATTAAATCTAATAATCGTCCAGGGGTTGCCACTAAAATATCAAGTCCGAGCGCGATCGAGTCAACTTGAGCTTGTCTTCCTACACCACCATAAACAACCTTAGTTTTAAGTTCTAAACCTTCAGAGTAGTCATCAATGTTTTGCATTATTTGCGAGGCGAGCTCTCTCGTTGGCGTTAGTATTAGCGAACGCGTGCTCTTCGCTTGAATATCTATTTTATTTCGACCAAAATTATTGATAATAGGCAGTGAAAAAGCCGCCGTTTTTCCTGTTCCCGTTTGCGCTATACCAAGAAGATCATTCCCATTAATAAGAGCCGGAATACATTCTTTTTGGATCGGTGTAGGCTGTTTATAGCCCTTAAGAGTAACGCGATCAATAATTGACTCTAAAAGTGAAAATTCTTTAAATTCTGACATGCTGCCTCGGTGTCCTTTAATCAATAGCCGACTATTCTAACAGAATGCTTTAATATATTTAAGACGTATTAAAGGTGGCTTTTTCTGACGGGTTCTCACTTCAATAATACCGGTTATCAAAAATATGTTACTTTGTTGCGAACCATTACCTGTTAGTCTATTACCCCGAGCAGACGCTAAATACTTTGTTTAACTACTTTGTTTAACCTTTTCATCTTCACTTTCTTTTTTGCTAGTATCATTCGCGAGTCCTTTTAAAGATTGATATAGCGCTTCTTCTGCTGCGGATAAGCTTTTTGGAAAAACAATTTTGAGTTTTACAAAAAAGTCTCCAGCAATTTTACCCGGTAATCCCCGACCTTTTAGGCGCATTTTAGCGCCACTACTCACTAATTTAGGCAGGCTTAAATCAATTGTTCCTGTTGGTGTTGGCACTTTTACTTTTTCACCTAGTGCTGCTTGCCATGGACTAATAGTAAGCTCGGTGGTGATGTCTTGCCCTTCAATGGTATATAAGGGATGAGGGTTAAAGCCTACTTCAATATATAAGTCACCATTGTTAGCGCCGCCAAAACCTGTTTCACCTTGCTTTTGTAAACGAATTTTCTGTCCAGGTTTAATACCTTTTGGAATACTTACTTTCAAGGTTCGCGCTTTTGATTGTGCTTGTCCATGTTCATCAACCATTTGATCTTGCAAGGTAAAGCTTCGAGTTGCCCCGGTATATGCATCAGGTAAGTCAATTAATACTTTTGCATGACTGTCTTGCCCTTGCCTAGACTGAGGACCACGCGATGAATGCTGGTTTGCGTTGAAGCCGCCACCAAATAATGATTCAAAAAAATCACTAAAGTCGCCTTGACCGCCGGCATTAAAATTCCCATTACCTTGCTGATATTGCTCTTGCCATTTAGGTGGCGGGGTAAAGCCTGCTTGGCCCGCCTTCCAATTACTACCCAGTTGGTCATAAGCTGCGCGCTTTTCTTTATCACGTAACACGTCATAGGCTTCATTAATGTCTTTAAAGCGAGCTTCTGCATCTTTTTCTTTACTGACATCGGGATGAAACTTTCGTGCTAATTTCCGATATGATGTTTTAATTTCATCCTGAGACGACGTTTTATCAACGCCCATAATTTTGTAATAATCTTTATAATTCACAGTGAACTCCTGCTTAGTAAACCGGCAGATAAATATTGGCCTAATGTTAACTAGTCCAATTTGATGGTGTTATTATAAGAATAAATAAATATGATGAATGTCAGTAATGTGACACTTTCAGTAAAATATGGCAGGTAGATTTAGATCTTTAATGCTATTTTTGAAAGAAGTCGTTTTAATCTCTTTTAAGGAAAAATAATGTCTTACACGCTCATACATAACGCAAACGAATGTAAATACGAATATCATATCGATGGTGCGGTTGCTTATATCACTTACGATGATCAAAACGGTAATATGCACTTAACCCATACTATTGTTCCTGATGAACTATCGGGGAAAGGCCTAGCAAAAACACTGTTAGAAGATGTTCTTCAGCAGATAAAAATTGATAATAAAAAAGCGGTTGCGCAGTGTTCATACATTATCAAATATTTAGAAAAACACCCTGAAGCAAGTCACTTATTTGTATAATTATTGACAATAAAAAGCGCTATTAGCGATGAGTTTTAAAATGAATAAAGTCACTTTTATCTATAGGCGCTTATAACCAATCTGTTATTTCCATAATGTTGACCGTCATCTTAATAGTATATTAATCAGTACTTATTAAGATCAACCCTATAAAAATAGTTTAGTGCACGCTTAAAACGGGTATTTTTAACACTT
The DNA here is from genome assembly GCF_014077345.1 of Colwellia sp. BRX8-4. Classification (NCBI taxonomy): domain Bacteria; kingdom Pseudomonadati; phylum Pseudomonadota; class Gammaproteobacteria; order Alteromonadales; family Colwelliaceae; genus Colwellia; species Colwellia sp. BRX8-4. The sequence continues at coordinate 64,688 of NZ_JACGVS010000003.1, forward strand.
CTCTTTTTAATAGGCTTCTTGCTATTTCAGGCGATACTTCATAAAACTCGTTAACGTATTTTTTCGCATCAAAATACTGTCTTATCTGCTTTTTAACTTTACACGGATTTTCGCATGCCAAAGAAAAAAAGAGTTGATAATGGCCTGGGCTCTTCTTTGACAGTGACTTTGCATATTCTTCAGTATTGCTTGAAGTACACCCTATTCTAATTACATTTGAAAAAATAGAATGTGTCATTATGTAGACATTGCCAAACGAAACATTATCAAGTGGGTTAACCAAGCGGGAATTTTTTAAGCTCATAAGTTTGTTCTCATTGAGTAATAAAATGTAGTGACTTATTGTCTTTATCGTTATCTATGACGTTATTTTATCGAGTTCTTTGTCTAGAATATTGATCTCGAACTGTTATTTATGTCGTTGCGTTATTATTTGAACGCAGACTTGATGCGGGTCAATGTTTTAGTTATTGATAAGGAGGTTAGAGAAAGGTCAGTTAATTTAGTGATACAAAAGGGTCGAGATTAAGATAGTTTGCGTTGCTAAATGCGTATTGGTGTTAATTAATATAAAAATTTACCGGCTAGACTTCTTATATTTGCCGCTTGTTATTTGGTCGAAGCGCTTGTTTTTTAAACGTGATTTATTAATCTATTCTATCTTTAATAATTGTTACACAAATTAAGGCGATAATTGTCGTAAAAAGTAGCATTCTGCCTCACTTTATATTAAATTTGCCGCCCTTAATTAGTACAGTTAACCAGAGCGCCTTATGAACGAAAATACTCTCCCACAACTCGAACAACTGATCGAAAAAATCATTGATAAAAATAACCAATTAAAAAGCCAAATAGCAGAATTAGCAGAGCAAAAAGCAGGCTTAGCTCAGCAAGTGGCAGAATTAGCAGAGCAAAAAGCTTTGCTTGTCGATGAAAATGAAACCTTTCAGCTTGAAGTCTTGGAAGGTGAAGAAAAACAGAAACAAACAAATAATGTATTAACTGCTTTATTAGCTAAATTGCAAAGTGCAGAAGAGCTTAGTTAATGTCTATTAAAGACTCTAATGGCATCAGCATTGAAATTATGGGTAAGCTACATCAGTTTTCTTGCCCAGCTGAACAGGCAGAGGATTTAAAGGAAGCGGCTAGTAAACTTGCTGTTATGTGCGATGACATTAAACAGCAAAGAGGAAATGCTAGCAGCGAGCGTGCTTTATTAGTTGCGTCAATTAATTTAAGCTATTCATTATTAATAGCAAATAATAAAATTGAGCAAAATCAACACAGACAAGAAGTGTTGATTTCGACACTTAAAAACGCTTTATAAACACTTTCACCTTTTCTAGTATTGCCACTATCGCTGAGTAAGTTAAGATAGTGGTAATCATCGTTACTTTATACTTAGGAAAAATTTAGCTATGGCTGATGCTAGCATTGAATTTAAAGGTTCAAGCTTTACCCTGTCTGTTTTACATTTAAAAACATCAAAATTAGCAGATATTCGGTCTGATTTAGCAAACAAAGTCGCGCAAGCGCCAGATTTTTTTTATCTTGTTCCTATTGTGGTTAGTATTGAAAAATTAGAGGGTTCGGTTGACTATCAAGCAATCAAATCATTAATTGAAGAATTCAATTTTACCTTTGTTGGCTTTACGGGGTTGATAGCTAAAGAACAACGAACGTTGATCCGCGAACTTGGCTTTTCATTCGTTAATACGGCAAAAAACCAGTCTTTAGATAAAGCGCCTCTTGCAGAAAAACCAGAAATTACAAAAACTGAAACGATAGCAGATATACCAGATCGTGGACTTTTCAGCGATAAAATACATCGTGGTCAAATTCGTTCTGGTCAGCAAGTTTATGCTAAAGACCAAAATTTAGTGGTTATTGGCTCAGTATCTGCTGGAGCTGAAGTGATTGCTGATGGTAATATTCATGTTTATGGTTCGTTACGTGGTCGAGCCATTGCCGGCGCAACAGGTCACCATCATGCGCAAATATATTGCCAAAATCTTGAAGCAGAATTAGTTTCGATTAATGGTAACTATTGGCTAAGCGAGTCAATGGAGCAACATTGGGGCTCACCCGTATATATACATTTGACTGACAGTGAATTAACGTCATCAAAACTTATTTAACTTTTAACTTATAAAGGATATTCGGTCTATGGCACGAATAATAGTAGTTACATCAGGAAAGGGCGGGGTTGGCAAAACGACATCAAGTGCGGCAATCGGTCTTGGTTTGGCGTTAAAAGGTCAAAAGGTTGTGTTAATTGATTTTGACATAGGCTTACGAAATCTTGATTTGATTATGGGCTGTGAACGCCGAGTTGTTTATGACTTTGTTAATGTGATTAATGGTGAGGCCACCCTAAATCAGGCATTAATTAAAGATAAGCGTGTCAGTAGTTTATCTATATTACCTGCTTCACAAACCCGTGACAAAGATGCGTTAAATAAAGAAAACGTTGGTAAGGTTCTTGAAGAGCTTGGTAAAACCTATGACTATATAGTTTGTGATTCTCCAGCGGGTATTGAAGCAGGCGCTATGATGGCGCTTTATTATGCTGATGAAGCTATAGTCACTACTAACCCTGAAGTTTCATCGGTTCGTGACTCTGATCGAATTTTAGGTATGTTAGCTAGCCGCTCTCGCAGAGCTGAGCTTGGCTTAGAACCTATTAAAGAACATTTATTATTAACGCGTTATTCACCTAAGCGTGTTGATGATGGTGAAATGCTAAGTGTTGAAGATGTGGTAGATATTCTATCAATACCTTTATTAGGTGTTATTCCGGAATCACAAGCGGTACTTAAGGCATCTAATGCCGGTGAGCCAGTGATCTTAGATACTGAAAGTGATGCAGGAAAAGCGTATCAGGATGTGGTTGATCGCCTTTTAGGTGAAACCGTTGATTTTAGATTTTTACATGCCAAGAAAAAAGGCATTCTTAGTCGTATGTTTGGAGGATAACATGGCATTACTTGATTATTTTTTACGTAAAAAAGAAAAACAGGTAACAACCGCTTCTAAGGCGAAAGAACGTTTACAAATTATTGTTGCCCATGAGCGCAATAGTCGAAATAAACAACCTGATTACTTGCCGCAACTCACTGCGGATATCCTTGAGGTATTGCGTAAGTACATTAAAGTCACCGATGAAAGTTTTTCGATAAACCTTGATAATAAAGGTGGCGATTTAAATGTCTTAGAACTTAATATTGAATTAAGTGATGAGAACAGTATTAACTAAGTCGATTTGATATTGTTTATCAGACCTTATTGGTAAACATAAAAAAGGCGCGTATTCTTTGAGAGAATACGCGCCTTTTTCATTTTATTTTACGATAAAATGATTAAACATTTTACCGTCATCTTGTTTTTAACACTTAGTAGGCTTCGGCGATGGCTTCTTCAACTAACTGAGTTAACTGTTCGTAGCCAAAATTAACCAGAGGTTTTCCATTAACAAAAAACTGCGGCGTTGCTCGAACTTCGAGGGTTTTACCGTCTGCGATATCTTGCATTATAACCTTGCTAACGTTTTCGCTACTGACATCACGCATAAACTGTGCACTATCTAAAGGTAAGTCTTTTAATAACGCACGAGCACTTTGTGGTTGAGCAACATGATGGCGAGTCCAGGCTTGCTGTTTGGCAAATAAAATTTCTACTGCCGGCCAAAACTGTTCTTGTAAGTGTGCGGCTTCAAGTAGTTTAACCACTTGATCTGAACCCTTATGGAAAGGGGTGTAGCGCATCATAACCTTAACTTTACCAGGGTAGCGTTTAATTAAATTATTTACTAGTGGGTAAAAAGCTGAACATGTTTCGCAAGCAGGATCGAAAAATTCGACAATGGTCACTTTTGCCTCTAACGGTCCTTTTATTGGCGCGCCAACACGTTCAATGATGTCGAGGTTTTCAACCTTAGCGCTCTGGTGGCTATTGTTTGCTTTAAATATTGTTGCTGCGCCAATAAAAGCCAAAAGGATAATAAGGCTGGCGCTAATGAAAAGTGTTTTTTTATTCATGATGATTCCGATTTAGTCATAAAAAATAATAATAAAGCCATGAGACTAAAGGTTAGTAAAGACATCATTGGCATATTTAAGAACCCAAAAACATTGAGATGCGTTTCTGAACAAGGAATATCTTGTACGCAGGGCTGTGCGCTTTTAGGAATATAACCGGCCACTAATAACACATGAAATAATGCGGTTAGCCAACCAAATAAAACCAATACACTCGCATAGCGGGTCACTTTAGCGTCGAATGGAAATAAGGCCATTGGTAAAATAACGACCAAAGGGTACATAGCAATTCGCTGATACCAGCACAAAGAGCAAACGGGGAGTTTAACAACCTCACTAAAAAATAAACTAGCAAGCGTGCTTATGGTGGCGAGTACCCAAACTGAAAAGAGTAACAACCAACCTTTGGATAACGTATTGTTAGCAGGTATATCGTTCATATAATCTCGTTTAGTTAACGTTAAAAATCCAGCTTAAGCCGGATTTTTAAGGTAAATAAAATTAAGTTAATTATTCAACTATATCCATTTCTTCAATAAGATTGGTCGCACCGTCAACATGTTCCATCACCCATAACATGTATTTAATATCAACGTGAATCGATCTGTTTAATTTAGTGTCGTAATCCCAATCACCAATAATACTTTCATAAACACCGTCAAAGACTAAACCAACAAATTCTGCTTTATCGTTGAGAGTAGGTGAGCCAGAGTTACCACCGGTAATATCTAATGTGCCTAGGTAGTTTACGGGCACTGAGCCGAGTTCTTTTTTAGCGTATTCGCCGTAACTTTTACTCTTAATTAACTCGAGTTGTTTTTTAGACGCATTAAAGGGTTTAATACCTGTGTCTTTTTCTACTATACCTTCAAGTGTGGTAAAAGGTGTTGCAGTGAGTCCGTCTACTGGTGAATAACCTTTTACGTTACCGTAAGTAATACGTAATGTACTGTTAGCATCTGCGTATACAGGGAGTTTTTTATCGTTAAAATAGGCGATTAACGCTTCCATATACTTAGGACGATAAGCTTGAATATTACCTGACAATTCTTCGTCTTTTTCTTCAAGTGCTTTTCTTACAGAAAAAGTCTTTACGGCAAGTTGAATAAAGGGATCTGAGCTTTTTTCAAAGTCGGCTACCGATTTATTCATCCAAGTAAGGCGAGTTTCTTGGTCAGCAATTGTTGATGTTTGATACATTTTTTCAAGCTTAGTGCTTAAGGCTTTTTTATTTAGCCCTTGTTCAAGTTCAAAAAATTCATCGATGGCGAGAATACGTTCTGATTTAGGCAATTCAACATAATGTGTCAACATAGCGAATAAGATCTTTTGATCGATATTCGCATCGAATCGACGATTAAAGGTTTTCATGCTTTGTTCAAAACGTGCAAGATCACGTTCTTGGTAACCCCTTTCTCTCGCTACGTTTGGTTTGTTTTTTTCTACGGCTAAACGATGTAAACGATAAGCGGTGCTTAACATTTTGTTGTAAGCCATATAACCTAGAATAAGATCGCGTGCTTGGGTTTTTTGGTTCTGTTTTAGTAGCTTATTTAGGCCGGTAAGTGCGTTGCCATATTTAGCTTTTCGCATTTTATCAGCATTGATCCAAGCGCTTAAGTCTTGTTCTAGTTGCTGTTTACGGGCTAACGTTGTGCCTTTATTGTAGCTTTTTATCATGCTACCGTAATTTTTTGCGTAGTTAGCTAAGCCGGCTAAGGTGCTTTCGTACTTTATTCTCGCTTCACTTTCTGGTGCAGACTCGTTATGAATTAAGTCGATAAGCTCTTCACGATAATTTTTAGCATTAGGGTAAGTCCAAGTAAATTGGTTTTCAACCTCAAGTGCAGTGCGGTAACGGTTGGTGCGTCCTGGGTAACCTAGCACCATAATGTAATCGCCTTCATCAACACTACTTTTATTCACTTTTAGGTGATGCTTTGGCTCATAAGGTACGTTGTCTTTACTAAAATCGGCGGGTTGGCCATCTTTACCGACATATGCACGATAAAAACCATAGTCTCCGGTGTGGCGTGGCCACATCCAGTTATCAACATCGCCACCATACTTACCAACACTACTTGCTGGAGCATGGACTAAACGAACATCGCGAATAGTTAATTGTTTAAATAAATAATATTCTAAACCGCCATGAAAATTGACAACACTACAACGATATTTGTCATCACTTTCACATTCAGCTACTAATGTTTTAGAGTTTTTATCTATGGCTTTATAGCGCTCAGAGCCCGACATGTTCTCGGTAATACTGCCTTTAATTAACGTGGTAACATCATTGATTTCTTCTGTTACATAGATACGACTGCCGGGTGTAGCGGGTAGCTCTTCATCAAAGGTTTTTGCTAGAAAACCATTGGCGAGTAGGTTGTTTTCTGCTGTTGAGTTGTATTGAACAGAGCCATAAACACAATGGTGATTAGAGGCAACTAAGCCTTTATCAGAAACAAAAGAAGCCGTGCAGCCACCAAGGCTGACAATAGCACCCATAGGAAAACCAGTAAGATCGGTTAAATCGTTAGGATTTAATTTTAAACCTGCTTGGGTAAGTTCTGATGCAATGCTTGGTAATTGGTGAGGTTGCCACATACCTTCATCAGCTGTGGCAAATGTTGAAGCCATCGCTAATAATAAAATTGTTGTTTTTTTCATTAGAATTCTCTGGATTGTATTAATTTATAGTTTTAATTTTATAGTTATAAGCTGCGCGTAAATATTATAAAATACTTAGTTGTCATGTTTTTACTTAATATTGCTAATCGACATTATGCCAAAGATAACTTTAAGGATAAAGAGGGCGTTTTAAGCAAAATAAACAAGGCGTATGATTATTGTGATCACACGCCTTGGTTTCTGATAACGTTTACGTTATTTTAAGAGGTTTTGACTTTAGTTTAAAACGGGCAATAAACCATAATCTTTACCATATTCCAACATCTGCTCTTGGAAGTTATCAGGGTAAGTGATTTTAACATTAGTCATTTTATCACCTAGATAAACGGCCTCTAATTTAGGGTTAACAAAACCAGAATATGGTGCTAATTTAAGTTTCTCATAACGGCTCAACACTTCTAAGTGCAATTTTTTGTCGACCTTAACCGCGTAGCCTTCAATTAAAGCTTGGCCTGCAGCAAAGTCACCTTCAGACTTTATTCGTTGTAATTCACGTAATAATTGGCCAAATAATGTCCGTAGCTTTTGATAGTCGTTGACAACAAAAAAAGTTTTTCCATCACGAACTCGCTTTTCAATAACATTGTCAGTGGCACCTTTTTCAAATGCCCAACTTGCAATTAACTGGCGGTTACGCATGTGCGCTTCTTCAATATGCTCACCCTCTTTTAGACGCCTTAATTGCAACATCATGCCGTTACGAATATAACTGTCGTAGCTTGCTTTCCCCACTTCTAAGCTTGGCATTGCACCCATATCAATTAATTTTTGATCCATAAGATAGTACAAGGCAATTAAGTCGGCGCGACCTTCTTCAAGGGCTGACGAATATTGCTTTAACGTTTCTTTAGGTGTGCCAACGCCTTCGTTAATTTGCCCCGAAGCATGACCAACAACTTCATGTAAATCGGTATGCAAGTGAGACGCTAACGGACCAAATTCTTTGCTGCGGGCAAGTTCAGCATCGTCCCAAACAAACTCGGCTAACGAACCACCTTTTACGTTGTCATAAGCACTAACAATATTAGTTAAGCTTACCGACTTTGAACCATGCTCAGCGCGTATCCAGTTAGCGTTGGGTAAGTTAATGCCAATAGGCGTAGAAGGAGAAGCATCGCCAGATTCAATAACAACTGTAATGGCTTTACCGGTAATACCTTTGACTTCTTTTTTCTTATGGCTTTCAATGAGTGGTGAATTATCTTCAAACCACTGAGCTTCTGCGGCAATCTTAGCAATCACCCTGGTGGCTTCGTGATCTTTTACCGAAACAACGGATTCAAATGAACCTCTGTAAGCTAGAGGATCGTCGTAAACTTCGATGAAACCATTTACTACGTCAACATCTGAATTAACGTCTTTAACCCACGCAATAGAGTAGTCGTCAAAGTCTTTTAAATCACCGCTTCTATAGTATTTAGATAACAAGGTTAGGGCTTTACGTTGTTGCTCGTTTTCAGCAACGGTTGCTGCTTTATCTAGCCAAAAGACAATTTCACTGATGGCTTTATCGTACATACCACCCACTTTCCACACTTGTTCAACTATCTTGCCGTCAATTTTTACTAATTTAGAATTCAAGCCCCAAGATACTGGACGCTTAGGGTCTACATCGACCTTATTTTTATAAAAGTCTTCAACTTCTTGTTCGGTAACTCCTTCATAATAGTTAACGGAAGAGGCAACAACATTATCAATGTTAGCAGACTGATTAACCATTTTAGGTGCGACCGTTGGGTCGAATAAAATAGGCGTTAGTAAGGCCACTAACTGCTCAGCACTTTGGTCTTTATTTAAGGGTAATTTACCTTTTTCGGCAACTGACATGACATAGCGTTCAAAAGTTTCAGGGCTAAATTCAGGGCTGAATTTACCTGACATATAATGGTGATGAATGCCGTTAGAAAACCAAACACGTTTGGTGTATTCATTGAACTTTTTGAATTCTTCGCTGCTTTTGTCTCCGGCATAATCAGCAATAACCGCTTCTAGCGTATGACGAATGGTGAGGTTGTATTTGTAGTTATGATCCCAAGTAATATCACGACCAGAAAGCGCTGCTTTATAAAGATAAAATAACAATTCTTTAGTTTCTAGAGGCAACTCTTCAAAACCAGGTACTTGATAACGTATAACACGGATATCAGCAAAACGGTCTACCTGCCATTTAAATTCATTGTTGCTAGTTGCTGTCGCTTGATGAGTTTGCTTTGGCTCTGCTTTATTGCTGCTTGTTTCTTGTTCAGAGCAGCCAGAAAAAGTGAGCACAGCTGCTAACGCTGCAGATATTTTTGATAATTTCATGTGGTTTTAATTCCAAGTATTGCCCTGCGATCGAGCCTTTTATTATAAGTATTACTTAACGCTAAAATAATACTCACAATGTCGCAATATGTATACCTGTTAACTTTATTGGCAACAATCAGTATTTAGCTTAAAAGGTTTCTTAAAGAACGGAAAAATTAATATTTAGCGTTTTTAATGATGAAATATAGCTGCAATAGCTTGATATTTAATCATAGCGGACCTACATCATAGTAAATCTTAACCAGTAAAGTTCATTATGTTGTCTTATCTTCTTCCCATATTTATTGGCGTTTTACTTATTGGCTATTCTGTCGGTAAGCCTTACTGGCGAGAATATCAGCGAGATAAAATAAGGCGTCAGCCATTTAAAAAAACATGGCGAAAAATCATTCAACAAAGAATGCCTTATTTTGGACAAATGCCAACAGATTTACAGTTGCAGTTAAAGCAACATATTCAGGTATTCTTGGCGGAGAAAACCTTCGTTGGTTGTAACGGTGTTAAAATAACCGATGAAATACGTATAACTATTGCTGCCCAAGCATGTCTATTGTTGCTTAATCGCAAGACGAATTTTTACCCTAAATTACAAACTATACTGGTTTACCCTCGAGCTTTTATTAAGCAACAGCAAAATATGGGGACTGATGGCTTAAGATACCAACAAAAAGTAGCATTGTCGGGTGAATCATGGGATTTTGGTAAAGTCGTATTATCTTGGCAAGATACTTTAGACGGTGCAAAAATACCTGATGATGGTCGTAATGTGGTCATTCATGAGTTTGCCCATCAGCTAGACCAAGAAAATGGCAGCGCTAACGGTGCGCCTATACTGGATAAAGGGCAGAGCTATCAAGGTTGGTCTGCTGCTTTTTCTCTACAATTTGAACAGTTAAAGATGCAAGCAAGAACCGGAGCACCCTCATTATTTGATTATTACGGAGCAACAAATCCGGCTGAATTTTTTGCTGTTACCAGTGAAGTATTTTTTGAGCAAGCTAAACAGTTTCATGCTAAGTATCCGATGCTCTATCAGCAACTTAAAAATTATTATCATGTTGATCCTGTTCACTGGGCTTAATATTCATATGACAGATAACATCACTTTAATAATGACAAATCTGGTGATTATTCTAAAATACTTTATTGATATACCAAAATAATAGCGCAAGCTCCTGTTAGTACTGGGTACTATTTATGCGGAGCTATAAAATCTTCGGCTAATCTATCTTCACTGTAGTAAGATGCTCATAACCTGTTGTTTAAAATTATTACGGTTAGGGTGTGGAGTTAACAACTTCTTGTTTTAATGGTGATGATTTTCTAGATATTTCTAAAGATCCTGCTATGCGTTTACTAAAATCAACTATTCATCCTGACATTCGTGATATGTCAGCACGCCAATTTACTCGAAAAGCAACGCGGGCTATTGTCTTAAAAGGCGAAGATATACTTTTGCTTTATACCAAGCGGTATCATGATTACAGTTTACCCGGTGGCGGTATCGACGAAGGTGAAAGTAATGTTGCCGGTTTGGTGCGCGAGTTAAAAGAAGAAACTGGCGCGCATAATGTGCAAAATATTCAAGCGTTTGGTTTATATGAAGAGTTTAGACCTTGGCATAAGCCCGACTTCGAACTTATTCATATGGAGTCTTACTGTTATATTTGTTCAATAGATGAAGAGTTACTTGAACCCGAGCTTGAAGCGCATGAAATTAATAATGGTATGCATCCAATTTGGATGAATATACATCAAGCTATTAGTCATAATGAGCAAACAATAGCGAATAGTCTAAAAAAGGGACTTTCTATTGAACGTGAAACTTTTTTGTTAAAGCTTATTGTTAGTGAGCTACTAGTCAAATAGGGTTAAGTGGTTTTATTGTGGCTATTGTCTGGGGCAGGGACGTTTTTTATAAAAATTAGTCAGTACTTACTTCATTAGTAATGGCAATTCTTAAGGTTTCTCTTTTTAATAGTTTTGCTGCGACCTCTGCCGATACTTGGTAAAACTCATTAACGTATTCTTGTGCGTTGAGATATTCGCGTATTTTCTTTTTTATCGCGCACGGGTTGTTACACGCTAAAGAAAATACCAGCGAGTAATCACCTGGCGAGTTTTTTGATAGTAACCGAGCGTATTCGACCGGATCATCTGGAGTACAGCCTATTCTTATCACATCTGAAAAAAAAGAGTGAGTCATCACATAAACGTTACCCGTTGAAACAGTGTCTTTTTCCATGTCTTTTATAAACTTCTTTTTTTATATTAAATAGTTTAAAGGTACTTTATCTTTGAAATAAAGTACTTCATCAAATAAATATGTACGGGCTTAAACTACTTTTAAATAGTCTTTAATTATTTTTGCGCCATTACTGGCTTGAATTGGCTTAAAAATAAAACCAGAAACGCCACTTGCTTGGCATTCATCGACGAGTCCTTTATCGGTAACCGAAGACAACATTACCACAGGTACATTTGAGCCACTGGCACGAATAGCTTTCAATGCTTCGTTACCGTTCATCTTAGTCATCACGACGTCCATGAAAAGGAAGTCAGGTGCTTGATTTTTTACCGCTTCTACCGCAGTACTACCATCGTCTGCTTCAATGACATTTTCATAACCTAAACCGGCTAAAAAGCGTTTTATTGCTTTTCGTATCATCGCACTATCGTCAACAAGTAATATTTTACTCTCTAGTGGTAAAGGTGTGCTGTGTGGATTTGCAATGCCTGAGCTTTGTTCTCTTTCAACATTACTGGTTTGAAAATTAACATTACGCACCAATAAATTAAAATAGTAACGACCAACACCTTCAACGGTAATTGGTACAGTTATTATCTCTTTAACGCCAGCTAAGTATTTTTCCATATCTTTAAAATTATGGATAAAATATGGGCTAGAAAAATCAAATTTTAAGTTGTTGCGGCTCAGTAAATCAGTTGCTCGACCAACAATGGTATTGCCCCATTCTGCTAAAGCATTACTTAACTCGTCATTTATTTCTGTATAATCATATGTTTCATCAAACATATTTTGGCAAACAGAATTACCAATAGCTACTGCGGTTTCTGGGTAATGATGCATCATAATTACCCCATCTAAACAGCCAGTAATATCAGAGCAAACGGCATAACCTTTAAAGCGAAAGTCTTCAACTTTATCCATAAAAGCTTCGCCGGCGCTCCCCGATAAACTGGTCATCGATTTTAAGCTAGCAATAGATTCATTAATGAAAGGATGTAAAGTGACCTTATAAATTGTATCAATAGACATGAAATATCCGCATATATTATTTTTATTGTGCGAATAAAATACTAGAGCAAATAAGGTTTTGCAAGCAAATACCCTAGGCGATTAACGAGCTTTGATTATTTTTTTTAATAATATATCAAGCACTAATCACTTCTGTGTTGATACTGGTGAAAAAACAACCAAAAACTTTAAGGATTAAGTAGAGAAAATAGAGTTTTTACTGTATAATGCGCCACTTTATTTTGATGGTCTTAAATATGTTTCTATTTTTGCTATCTTCACCGTTGCTGGTTAACAATTTTAGTTAGCACTATTTAGGAATTTATCTTTGATCACTACATCTAACATTACAATGCAATTTGGCGCAGAGCCTTTGTTTGAAAACATTTCGGCTAAATTTGGCAATGGTCACCGCTACGGTTTGATCGGCGCAAATGGTTGTGGCAAGTCTACATTCATGAAGATACTCAGTGGTGACTTAGTACCAAGTTCGGGCAATGTCTCGGTTAGTACTGGCAACAAAGTAAGTACGTTGGGTCAAGACCAGTTCGCTTTTGAACAACACAATGTTATTGACACTGTTATTATGGGTGATATGCCATTATGGAAAGTAAAGCAAGAAAGAGATGCTATATACGCACAAGCTGAAATGAGCGAAGCCGATGGTATGCGTGTTGGTGACTTAGAAAGTGAATTTGCTGAAATGGACGGTTACACCGCGGAAAGTCGCGCAGGTGAAATACTACTAGAAGCAGGTATCGAAGAATCTTTTCATTATGGTTCAATGCAACAAGTTGCTCCAGGTTGGAAACTTCGTGTTTTACTTGCGCAAGCCTTATTTGCTAACCCTGATATTTTATTACTCGATGAGCCAACCAACAACTTGGATATCCATACCATCAGTTGGTTAGAAGCTGAGTTAAACAAACGTAAATGCACCATGATTATTATTTCTCATGATAGACATTTTCTTAATTCAGTATGTACACATATGGCTGATATTGATTACGGTGAATTACGCGTTTATCCGGGTAATTACGAGTTCTTCTTAGCGCAGTCTGGTTTGTTACGCGAGCAGTTATTAGCCGGTAATGATAAAAAAGTTGCTGAGATCGCTGAGCTGCAAGACTTTGTTAACCGTTTTGGCGCTAACGCTTCTAAAGCGAAACAAGCAAGTTCTCGTGCTAAGAAAATGGATAAAATTAAACTTGATGATGTAAAGTCTTCAAGTCGTATCACCCCAAAAATAGCTTTTGCCCCTGGCAAAAAAATGCACAGACAAGCACTAGAACTTGAAGGTTTAGCGCATGGTTTTGACGGCGTTACTTTGTTTTCTAAAGGTGATTTATTGTTAGAAGCGGGTGCTAAATTAGCTATCATCGGAGAAAACGGTGTTGGTAAAACAACGTTACTTCGCTGTTTAATGAGCGAGTTAGAGCAAACTGAAGGCGTTGTTAAATGGTCTGAAAATGCCTCTGTGGGTTATTGTCCACAAGATAGTGGTTCATTCTTTGACAATGACTTAACATTGATGGAATGGATGTCGCAATGGCGTAGACCTTGTCACAATGATTTAAGTGTTCGTGGCATGCTAGGACGTATGTTATTCACTGATGATGATGCTAACAAGAAAGCACGTAACTGTTCAGGTGGTGAAAAGAATCGCTTGTTATTCGGTCGTTTAATGATGGCTGATATCAACGTATTAATTATGGATGAGCCAACTAACCACATGGATATCGAAGCGATAGATGCATTGAACAATGCGCTAAAAGACTTTGAAGGTACGTTAATTTTTGTTAGCCATGACCGTGAGTTTGTTTCTAGCTTAGCAACCCGTATTATCGATATTAAAGATAAAAAGCTTGTTGATTTTCAAGGTTCGTTAGATGAATATCTTGATAGCCAAATACAGGCTCAAAAAAGAGCTTAGTTCTCTTTTAGCTTAGTTATTTGATTGTTGAAAACGCCTTTAATGGCGTTTTTAACGCTTTAACTAAGCACTATTTAATAGACAAAAAAATGAGTTAGCAAACATTTAAAACGAGTGCGCTATACTCTCTACCACTCTGAAGACAACTCTACTGCTGCCTTCACCTTAACAACGTTCTCTAGGTCTAAACATGATAAACAATGATATTCTTCGTCGCTTAAGTACTTTACTTGATTTTGATGACGAAAAAACCCGTGCCGTCTTTAAATTAAATGCTTGTGAAATATCAGCAGAGCAATTGGTTTGTTTTTATAAAGAAAAAGACGATGAGACTTATGTTGAACTACTTGATGTAGAATTTGCTAGTTTCCTCAATGGCTTGATTGTTGAAAGAAGAGGCGCAAAAGAAGGACCACAAGCGGTTCCTGAAGCTGTCTTAACTAATAACGCTATTTTTAATAAGTTAAAAATTGCTTTTTCTCTACAAGCTGATGAAGTGATTGATACGCTTGAATTAGCCGAGTTGAGCTTAACCAAATATGAATTAAGTGCATTCTTTCGAAGCATCAATAATAAACATTATAGAGATTGTAGTGATGAAGTTTTATCGACCTTTATTAAAGGTTTAAAAATTAAACTTCAAGGATAGTATTATGCCATTTTCGACACTGGGATTAAGTGAACCGCTTTTAAAAGCACTTGCTGACTTAAAATATGGCGAGCCAACGGCTATTCAGAAAAAAGCCATTCCGGTTATTTTATCGGGAAAAAACCTTGTTGCTGCAGCGCAAACAGGTACAGGTAAAACGGCCAGTTTTGTTTTACCAATACTTGAAAAACTTAATACCGAACGAAAATTACGTGGCAAACGTATTCGAGCGCTTATTCTTACCCCAACACGTGAACTTGCCGTTCAAGTAGAACAAAGTATCCGTGATTATGGTAAGTATTTAGACCTAAGCTCGATGGCAATGTACGGTGGTACTGACATTGAACCGCAAAGGCAGAAGCTTATTTGGGGGGTTGATATTGTTGTTGCGACTCCCGGGCGATTACTGGATATGGCTCATCAACGTGCTCTGCATTTTGATGAACTTGAAGTCCTTGTTTTAGATGAAGCTGACAGAATGCTTGATATGGGTTTTATTGAAGATATTAATAAAATCATTGAACGTTTGCCACTCGAACGTCAAAACTTATTATTTTCAGCCACTATTTCTGATGATGTTCGAACGTTATCAAAGCGTACCTTTAGTAATGCGACAGAAATCTCTATCGGCAATAATAGCGCCTCTAAACCTAAAATTGATCAATGGTTAATAACGGTTGATAAAGGTAATAAGTCGGCATTACTGAGCCATTTAATTATTGAACATCAATGGCAGCAAGCGCTGATCTTTATCGAAACAAAACACGGTGCAGCTAAACTTGTTAGCCAGCTAGAAAAACGTGGCATTAGTGCCGAGTCTATTCATGGTGGCAGAACACAAGCGATGCGAGAACAAGTTCTTAATGACTTTAAAACCGGTAAAATTAAGTTTCTTGTCGCTACAGGTATTGCTTCACGCGGTCTTGATATCGGCGAGCTCACTCGAGTGGTTAATTACGACTTACCTGATCAAGTCGATGACTATATTCACCGTATTGGCCGAACAGGTCGAGCGGGAGCCTCTGGAGAAGCGGTATCATTTGTAGCCAAGGACAATTTTAGAAACTTGTGTGCGATAGAAAGCCGTTTAGGGCATGTTATTAAACGCAAAGAATTTGAAGGATTTCCAGTCAAAAAAGTGGTGCCACTTTCTATTCTAAATTATGTGCCAAAAAATAAACGTTAACTGCGGCTCATTAATTTATTAAGTTTGTATTGCGCTTGTTGGGGATGGGTTAAATCGATGATTTCTATCATTTCACACTCATCCCTGATCATCTCACTGACATTACTCGGATAATCCCGGCAGTCTTCAGGGCGGTCTTGATAAATTGCGCAAGTATATTTAACTTGCTCGGTAGCATCTTGGTTAGGCATTTTTTCTAGGAAAGGGCACTGTGTCAGTTGTTTACCGGTTTGAGGATTAAACCAAATCTTATCTTTTATTACATATTGATGAATATGAGGGCGAAAAATTTCCCACATCTCAATATCTTCAATCGAAGCTGCTATGCCTCCGTCGCCATATTTTATACAGCATTTTCCACATTGATTACAATCTTTCAATGGTTGCTTAACTCGTTTTAGTGTTTAAACAAAAGTGTATCATGTTAGCCTAACAATTATTGCGCTGGGCATTCGTGTTTATCTATACAATTAATTATCTCGCCTTGTACTGATTTGATATCCCCAGTATGCTCACCGACAATAAAGCAAATTTTCGAATTACAGGTAATAATAACAGCGTGAAAAAATCTATTTTAATAACAGGTTGTTCAAGCGGTATTGGTTTAGATGCGGCTCTGACGTTATCAACAAGAGGCTATCAAGTTTTTGCTACCGCAAGAAAACAAGCCGATGTTGTTATGCTACAAGAAAAAGGTTTAACCGCTTGCCAGCTTGATTTAACCCAAGTTGACAGTATCCATGCGGCACTTGCTTTTGTGCTCAATGAAACTGGGGGGACATTAGATTTTCTTTTTAATAATGGTGCCTATGGTCAACCGGGCGCATTAGAAGACTTACCAACTCAAGCGCTTATAAGCCAATTTGAAAGCAATGTTTTTGGCTGGCACGAGCTGACTAAACAAGTTATTCCGGTTATGCGCAAGCAAGGTCATGGCCGAATTATTCAATGTAGCTCAGTGTTAGGCTTTGTTTCTATGGCTTATCGTGGCGCTTATAATGCCTCAAAATATGCTGTTGAAGGTTTGTCTGACACCTTAAGGTTAGAATTGAGATCAGCGAATATCGCAGTGATACTTTTACAGCCGGGTCCCATTAATACTCAATTTCGCGCCAATGCCTTAAGTGCTTTTACAGCCAACATTGACGCTAAAGACAGTGCCCATCATCTTGAGTATCAACAACAAATAGCAAGGCTGGCCAGTAAAACCTCGAATGCAAAATTTACCTTAGAAGCGGCAGATGTCACCAAAGCGTTGATCCATGCCTTAGAGAGTAAACGCCCGAAAATAAGATACAGAATTACTGTGCCTACTAAACTATTTGCCGTATTCAAACGTATACTACCGACAAGTTGGCTCGATAACCTTTTAGCTAAAGGTTAATGAGGTAAAATAAGGTAAAGTAACAACAAATATTATTCATTTTTAAAAGGTAACTCTGATGAAAAGAACATCAAAAGTAGTTTGTACATTTTTAGCATTATTAACGAGCTTTAGTTTGTTAGCCTCTGATTTAAAAGTGGGAGAGCAAGCACCAGATTTTAAATTGCAAGCCACCAATGGTGATTATTACCAACTCAGTGACTACAAAGGTAAGCAAGCGGTTGTTTTAGCTTGGTATCCAATGGCTAACACTCGTGGTTGTACCATTGAATGTAAGTCATTGGTTGAGAAGGGGCATTTGATCAGAGCGTATAATGCAAGTTACGTTATGGCCAGTGTTGACCCATTAGATGACAACAGAGATTTTGCTAAGAAAACCGGCGCAGACTTTCCGATGTTAAGCGATCCTACAAAAGCGACTGCGAAAGCCTACGATGTGTTGAATATGATGCAGGTTGCTAGTCGTGTGACATTTTATATTTCTAAAGAAGGTAAAATCTTGAAAATAGATGATGATATTTCGCCAAGAACAGCGGCAGAAGATATTGCCAGTAACCTTGAAATGTTAAAAGTAGCAAAAGCTCAATAAGATAGTAAGAGCAGCCAACACTTTTGGCTGCTCATTATAAATTACTCAGCGAGTAACTTTTCTATATCCGCTTTAATGCTAGTCGGTTTAGTGGTTGGCGCATAGCGTTTAACTACTTGGCCTTTCTTGTTCACTAAAAACTTAGTGAAATTCCACTTGATGCTCTTAGAGCCTAGTATTCCAGGTGCTTGTGCCTTTAAAAAGGTAAAAAGAGGGTGAGTGTTGTCGCCATTGACGTCAATTTTATCAAATAATGGGAATTTGATATTAAACGTTAGATCACAAAACTGCTGTATTTCCTCATTACTGCCTTTTTCTTGTTGCTTAAACTGATTACAAGGAAAAGCTAAAACCGCTAAACCTTGTGTTTGATACTCACTGTAAAGTGATTGTAAACCTTCATACTGAGGCGTAAATCCGCAGGCACTTGCCGTATTTACAATAAGCATTACCTTACCTTGGTAGTCTTTCAACTCAACGGTTTCTTTTTTATTGTTCAGCGCATTAAACTGATAAATAGCGTCAGACATTGGTTATTCCTTTATATTAAGCGGCTTAAAATTTAGTGAAATTCTTCACAAGCTATCAAAGTGTTCTCGATTAAACTTGCTACTGTCATTGGGCCTACGCCGCCAGGTACGGGCGTAATATAAGCGGCTTTCGTTTGAGCTATATCAAAACCTACATCACCAACAAGTTTGCCATTGGCCAAACGGTTAATCCCCACATCAATAACAATAGCGCCAGCCTTAATCCATTCTCCAGGAATGAACTCAGGTTTTCCTACGGCCACAACAAGTAAATCAGCGTTACGTATTTTATCTTCAAGATTTTTAGTGAATCTATGCGTGGTGGTTACTGTGCAACCGGCCAGTAATAGTTCTAATGTCATTGGACGACCAACAATATTTGAAGCACCGACTATAACCGCTTCTAAACCATGTGGGTCTATACCGGTAGTCTCTATCAGCTTGATAATGCCCTTAGGTGTACAGGGGCGCAATCCTGGTTGACGAAGTGCTAGTTTGCCGACGTTGAATGGGTGGAAGCCATCAACATCTTTTAAAGGGTTAATATGCTCGATAATTAAATTAGCATCTAAACCTTTTGGTAAAGGGAGCTGAACAAGAATACCATCAATATTTTCGTCATTATTTAATTCATCAATTAAAGTAAATAATTCAGCTTGAGTGGTTGTTGGGGGCAGATCATATGAGCGAGAAAGAAAACCAACTTCTTCACATGCTTTACGCTTACTACCAACATAAACTTGTGAAGCAGGATCTGAGCCGACTAATATCACGGCTAGCCCGGGAGGTCGTAAGCCATTTTTAACGCGTACTGCTACTTTTTCTTTTACTGAGAGCCTAAGCTGCTGAGCAATATATTTACCGTCTATAAGAGTTGCTGTCATGATAGTTTCTATTAACTTAGTTAAATGATGAAAAACGACACTATTTTCGCATAAAAACCTGGACTGTTATAGCTACTGTTCTTATAAATGGTCTTTTATTCGGTAATATATCGTCAAATGAAGATTTAAAAATAAAATATACGCTTATCAAGTATGCCAAAAACAGAATTTATTGATAATTGAAGAGTTGCTATATTTATAGGCAATAAGTGCTGATTATCAAGCGGCTTGTTTTAAAAGTGAGCAAACGGTTATTTTTTTATAAAAAAGGTTTGACGGGACTCAGGCAACTAGGTAATATCCGCATCCGTTGAAAGGGGCATATTTTTAGTTCTTTTAAACGCAGTACATATCGGTGATTAGCGCAGCTTGGTAGCGCACTTGGTTTGGGTCCAAGGGGTCGCAAGTTCGAATCTTGCATCACCGACCACTTTTTTAATTATTTTTAATAACTAAAAATTTGGCCTGTAGGTAATGTGCGCCCTTAGCTCAGCTGGATAGAGCAACGCCCTTCTAAGGCGTGGGTCGCAGGTTCGAATCCTGCAGGGCGTACCAAACAGTATTTTACAATGGTGGCTATAGCTCAGTTGGTAGAGCCCCGGATTGTGATTCCGGTTGTCGAGGGTTCAAGTCCCTTTAGCCACCCCATTTTTTCTCAAGAAATGGTGATGAAATATTGTAGTAAAGTAGGTTAAGTAGAAAATGTCGGTGATTAGCGCAGCTTGGTAGCGCACTTGGTTTGGGTCCAAGGGGTCGCAAGTTCGAATCTTGCATCACCGACCACTTCTTATTTTATATGTCTTTTATCTTTGTCATCTCCTGTTATACACTTCTATTTACAAATCATAAATTTAATCTAGAACAACTCTTTAACTATCAGCTACACCAATTTTAATGCACTTTAAATTTAATTTATTACATTTAAATGAAGTCAGCACACACTGTTTTTACTCGTTTTATCACCCATTTAAAAAATAAGTCAAAAATAACGTCATTAAAGGGTCGACTCTTATATCAAGCATCGCTATAATTTCGCGTCATTATTTTAAAATCTAGGTCTATATCATGCCTTTTAAACCTCGCTGAGCGAGGAACTATTTATTAGTGTTGGTATTTACTCTGATTTTTCGGGCTTCTGTAGCGTTGGTTATAGGGCTACAAACGTCACACTCTTTGGCTAATTAAGCTGTGAAGTAGTTGTGTTATTGAAAGCGTTACTAAAACGCTAAGTTTTGAGGTATTAAAATGCAAGTTTCAGTAGAGACTACACAAGGTTTGGAACGTAAGTTAACTATTTCTGTTCCTGCAGAATCAGTAGATGTAGAAGTTAAAAACCGTCTTCGTCACATATCAAAAACCCAGCGAATTAATGGTTTCCGTCCAGGTAAAGTTCCTGCGACTGTTATCCAAAAGCGTTACGGTCAATCAGTTCGTCAAGAAGTTGCTGGCGAATTAATGCAACGTAACTTTGTTGATGCAATTGTTGCAGAAAAAATGAATCCAGCTGGTCGTCCAAGTTTTATTGCTAAAAGCAATGAAGACGGCAAAGCGCTAGAATTCGAAGCTACTTTTGAAGTTTACCCTGATGTTGCTTTAACGGGCTTAGATTCAATTAACGTTGAACGTCCTGACGTTGAAGTTACAGATGCTGATTTAGATGAAATGTTTATTACATTACAGAATCAACATAAAACGTGGAAAGAAAACAAGCGTAAAACTAAAGCTGGTGACAAACTTGTTTTAGATTTTACTGGCCGTGTTGACGGTGAAGTTTTTGAAGGCGGCGAAGCTAAAGATTTCGAACTTGAATTAGGCGCTGGTCGCATGATCCCAGGTTTTGAAAAAGAAATTACTGGCATGAAAGCTGGCGATGAAAAAACAATTAAAGTGACTTTCCCTGATGATTACCATGCTGAAAACCTAAAAGGCAAAGAAGCAGAGTTTGATATCGTTCTTCATAAAACTGAAGGTCCAGTATTACCAACAATCGATGAAGATTTTGCTAAATTGTTTGGTGTTCAAGAAGGTGGCGTAGAAGCATTACGCACTGAAGTAAGCACTAACATGACTCGTGAGTTAACCCAAGCGGTTAAAGCTAAAGTTAAAGAGCAAGTAATCGAAGGCTTATTAGCTGCTAACGATGTTGAAATTCCTAAAGCGTTAATCGCTCAAGAAATTGACGTTTTACGTAAGCAAGCAATGCAACGTTTTGCGGGTCAAATGGATCCTAATAATATGCCAGAGCTTCCAGCTGATATGTTTGAAGAGCAAGCTAAGCGCCGTGTTAAAGTTGGTTTGTTACTAGGTGAAGTGATCAAAGTTAATGAATTAAAAGTTGACGAAAACAAAGTTAACGAATTAATTGCATCAGCCGCATCAGCTTACGAAGATCCAAAAGAAGTTATCGAGTACTACGCAACAAACAAAGAGCTTAACCAACAAATGCAGAATGTTGCATTAGAAGAGCAAGCTGTTGAATTGTTACTTGAAAGCGCAAAAGTTAATAAAAAGAAAGCAAGCTTTAAAGATATAATGAATCCAGAAGGTAAATAAGACTGAGTCTCTTAGGATTCTTGCCACTGAGCAAAGAAACTTAATCGGCTAAGTTGCTGCCATTTGCTTAAATTTGTAGCACTTTAGTGAAACAAATGTGAATTGGTAGACCTTTTAGATTGACATTATGTCAAGCAATCGCTTAAATGGCTGGTATGGGGACATACGAGCCATTTTTTATATAGAAAGGAAATTTTAGTTGTTTACTTCTCAAAATAATTCTCAGAAAATCACCAGCACTATCGATAGTGCTTTAGTGCCAATGGTTATTGAGCAAACACCTAAGGGTGAGCGCTCGTTCGATATTTATTCAAGACTTTTAAAAGAGCGTGTTATTTTCTTGTGTGGTCAAGTTGAAGATCACATGGCTAATTTGATTGTTGCTCAGTTATTATTCCTTGAGTCTGAAAGTCCTGATAAAGATATATACTTATATATTAATTCACCTGGCGGTTCGGTAACTGCAGGTATGGCTATTTACGATACGATGAAGTTTATTAAGCCAAACATTAGTACAGTATGTATTGGTCAGGCTGCTAGCATGGGCGCATTCTTATTGTCAGGCGGTGAAAAAGGTAAACGTTACTGTCTACCCAATGCCCGTGTGATGATTCATCAGCCACTTGGTGGTTTCCAAGGTCAAGCATCTGACTTTGAAATTCATGCGAAAGAAATTCTTTATATTAAAACTAAATTGAACAGTTTAATGGCCGAGCATACTGGTCAGTCATTAGAGAAAGTTTCTCATGACACCGACCGTGACAACTTCTTAAGTGCAGAAAGTGCGGTTGAATATGGATTAGTTGACTCCATATTAACAGAACGATTAGATAAATAATTTCACAACTTTGTGATCTAGATAATTTATGAAATACTTAACAGTATCTGTATTAGAAATTAAACAAATTGAGGTTCCGTATGACCGATATTAAAAATGGTGACGGTGATAACGGCAAGCTTTTGTATTGTTCGTTTTGTGGCAAGAGCCAACATGAAGTTCGTAAACTTATTGCTGGTCCGTCAGTATTTGTTTGTGATGAGTGTGTTGAACTGTGCAACGATATTATTCGTGAAGAAATAAAAGAAATTTCCCCGAAAGAAGAAAAAGAAAGCTTACCTACACCGATCGAGATCCGTGAAAGTTTAGACGACTACGTTATTGGTCAAGATCACGCGAAAAAAGTATTAGCCGTAGCGGTTTATAATCACTACAAACGTTTACGCAATGGTGACTCTCACAATGGTATAGAGTTAAGTAAAAGTAATATTTTACTTATTGGCCCAACGGGTAGTGGTAAAACATTACTGGCTGAAACCTTAGCGCGTTTACTTGATGTACCGTTTACTATGGCCGACGCAACGACATTAACTGAAGCAGGTTATGTTGGTGAAGATGTTGAAAACATCATTCAAAAGCTTTTACAAAAATGTGATTACGATGTTGAAAAAGCCCAGCGTGGTATTGTTTACATCGATGAAATTGATAAGATTTCACGTAAATCAGATAATCCATCAATCACGCGTGATGTATCCGGTGAAGGTGTTCAGCAAGCATTGTTAAAGCTTATTGAAGGCACTATTGCTTCAGTTCCACCACAAGGTGGGCGTAAACATCCTCAACAAGAGTTTTTGCAGGTTGATACCTCAAAAATCTTATTTATCTGTGGTGGTGCATTTGCCGGTTTAGATAAAGTTGTTGAGCAACGTTCACATACTGGTGCAGGTATAGGTTTTGGCGCAGAAGTTCGTGGCAAAGATAGCAAGAAAACGCTAACTCAACACTTACAAGATGTTGAGCCAGAAGATCTGATTAAGTATGGTTTAATTCCTGAGTTTATTGGTCGCTTGCCTGTTGTAGCAACATTGACAGAACTTGATGAAGACGCATTAATCCAAATATTGCAAGAGCCTAAAAATGCGCTAACTAAGCAGTTTGGTGCATTGTTCGACATGGAAAACGTTGAATTAGAGTTCAGAGAAGATGCATTAATTGCTATTGCACACAAAGCAATGGTGCGTAAAACGGGCGCGCGTGGTTTACGCTCAATCGTTGAAAGCGTCTTACTTGATACCATGTACGAATTGCCATCAATGAATGATGCGATAAAAGTTGTGGTCGATGAAACAGTAATAAAAGGTGAGTCAAAACCGATTATTATTTACGATACACCACAGGAAAAAGTAGCGAGCGAGTAGCCGTTCATTGCTAAAATTTTAGGTGTTTCGATAAAAAGAGTTAGATGACATTGATCATTTAGCTCTTTTTTTTTGTCTATCCGTTGAAAGCTTTACTAAAATCCCCATATACTTTTTAACTACAATTTTTTCCCTACTGATTTTCGAGAGAGTAACCTATGACCGAAGAGTTATCTGGTATCAATGAAATTCCTGTTCTAGCCTTGCGCGACGTTGTTGTTTATCCCCAAATGGTGATCCCATTATTTGTAGGTCGCGAAAAATCTATTCGCTGTTTAGATATCGCGATGGAAAACGACAAGCAGGTTTTTCTTGTTGCACAAAAAGATGCCGCAGTTGACGACCCTACAGCCGATGATGTTTATCGTGCGGGTACGATTGCCACTATTTTACAAATGTTGAAATTACCTGACGGCACGGTGAAAGTGTTAGTTGAAGGAGCGCGTAGAGCGCGTATAACTCAATTTGTTGAAACACAAGAATACTTCACTGCCGATATTGAGTTTCTTGACGTAGAAACCGTTAACGAAGACGATTGTGAAGTCTTGGTTCGTTCGGCTATTTCTCAGTTTGAAGGTTATGTTAAACTCAATAAAAAAATACCACCTGAAGTGTTAACTTCAGTTTCAGGTATTGATGATGCAGAACAATTAGCGGATACGATGGCTGCACATATGCCATTAAAGTTAGCTGAAAAACAAAAAGTACTAGAAATAGAGAATGTTGCTCAACGTCTAGAATATTTAATGGCACTGATGGAAGGCGAAATTGACTTATTGCAAGTTGAAAAGAAAATTCGTACCCGTGTTAAAAAACAAATGGAAAAAAGTCAGCGCGAATATTATTTGAATGAGCAAATGAAAGCCATTCAAAAAGAATTAGGCGATGACGAAGAAGGTTCAAACGAAGTTGAGCAGCTTGAAAAGCAAATTGAAGATGCGCAAATGCCCGAAGAAGCTAAAGAAAAGACTTTAGCCGAAGTACGTAAATTAAAAATGATGTCACCGATGTCGGCAGAAGCAACCGTGGTTCGCTCATACATCGACTGGATGATCAGTGTACCTTGGAAGAAGCGTAGTAAGTTAAAGCGTAACTTAAAGCTTGCTCAAGATATTTTAGATAAAGATCATTACGGTTTAGATAAAGTTAAAGAACGTATTTTAGAGTATTTAGCGGTGCAGCAACGTGTTAGCCAGCTAAAAGGACCTATTCTTTGTTTAGTTGGCCCTCCAGGGGTTGGTAAAACGTCTTTAGGACAATCTATTGCTAAGTCAACCGGACGTAAATACGTGCGTATGGCACTAGGTGGTGTGCGTGATGAAGCTGAAATTCGAGGCCATCGCCGCACATATATTGGTTCTTTGCCAGGTAAGTTGATTCAAAAAATTGCTAAAGTTGGGGTTAAGAATCCACTATTTTTATTAGATGAAATAGATAAAATGGCGTCTGATATGCGTGGCGATCCTGCATCTGCTTTACTGGAAGTGCTTGATCCTGAGCAAAACACGACGTTTAACGACCATTACTTGGAAGTTGATTACGATTTATCCGATGTGATGTTTGTTGCTACTTCTAATAGTATGGATATCCCTGGACCTTTATTGGATCGCATGGAAGTTATTCGTTTGTCGGGTTATACCGAAGATGAGAAGCTTAATATTGCCAAGAATCACTTACTCGATAAGCAAGTTGGTCGTAATGGTCTAAAAGAGAAAGAAATTTCAATTGAAGACAGCGCTATTATGGGCATCATTCGCTACTACACAAGAGAAGCTGGGGTACGTGGCTTAGAGCGAGAGATATCAAAACTTTGTCGTAAAGCGGTAAAAGCGATTTTATTAGATAAAACCATTAAAAAAGTCACTATTAATCAAGATAACTTATCTGAATTTTTGGGTGTACAACGTTTTGATTATGGTAAAGCGGATAGTGAAAATAGAATAGGTCAAGTGACTGGTTTAGCATGGACATCTGTAGGTGGTGAGTTATTAACTATAGAAACAGCTTCGGTTCCAGGTAAAGGTAAACTGACTTACACCGGTTCATTAGGTGACGTGATGCAGGAATCGATACAAGCAGCGATGACGGTTGTACGTAGTCGAGCCGATAAATTTCGTATTAATGCTGATTTTCATGAAAAACGTGACATCCATGTCCATGTCCCTGAAGGTGCTACCCCAAAAGATGGGCCAAGCGCCGGTGTTGGTATGTGTACGGCATTAGTTTCTAGCTTAACCGGTAATCCGGTCAGAGCTGATGTTGCTATGACAGGTGAAATTACGTTACGAGGTGAAGTACTTCCTATTGGTGGCTTAAAAGAAAAACTCTTGGCTGCGCATCGTGGTGGTATTAAAACGGTCATTATTCCAAAAGATAATGAACGTGATTTGGAAGAAATTCCTGACAATGTTAAAGGTGATTTGGTTATTCATCCGGTAAAATGGATAGAAGAGGTATTAGATATTGCCTTAGAACATCCTGTAGAAAAATTCAAATTAGGCAACTAATTTGTAAAAATTGCTGTTTTTTTAGTAAATAAAAGAAAAAATTGCAAAAAATTAACAAAAAACAGTGATTTTTGCTTTTCAAACACTGAAACTGTGTTAAGTTAATGTCGCTGATAACGCTAGACCCCTATCCATACATAGGATTAGGGTTTGGTTAAGATAAAAATAAATAATAAATTTTATTTTCTTAAACACAGTGCTTGATGTTCAAAAGAAGCTCAATATAAAAGTTTCCGCAGGACGCTAAAACAAATGATGGCACTGAATAATAACAATTGAAGGGGAATACTTGTGAACAAATCTCAACTAATCGAAAAAATCGCTGCTGGTGCAGACATCTCTAAAGCTGCTGCTGGTCGTGCGTTAGATTCATTTATTGAAGCTGTTACAGACGAATTGAAAAATGGTGAGCAAGTTGCTCTAGTTGGTTTTGGTACTTTCTCAGTACGTGACCGTGCTGCGCGCACTGGCCGCAACCCACAGACGGGTGCAACTATTCAAATCGCTGCAGCTAAAATCCCAGCATTTAAAGCTGGTAAAGCATTAAAAGATTCAGTTAATCCATAATTATCTGCTTCAATTTTTGTAGATAAATCAGAAAAGCCTTTTTAAACGAAGGCTTTTTTTATTTTACATATCCCATAAATAGCTTCATTTATATCACTATAAAATAATTAAATCTTCGTCTGCTACTTCAAGGTCAGTGATGCTTCTGATAGAATCCTGAACAAAGATATATCTGTCGTAATAAATAGAGAAAAAGATGTTAGAAAATATTCGAGAAGGTTCACAGGGCTGGATTGCAAAATCAATCCTAGGTTTAGTTATTTTAACTTTTGCTTTAGCGGGAATTGGTACTTATACCAACTCAGTAGACACATCTGTCGCTGACGTTAACGGTGAAAAAATATCACAAGATGCTTTTAATAAAGCTTATCAAGCGCAACGTAATCGTATGGCACAACAATTTGGTGATATGTTCGAAACATTATCAGCAGATGAAAATTATATGGCTAACTTTCGTAACGGTATTTTAGATAACCTAATCAATGAAAAGCTGATTGATCAAAGTACAGTTGATATGTCTATTCGCGCTTCTGATGAACGTATTAAGCAAACTATTCGCACGATGACTGAATTTCAGGTCGATGGTGTTTTTGATAATAATCGTTATTTAGCGATGATTAACCAAGCCGGTTTTTATCAATCTTCAGATTTTCGTGATTACTTACGTGTTCAAATGACTCGTCGTCAATTAACACAAGCACTTGTTGCCAGCGAGTTCAACTTGCCATACCAAGAAAAACGGGTAAGCGCTTTACAAAACCAAAAGCGTAACGTCCGCTATGCGACAATTAATGCTGAACAGTTTAAAGCCGGTATTGAGTTAACTGACGATGAAATCAATCAGTACTACTTAGCTAATCAAGGCCGTTTTGAAAACGAAGAAAAAGTAAAACTTAACTACATCGCACTTGATGTTAACGACATTGCAAAAACAATTGAAGTTAGTGACGCTGATGTTAAAGCTTACTACCAAGAGAATATTGCCAGCTATCGTCAAGACGAACAGCGTCGTGTCGCTCATATTTTAATTGAGTTTGGTGATGATGAAGTTGTGGCAAAAGTAACGGCAGAAGCTTTATTAGCCCGTGTTAATGCCGGTGAAGATTTTGCTACTTTAGCCAAAGAAAGTTCAGACGATACTTTTAGCGGTGAAAATGGTGGTGATTTAGAATGGATTGAACGTGGTGCCATGGGCGATGCGTTTGACGAAGGCGCCTTCGCGTTAACCGAGATTAATAGCGTAAGTGATGTTGTCGAAAGTGACTTTGGTTTTCATATCATTAAATTAACCGACCTAAAAGCTGAACAAGTTCAGGCTTTTGCTGATGTAGAAGTAGAACTGCAAGCAAAAGTGAGTCAATCAAAAGCACAAGATAAGTTTTTTGATTTACAACAGGAAATGGCACGATTAAGTTTTGAAGCTCCTGATAGTTTAGACGAAGCTGCTGAAGCCGTTAACTCAAAAATAATGACGACAGACTGGTTAAGTAAATTTGGCAACGTAGCGCCATTTGATAGCCCCAAAGCAATCGAAGCTGCTTTCTCTGATTTAGTCCTTCAAGAGAACTTAAACTCAGACATTATTGAAGTTAGCGATACTTTAGCGATTGTTATTCGTTTAGAAGAGTACCAACCAGCAGAAGTTAAGCCACTTACTGAAGTTACTGTACAAATTCGTGATACTTTGATTAGCGAGAAAGCAACAGAGCTAGCACAAACAACAGCTGACTCTTTACTTGTTTCATTTAAAGCAGGTAATGATATTAGCGAGCAGTTAACAGCGATTAACGCCGTGTTTATTGAAAAAGCTGATGTTACACGCTCAGGTAGTGATATTGCGCCTAGCTTAAGTCGTGAGGCTTTTAAATTACCTCATCCAAGTGAAGGTCAGATTTCAGCAACGACGGTAACATTAAATAACGGTGATTTAGCCTTATTAGAAGTTCAAGCTGTTATAGCGAGTAATGTTGAAAAAGCACTTGACCCAAGAATGGCACAACAACAAACGCAACAACTTGCACAATCTGCTTACCAAAGCTTTGTTGAAGCATTAAAAGTTAATGCTGAGATCACCCGTAAAGCAATAGCGGCGCCAGTATCTCAGTTTTAAGTAGCTAAGTGACTCAGTCATCAAGCGATTAAATAACGATACTTATTAATGATGAGTATTGAATTAAATGAAGGCTGCAAATTGATTGCAGCCTTTTTTATTACTCATAGAAAAAAGTCAAAAAGCTAAAATTATGCATTCTTCCTTGCTAGAAAAGTATTTACCTGAACTTAACCCTCATGAAAATTCATTACCCATCTTAGATCTGGCTTGTGGCAATGGCAGGAATGGTTTGTTTTGCCTAGAGAAAAATTTAGCGGTGACTTTTGCTGATATTAACGCGCAGTCATTAGCGAATGTTCAGCAAGCAATAAGTCATGATGCAGATAAATATCAATCAACATTAGCCACCTTTTGGCTTATTGACTTTGAACAAAGGTTTTCTCAGCCATTAGTTGAAAATAGTTATAGTGCCGTAATGGTTTTTCGCTACTTACATCGACCACTTATCGAGCAGATTAAAGCGGCAGTAGTTCCTAATGGTCTCGTTATTTATGAAACGTTCACCTTAGGACAAGCGGTTCTTGGTCGCCCCAAAAATCCTGATTTTTTATTAAAAAAAGGAGAATTACTTGAGCATTTTGCTGGTTGGCAAATTATTCATTCTTTTGAAGGGACAATAATTTCAGATACGGGAAATCATAGCCAAGCCATAGCGCAAGTCGTGGCGAGAAAACCTTTATAATTACTTAACAAGTAAGTTGTGGCATGATCTGTTTAACCTGCTTAACTTTATTCATTCAGCGGAGACTGTTTTGTTTTATCGCAAAGTATCTTTTATCGATATGTTTAAGCGATAACAATTTCAGACACGGGTAATAATAGCCAAGCTATAGCGCAAGTCGTGGCGAGAAAACCTTTATAATTGCTCAACAAGCAAGTTGTGGCATGATCTGTTTAATCAGCTTAACTTTATTCATTCAGCGGAGACTGTTTTGTTTTACCGCAAAGTATCTTTTATCGATATGTTTAAGCGATAACAATTTCAGATACGGGTAATAATAGCCAAGCAATAACGCAAGTTGTGGCGATAAAACCTTTATAATTGCTCAACAAGCAAGTTGTGGCATGATCTGTTTAACCTGCTTAACTTTATTCATTCAGCGGAGACGGCTTTTTTTATGGCAAAGTATCTTTTATCGATAGACCAGGGCACGACAAGTTCACGGGCGATATTGTTCACCACCCAAGGTGAACGTTACGCGAGTGCCCAAGAAGAGTTTCCGCAATATTTTCCTCAAGATGGCTGGGTCGAACACAACCCTAACGAACTATGGCAGAGTGTCTTAAGTACCTGTCAAAAAGTGCTAGATGAAAATCAGTTGAGTGCTAGCGATATCTTAGGTATTGGCATAACCAACCAGCGAGAAACGACCCTCGTATGGGATAAAAATACTGGCGCTGTTATTTACAATGCGATTGTTTGGCAAGATAGACGTACCGCTTTTTTTTGTGATTCAATTGATTGTCAAGACATCAAAAATAGCATTATGGATAAAACGGGGTTAATTTTAGATGCGTACTTTTCTGCAACCAAAATTAATTGGTTATTGGATAATGTACCCGGCGCAAGAGAAAAAGCAGACGCAGGTCAGTTACTTTTTGGCACTGTTGATACTTTTTTATTGTGGCAATTAACGGCGGGGAAATCTCATAAAACCGATGCAACTAATGCTTCTCGCACTATGTTATTTAATATTCACCAACAATGTTGGGATGATGAATTACTGGCTTTATTTTCAATACCCAAAAGTATGTTGCCTGACGTGATGGACTGCGCCGCTGAATTTGGTGTCACGCAATTATCTTTATTTAATGGTGAAATCCCCATTTTAGCGATGGCTGGCGATCAACAGGCGGCTTTATTTGGTCAAGCTTGTTTTACTGAGGGCATGGCGAAATGTACTTATGGTACAGGCGCATTTTTAATGCTAAATACCGGCAATAAAGCTTTAAAGTCAACTAATCGCCTACTGACAACTATTGCCTATCGTTTAAACGGTGACGTTACTTATGCTATTGAAGGCAGTATTTTTATGGCAGGGGCAACTATTCAATGGCTAAGAGATCAATTAAAGATCATTGATAAAGCAAGTGACAGTGAAAAAATTGCTGAAAATACGGTTGTTGAGCATGGTGTTTTTTTAGTCCCAGCATTTACAGGCTTGGGTGCCCCGTATTGGGATCCTAATGCTCGCGCTGTCATTTCAGGCCTTAGTCGTGACTCAGGTCGAAATGAAATAATTTCTGCTGCTTTGCAGTCGGTTGCTTTTCAAAGCAAAGATTTACAAAATGCTATGGCAAAAGATGGCTTAGCGCTCTCATTTTTAAAAGTAGACGGCGGTATGGCGGAAAATAACTGGCTGCTTAATTTTATCAGCGATATGTTATCGATAACGGTTGAACGCCCTGATATCGTTGAAACCACAGCGTTAGGCGTTGCTTATTTAACCGGCTTACAAGCAGGCGTTTTTTCTTCTGTTGATCAATTATCAACCTTGTGGCGCTGTGAAAAAAGTTTTACGCCACAAATCAGCGAGCAGAAAAAAAATCGTCTTTATGCACAGTGGCAAAATGCCGTAAGTAAAGTACAACGCTAGTACCTTAATTGCGAGTAGTTATCAATTTAGACAAAAGCTGGCGATTGTTATTGTCACTTTAATTAGCACTGAAATTCTGCACTTTACGCGTTAACGGGTATACAATGCTAATTTTATTATTCTATAAATCTCATTATGCATATTGATCCTAAATGGCGTGTTTTAACGGTTGGCGATGGCGACTTATCTTTTTCTGCATCTTTACTTAAACATCATCAACCCCAGCAGCTGACAGCAACCATCTATGACAGCATGGCTTGTTTACAGGAAAAGTACGGTGATGTTTATTATCAGCAGTTACAGCAGGACAATTGCCAAGTCATCACTGATTTTGACGTCACTGATGAAAATACTTGGGGGACGTTAGCTGAAAAATCATTTGATTTGGTGATCTTTCAATTTCCATTATTACCCGCTTTTCCTTCTGAACAAGCTTTTCAAGCTCAGTGCCAGCAATTAAGTGTTAATACCTTAAACAGAGCTTTACTGAGAAAATATCTGTTGAACTGCTTTCAATACTTTCTTGATGAAAACGGTGCAAAACTTGCGTTGATCACTTCAAAGAATGTTAAACCTTATCTGCAATGGAATATTGAAAAAGCATTAATCACTGATACCGATATCAACTATATTGGTCGTTTTTTCTTTGATATTACTAAATTTCCAGATTATAAAGTCAGGAATGTAAACAGAGATAAACATGTTAAATCAACTCAAGGTACAACTTATATATACAGCCAAGCGCCTCTAGAAAACTGTAAGGCGATGTTTGATGCTAACAGCGACGACTATATTACCTATAACCGTAAAAGTAGGGTGCCTGAAGATAAAAAATGCTTAGCTTGCCATACAGGCGCTTTCGCCACAGAGCACGACAAGCAAATGCATTTAGCCACTAAGAAACATCAGCAAATGTCTGCCTACGAGCAGCAATGGACTTATTTCCTGCAACAAGAACAGGCTAACAAATAAATCTTAAATAGGGTCAATAAAGATGCATAACAAAAAAGTACTGATCCCGCTACCGCGCTATGGTTGCGATCCTTCAGAAGTCGCTATTCCTTGGTTATTGCTAAAAGAACAGCAGGTTGAAATGACCTTTATAACACCTGATGGCCAGGTCGCGACGGCTGACGATATTATGCTGACTGGAAAAGGTTTGGGCTTGCTAAAACCCTTATTACAGGCTAGACAAGATGCCATAAATGCCTATCGTCAACTGGAACAATCAGCTGAATTTAATAAGCCTTTATTTTACACCGATGTGAAAGCCAGTGACTTCGATGGATTATTATTACCGGGTGGGCATGACAAAGGGGTAAAAGAATATTTAGAGTCAGAGGTATTACAAAGATTGGTGGTTGATTTTTTTAATGAAAATAAACCCGTCGCGGCTGTTTGTCATGGCGTATTAATTCCAGCGAGAAGTATTGATCCCAAAAGTCAAAAATCGGTCATCTATAATTATCAATGTACCGGGCTATTAAAGCGTCAAGAGCTTATGGCTTTCCAATTAACTCGACTTTGGTTAGATGATTATTATTTAACGTATCCAGAAACAACCACAGAAGATGAATTAGTGGCAGCACTTGCCAGTAAAACTCAGTTTGTTGCCGGCAGCTTGCCATTAGCTCGTGATGATTTACAGCACTTGTCACGTGGCTTTATCGTTAAAGATAGAAACTACTTATCGGCGCGATGGCCTGGAGATATTTATAATTTTAGTTTGAAATTTATTGATATGTTGACAGATTAACCCTTTAGTAAATCTGTCACTTGAATGCTTATATTGATGTTACTTAGGAGAATCAGAGTAAGGATTTGAAGATGCACTAGATGGCTTTGAGCGTTCAGGTTTTTCTGTACGACGAGCAAAGCCCTGTTCACTTTTATCTTTATAGCTACCCTTACTGCTATTACTTCTGCTATCTCGACCTTGTGATGAAGGTTTGTTATCAGAAAAATTGGATGATCTGATTGTAGGGATAGGGGCTTGTCCTAAAATGAGTACGGCAGGGTCTTTAGGTTTCTGGCGTGCTGGTATCACTCGCAGACGCGGTGGAATTTCATATTGTTCATCATCAGCTTTAGGCAAGTTCTTAAATTGATATAAATAAAAACGTTCCATTTTTTCACGTGCCCACTCGGTCTTACGCAAAAACTTTAAGCTAGATTCAATACTAGGCTTGTTTTTAAAACAATTAATATTGGTATATTCCGCTAGAATTTCCCAACCATAATGATCATACACTTCATTTAAGAGTGTATCTAATTTAAGCCCGTGCAAGGGATTATTGAGTTGTTCGTCTTCTAGCGTCATGAGATTCTTTTTTACTAAACAGTTATAGCCATATTATATACGGATATGCGGACAATGTACTTGCCTTTATTCTTTTTTGTTTCGATAACGTTCTTTTGCTTTTCGACCTTTTTTATAAAGTGCCGGCCTTAGAAAGCGTCTTAGTGAAGGAAACAGATAAGAAACAGTAGTTAACCAACCGCTCGAACGAGGTAATGAAATCTCGATTTGCTCCCCTTTGGCTACGCGGATTATTGCCTCAGTGACTTGCTGTGGACTGCTCATCGGTTGAGAAAATACAATATCTTCTACTTCATCTATTTCAGACATAATAAAGCCAGTATTGATTGGCCCCGGAGAAACCAAACCAATACTAATCCCCGAACCGCTTAATTCATCAGCAAGGGCATAGGTAAATGCACGCAGCCCAGACTTAGTTGCGCAATAGGTTGCAGCGCCCTGTAATGGTGTTCGACCAGCTAAAGAGCCAACATTAACGATGCCGCCAAAGCCACCATTAGTTATACTGCTGCGTATATAAGGTAAAATTAATGCCGACAGTGCTATTGGCGCACGTAAATTTACATCGACCATTTTTGCTAATTGTTCAGCGGTATTATCTTCAACATTACCGCGTTGATGATAGCCAGCATTATTAATAAGATAATGAATACTGCCAAATTTCTCTTGAGCACTCTCTAGCATTTTTTGGCAATCAGCTGAATTAGCGACATCCATCTTGATGGTTAACACCGAAGTTTCAACACTAAGTTCTTTTTCAATCTCGTCGAGTGCTTGTTGTCCTCTGGCTAACAAAACCAAATTAGCTTTCAATTTGGCAAAGGCTCGGGCAGTTTCTGCACCAACACCTGCAGATGCACCGGTAATAACGACTGTTTTACCTTGAAAATAATGTTCCATCTTTATGCTTCCAGTTTCATTTGTTTTTATTTGTTTTTATTTGTTTTATTTATTTACATCTCATGTCGACAAGGTTATTTTATTCTGGTCTAACCAGAGGTCAGTATGCCAGAAAAAACCGTATTGTTAACTATCGAAAACAACATTGCTTATGTTGCGCTTAATCGTGCAGATAAGCATAACGCTATTAATATGATGATGTTTTATCAACTTGATAAAATTATAAAACAATTACAAAAAGATAAATCACTGCGAGCAGTAATTGTTCATGGTAAGGGTGTCGACTTTTGTAGTGGTTTAGATGTTAAGTCTGTGATGAAAGCACCGGTTAATATCTTTAAACTCCTGTTTAAATGGTTACCCGGTCAATCAAATTTAGCACAACGTGTATCAACGGGCTGGCGTAAAATTCCTGCTCCGGTGATCATGGCATTACATGGCAGAGTTTGGGGGGGCGGTTTACAAATAGCACTCGGTGGCGATTTTCGCTTTGTTGAGCCCAGTGCTACTTTATCTATTTTAGAGGCAAGGTGGGGACTCATTCCGGATATGGGCGGCACTTTGGCACTTAAAGAACACTTGCCAGCAGATCAAGCGAAGTTGTTGGCGATGACTGGTCAAGAAATTTCTGCGCAGCAAGCACTTGAATTCAAGTTAATTACCGATATTTGTGCTGATCCCTTAGTGTCAGCAAAAAGCTTAGCAGATAAACTTTGCCAGCAATCACCGGATGCGGTTGCAGGTGTTAAAAAACTTTATAATCATGTTTGGTGGCGAAGTGACCGTTTTACCTTAGCCCGTGAAACTTATTATCAATTAAAAGTTATGTTAGGTAAAAATCAAAAGATAAAAACTTACAACCAAACCCATAGCACCAGTGAAGCGAAAGTCTTTAAAGATAGAGGCGATTGGTCGTAAGATTTAACTGAATATTTTCAGGTTGAATTTGCTACTTTTTTTCGATGATGTGTAGCTATCTAAAGTGATCTAAAAAGTGAGTGACCAATGTATCCCCTTAAATATATAGAGCCAGTTTTTCGTCCGCCCAGTGAGTGGAAGAGCCTTATTTTGCAAGTTACCAATGGCTGCTCTTGGAATAATTGTTCTTTTTGTGAAATGTATACGGCCGAAAATAAAAAATTTAAACCGAAAAAAGTCGCATTAATTGAAGAAGAGATGATTAAAGTTGTCGACTCAGGCTTACCGGTTGGTCGGGTGTTTTTAGCCGACGGTGACGCAATGATGTTACCGTTTAAACGCTTGAAAGAAATACTTGAGCTAATAAAGCAATATTTTCCGCAAGTCACTCGTGTTGCAAGTTATTGTCTACCAAGAAACGTCAGTAATAAAACGGTTGAACAGCTAGCAGAGTTAAAGGCGTTAGGCTTGTCTCTCTTGTATGTTGGTTGTGAAAGCGGTGACGATGAGGTCTTACAATTAATTGACAAGGGCGAAACCTATCAAAGCTCTTTAATTGCGCTCAACAAAATTAAGCAAGCAGGTATTAAAAGTTCAGTGATGATCTTAAATGGACTTGGCGGACCTGAGCTATCCAAACAGCATGCCATTAACTCAGCTAAATTAATGAATGAAGCACAACCCGACTACTTATCGACACTCGTGGTTAGCTTTCCTTTAGGGCAAGAACGTTTTGCTAAAAACTTTACTGACCGACAATATCAACCCTATCGACTGCTAAGTCAGCAAGAGTTATTTATTGAAATGGCAACATTGTTATCCGCTCTGGAATTAGAAAAAACTATTTTTAGGTCTGATCATGCTTCAAATTACTTAGTCTTAAAGGGCATTTTAGGGAAAGATAAAGAGAAACTAGTTAATACGGTGCAAATGGCATTAGCGCATTCTACAGAAATTCCGCTTCGTCAAGAATGGCAACGAGGATTATAGCCAGTAATTCCTGTACACTAAAAAAGTTACTAATTAAAATAATAAACTCAAACAATATGTTAAGTTAGTTATAGTTTTATAGTCAGCTGATAAATGTAGTCCGTACTTTATTTACAGCACATAGCTCAGTCCACCATCAATAACGTTGATATGGCAAGA
The DNA here is from genome assembly GCF_014077345.1 of Colwellia sp. BRX8-4. Lineage (NCBI taxonomy): Bacteria > Pseudomonadati > Pseudomonadota > Gammaproteobacteria > Alteromonadales > Colwelliaceae > Colwellia > Colwellia sp. BRX8-4. The sequence goes on from NZ_JACGVS010000003.1 coordinate 101,957, forward strand.
TATATTGACTATAAATAAGGTTGACGTTAATTGATAATAAAGTCTGTTAATTTTGTTTTGTCGTGGTGGAGGATTCAGTTTTAATGAATAAATTTATTATTAAGTCTATTTTACTATTTTTTATTGTGATTGCTCCGCTACAAGCACTTCAACAATTATCGCCAACAAAAAATATTACTTTTTATACTGAAAACTATCCTCCTGCTAATTATTTAGTTAATGATAAGCTTAAGGGAATTTCAGTAGAGACCTTAAAAGCGTTATGGAAACATTTAGACATTGCAGAACAAGAAATTCTGGTTGTTCCCTGGGCACGTGGCTATAGATTTACCTTAGATAAAGCCAACAGCGCTTTGTTTACCGTTTCTAGAACTCAAGCTCGAGAAGGTTTATTTAAATGGGTTGGGCCTATTTTTCACTCTACTCATGTACTAATGGCCAAAAAATCAAAAAACTTTGAGTTCGCTAATTTAGGGCAAGTTTTTTATCGTAAAGTTGCCACCGTAGCAGGCGATATCTCAGAAATTTCGCTTAATCAAGTGGGTTTCCCTTCCTCTAACTTGGCAAAAGTCTCCTCCTTAAAACAAGCTTTTTTAATGATGCAATCAGATCGTGTCGACATGATTGTTATCTCTATACATGGTTTCGCTCATTTAGCAGAACAACTTGGCTTTGATGAAACTGACTATGAACAGGTCTGGCAGGTCAATAAGGTAGGTAACTACTTTGCTTTCAATATAAACACAGCCAATGACGTGATAGCACTATATCAAAAGGCCTTCGATGATATTGCACCGCAACGGTTAGCGATTAAAGCTACTTATGCTTTACCCCAAGCTGAGTATTAATGAATTAGCTATATTAAGTGTTTTGTTTATTGAGCACGCTATCAAACCTTAACTCGACATCATGATGCCTGGGCTAAATGGCAATATAGTTGCTGAAAGGTTAAAACTTAATCCTGAGACCATGTATATTCCAATTATTATGGTGACTTCGATAGGACGAGCATGCGGCTAAATTGACGGCACTTAAAGTAGGCGCTGATGATTTTCTTACTAAGCCAATCGACCGAGCTGAACTTATATTACGGGTTAGGAATATGTTGCGCTTAAAGGATTACAGTGATCTCCTTACAGAATACAACAATAAACTTGAAGACAAGGTTAAAGAACGTACGGTTAAGCTTGAAAATTCTTATAAGGAAACTATCATCACTATGGTCAGCGCTGCTGAATTTAAGGATGAGGAGACCGGGGCACACGTACGCCGTATTGCACACTATTCATATCTGTTAGGACGATTGCTTGGTCTGAGTAAAAAAATGAATAAAGCATTGTTTTATGCGAGCCCAATGCACGACATTGGTAAGATTGGTATATCAGATGCTATTCTTTTCAAAACAACGCCTTTTACACCTCAAGAGCGTGAGACCATGAACACGCATAGTGTTATTGGCGCAAAAATCCTGCAAAAGGGGGATTCTCCTTTTATCAAAATGGGCGCTGAAATCGCATTAAATCACCACGAAAGATGGGATGGCACTGGCTATCCTAATGGTCTTTCTGGTGAAGATATTCCATTGTCTGCTCGTATTATGGCGCTGTGTGACGTTTATGATGCGCTGCGTTCAAAACGTCCTTACAAGCCTGCTTTTAGTCATGAAAAGGCAGTAAAAATAATTATTGAAGGTGATGGTAGAACCATGCCTGAGCATTTCGACCCTAAGGTGCTTGCTGCTTTTGCCGCACATCCAGGGAATTTTGAAAAGGTCTATGAAAAATATAAAGACGACCACTAACTTTTGCATAAGTAACGCTGTTTTAACAACAGCATTAACCGCTATCATATATAAGTTTGATGGCAGCTAGTAGCTGTTGTATTTCGCAACGTTAATTGAACGTTTTTGGAATGCTGTGCAGCAACTCATCATAATGGCTATAAACTTTAGGCATATCCATTTTATTGAGAAACTCAGAGCAGGTTAAGTAAGCTAATAAATAGCGTGCGTCTTCAACCCATGGTGGTAAGTATTTACCTGGTTGGCATAGCCCCATTTCCTCTAATTTGTATAATACTGGAATGTCTTCAATATCTAATTTTCCACAAAATAATAACTTAAGACAATCTGCTCGACCATTAGCGGCGATAGCTTTTAAGAAATTATGCACGCGGATAAGTCCTTCTAAGTAAACACCATCTTTAGTAAAGGGGGCGCCGCCAGTTAAAACACCCCCCCTGAAAACTCTCCGAGTATTTTCATAAGCTTGTGATTCATTGCCAATACGACCTAAGAAGTAGTCATACACTTCTAAAAAGTCTGCACCTTCAATCGACATTTGTATCGCGATAATACGGTCAGCTAGTCTGCGCAGTCTATCTAAATCGATAGAATTAGTGATATATTCAGAAAATACCGCCAAGCCTTCTTGTGTTTTAGTGGTCCCAGGATGACCAGCGGCTAATATTTTAAGGTGCGGCTGATTAAGTCCATTAATCGAAGTGGCAACATGAATATGGGCTTCATGATTAATGAGTTGTTGCGCGTCAAGATCAGTAAAACAGGCTGTCCTCCTAATCCGTATTAACTTTGGGTTTGCTAACGCGTTGGCAGATAGCTCATCAACCACTTCAACTTTTGGCGCATCTGTACCAAACATTTTAGTCACGGCTGCTTGCATTTGCTCAGCGATATCTGAAGCTAGATAACACATAGGTGGTGGACTACCAAAGTTGTAACTAGCATAACTACTAATTTGTTTGTCAAAAATATTCGCTAATTCAAGCGGTGTTGATTTACCGTCAGTAAATGGGTTGGTAGGTTTACCGTAAAGCGCCTCAGAAAATTCATAAAACTTTTTAGTGCCTACCGATCCCATCATCAAAGCACCATGTTCAAGCTTAGTTGAAATGCGCTTTAGCCATTCATCTATGTCTGAATTCCCCATCAAGCTTCTAGCTTCACTCACTAAACTTAAGGTTTTACTAGGATCAAAAGTAGGGTAGCTAACCTTAGGTAGCTCTTTACACTTATCCGCAAAGAATTTCTGTTTAATATCTCTATTCCATTCTAAATGGGTGAGTATTCTAATCGGTTGGCTAGCGCTGTATAGAATAGAACTTATCTGGCATATCCGTTCTTTTTCCACTTCTAATGTATTCATGGGTCATTAAATTCCATAGTCATTACGAGTTACTTACTGAGTTAACTCACAAAATTTTCGTTAGCACCAAAAATAAATCGTTATCTTATTGGTTTTGCTTTGTAAATTGGCGCATTAACACATGGTAAAGTTAAGGGTTTTTAAAATGATCTTTTGTTAATGTTTTAGCTGAGCCAACACCACAGCCGACGATTAAGTTCATCACGCTTTTAGCACTACCTTCAATGTGTTTAACATCTGCTTTAGGAGCAAAAATAACAAAACCATTAAATGGGCTAGGGCTAGTAGGCACAAATACCGCAAAATGATCCTCTAATTCGTCAGTAATATAACCCAAAACTAATTGTTCAGATTGAAATGCTTTAAGCATTACTGGGCGCGTAAAAGAACCACCATCTTTATTTTTAAACTGGCTCAGTATATCTCTTATCAGCGTATAACCAGGAATTGGAACAAGTAAGCGTTGTTCTAATTGGCCATGAACATAGCGTCCCCATACTGTTTGTACGAGTAGTCCTATGATAAAACACAATAAAAACACTGCAGTAAACGCAAGGATTTCAGCTAAAGGGATGTGAGAGACAAATTGTGTTGAGAAAAAAGTAGATATCGGTTCAAAGGCCATTGAAAGTGAATTTAATAGCCAAAAAGCGACTTTAAAGACAATAACAACGGGCAATAATATAACCATTCCACCAATAAATGCCGTTAATAAAAAGTTTTTAATATTTTTTAATATACTTAATAATTGCAAGTTAATATCCTAGATACGGTTGAAATAAGCGCAGATATGCTGAATGTTAGCGCAAGAAACATTTTTATACGTCATGTTTACATTGTAATGCTAAACAATCACTATCTTTATCAATAATCATTGACGAGTCGACTCTTACACCACTACCGGCATAATGGCCATTTGCGGTAAAAGTACAAACTTGCACATATTTATCCTCGACATAGGGCAAGGGGAACAATGTTTGGTAAATTTGCTCTCTTGTTTCAAAATTACCTGACTTTTCGGCAATCACTTGCTTGTTTTCATCTATTATCTTTATATTTGCACCACAGCGGCCAACGATTGGCTTACTTACGTAGCCAGTTTGCTTAAGTTCATCAGTTAATTCAAAGCTGGTATTTAACAAGTAGGGATGATTTGGAAATAGCATACATAGCACAGGTAAAATCGCTTTGTTGCTAGGAATAAGTGTCCAAAGTGGCTCAAAAACCATAATGTTATCGTTTAGTAGTACGTCAGATAAGCTAGGTTTATGCGGTTTTTTATGCTGAGCTTTATTAGTGACATCATCTTGATTTGCTCTTATTTCGTCAAGTGCAGTTTCCCACGCCCATGTTTTCCATATCCATTGAATCTTTATGCCGGCAGAATCTTCAATTTCATTATTTTCATTGCACGTTAATGAATCAATCCCTACCAATATTTTACATTGATGACCCGCCGCTTCTATGGCGTTTTTCATAAAGAGTGCATGATAGGTTTCTTCGGGGTCATCATCTTGTAATATATGAATAACGGAGTCGATAGCACGAGCTTGCCAAGCTTTAACTAAATGGCTAAATAAGTCTGTGCCTGCATCAGTACCTCCTTTTACTTGGAAGTGTTTTAGCCATTTACCTTGTACTTTTCCAACCTCCATATAGCATGATGCCGAATCACAATTATATTCGTAGACCTTCAAGCCATGTTCAGACATTGAAAAATCAAAACGGCTTGTTACTAATTGATTAGCGCGGTTAGACCATGAGCGCTTAATTTTTTCATTTAGGTTTTTGGGTAAGCCGAATTTTTCCAATAGCTCTGGATGTTCCAGCACGTAATCGGTAGCATGCATAAACATTTGATGCAGTTCATCCGTGGCCGTTTCTAGTGCTAAATGAGCTTGGGGTGATATACGGTAATAGCGTAAAGCGCTTGCATCATCACATGACAGTCTATGGCCAGCCATCATTTGAAAAAATGCATATTCGTCGTCATTGGCGAGGTTTAACCAAGGGGTATTGGCTTTATTTTGTGCTGGCGCAGTACAAGCTTCAATATTAAACACGGCGGGTTCTGGCAGAGAAGAAATCAGCGCATCTGTTTCATCATCAGTTTGTATTAACCACCCCAAAATGGTTGACCCATCAGAGGGGCAGTGTAGCCAGTAGTCGCCGTTACTGCCTAATTTTGCTTTTATTTCACGCGAATAGTTTTGCCCATTGGGCCAAGGTGCAAAGGCCATGTTTTGTTCGGCGATATACACTTTATCGTTAAAAACTGCAGTGATTATAGCTACGTGACCCGTTTCTTCAAATTCTCCACCTTCATCCCAAATTAGTAAACTTCCTACTTCAGGTAATCTCTTTGCGCCATTTTCAAAGGCATTTAAGGCGAGTTCGTTATTATTTACAATATCTCTCACGGAACGTAAATTAAATATTTCGTAAGCCATAGCTACATCGTTAAAAATATAACCTTTGTTGGTGTAAAGCCATCGACGAGCAAATTCAACACATTGCCATTTATGTCCCATATAAATATCATCTACATAGCTTCTAAAGTGACTACGCGATTTATAGATTAATGGGTCTACGGTATCATAATCGCTAGAATAAGCGGTTACATTGCCCATCGATATACCGATAGGGGTGCCAAAAGAGACATCTTGTATGTTTTTAATTTTAGTCATTTAGTCCAGACTTAAGTGGCTATTAGCGTAAAAAAAATGCTTTCGCTATAGCATTGCCCTTTAAAATAGTTGAGTGAAATAATGGTTAAGATGAACGATGAGCTCATTTAAACTAACTTTACATTAAGCTTAATATTCTGGTCAAGATCAGATTAAACTAACGGTCTTTTTTACGTAAAATATAGAGCATAAGTAGCTATGAAGCTAACCTTGTAATATTTTTGTTTAAGCTAACGGATATAAAATAGCGGAGGCATTTTTATCTTTGTGCAAAATTGATGAGTAATATTGAGACGAGGATGATAAGAATAAACCACTAAACGTTGAGCACTTTTCGCTAATGGTTCGTCATCCTTAGAGGCGAGGCTATAATCCGTAAATAACTCACTAGTTACCTAAGGTATACGATGCGAATATTTTTTCATAACGACCATTCGCTTTTAATTCTTTAAGGCCTTTATTGAAGGCATTTCTGGCTTTTTTATCATGAAAAAGAATATTATTAGGGCTTGCTCCAAAAAGTGGGAATTTATCCACTAATAAATGGGTATTGATTTGTCCTTCTTTTTGAATTTTAGCTCGGTAATGTTTAAATATTTGTAGGTCTAGCTGAATGATATCGAAACGTTCTAGATATAACATTTTAACCTGTAATTCTTGATCATGATTCTCTAGATAAAGCGGGTTTTTGTTGGCCATTACGGCATACTCTCCACCCAAATGTGTTTTGGCGCCTTGCCAAGACAATAAAGAGTATGAAGCTAGCTCATTCAGGTGAGTAAATTTATAATTATGCTTTTTTAATGCGAAGGCAAAATTTTCGTAAGCATAAGCTTCATCAGATAAGAAACCGGTAAGGTTTTCTTTGGTCATTGTTTTTAAGTTCATGTCACAGGCCGCATCAACATCCTTAGCTCTGAATGATGTTATTCGGCGAGCATATGGATAATAAATTGCTTCTATTTCATAGCCAGCGGGCTCTAAGGCCTCTCTTATTAAAGTTATTATTATACCGTCGTTAGTTTCAGGCATTACCCAAGGTGCAAGAGCATCACCAAAGGCAATGGTGATTTTTTGTTGAGCAAAGGAAGGCAGAGTAAATAACAAACTGATGATTAATAAAAATAGTTTTAGCTGCATATGTTAGTTAATAGGATAATAAATAAGTAAAATGAGTATAGACGAAAAATAGACGAAAAATAATTTTTCACAGCTGTTTATCAAACAAGTAAATTTTTTATGACACGAGACTGCAGAACTAGATAACTTTACTTTTAAAAATTTAGCGAACTTTATGCTATACTTCCTGAAAGTTAACCGCTTTTTTATACTTAACAATATATTTCTAACTACAAGGCTTGCCATGAAATTAACTGCTTTTCAGTCAAAAACATTATTGATACTTATCCCCTTAATATTATTATTATCGACAGCGATTTATTTCTATGGCGCAAATGAACCTACTTTGCCAAAAATGACAGTACAAGAGAAAAAGGCTCGCTTTAAAAATTTAATTATTCCTGCAATAGACGAAGTTTATGATGAACTTATGGTTCAATATCTTGACGTTTCAGAGTCACTTAAGTTAGGTAGTGATAACGATATGATAGAAAAACTGAAAATAGAATATAAAGCCAAAACTGATAATGAGCTGTTAATGGCACTTAAACCTCACCCTAAAAGTATTGCTATTGCACAAGCGGCAATGGAGAGTTCTTGGGCAACCTCTCGTTTTTTTAATGAAGCTAATAATATTTTTGGTGTTTGGTCATTCGATGAAGATGAACCTAGAATCGCGGCACTGAAAAAAAGGGGTGATAAAACCATTTGGCTAAAAAGATACCCTTCTATTAAAGCCTCGGTAAGGGGCTACTATCGAACCCTTGGACGCAGCGCCGCCTTTCAGAAATTTAGGCAATTACGACTAAAAACTGATGACCCCTACTCTTTAGTTAAAAAGTTAGACCGTTATTCTGAAAAGGGTGCAGAATATGGTGATGAATTAACCTCTATTATAAAGTTTAATAAATTTAATACTTATGACTAAAGTTCGGTTAAATTTATCAGTGTCGTCGAGAAAACTCGGTACTTAAGTGCCGAGTAGTTCCCTCAAGTAAGGCTGATTTAAAGCATGCTGAAGTAGGTGTTCGTTATCTTCATCGTGCTCGATTTTATTTTTTGTTATCCTGCATAATACCTGCTCAACGTTATCCCCATTACCCGTAAAGACTTCAGCAAAGTTTACATCTTAGCTCCCCTTTATAATTCTGATAATCGATACTCATTTAATCGTAAATCTAAGCAGGCTCTCAAGCGATAAACTTATCTGGCATAGACAAATTCCTGCTGTGGTTACTTTGAAAAAAGTATTCCGGCAACACATTGCATGAATCTTGTGTCACTCTATCTCGCCCCCTTGCAAGGGGAACTTTATTATATTTGAGCTTACAGGGTTTTGAAGTATATATTTGCGCTAATATATCGATGAAAACACTTAGGGGAAAACACTTAGGGGAAAACACTTAGGGTAAAACACTGCTTAGTTAGAAATTTCTTACAGCGGCCTAAGGTCTCAGTGTTATCCCTTGGTGTTTAATCATTAACCTAAAAGCACCAGGAGTTATCCCGTAGCGGCGTTTAAAATGTCGGTAAAAATGACTCAGATTACTAAAGCCCGAAGCAAAAGCAATTTCGGTTATATCGGTGTTGGAACTAGCAAGGTTTTTAGCAACGGCATCACAGCGCAGTTTTAAAAGATATTCAATAAAACTGAAACCGGTATGCTGGCGAAATTGGCGAGCAAAATGACTTCTTGATAGATTAACTTGCTTTGCCACCTTATCTAAAGTGATATCCATAGTGTAGTTATTGTTGATCCAATCTTGAGCATTGGTCATTCGCAAAGATGATTGTGCATTTGCTTGCTGCTCGTAACCGGCGTTGCTGATATGGATCAGTAATAGTCGTAAGTAGAGGTTCTCTTTTAAACAAACATTTAATGGTGAGCTCGAAATGGTTTGTATTTCGAGTTCATTGGCCATTTTTTGCATTCCTTGCGTACTGTGCTGGCTGCTTGAATTGAGATTGTTAGTTAAAAATCCTCCTTTAGATAACGTTTTTAAATACAAACTGTTGGCGGGTGTTGACAAGTTATCAAAGGACGGGGGAGCAATACATGCAAACAGTAATTTTGTTTCGGTGTTTTTATCTATCGTGATTGAATGTTGATATTCAGCAGGGATAAAAACGGAATGTCCGCTTAAAATTTGATGGCTTTCGTCATTAATCGTTATGCTTACAGCACCTTTTAAACAAACGACAAACTCATGCAGGTTATGCTGGTGCTGCTCGATATCTCGACGTAATACAACACTGGATGTCCAAAGCATTAAAATAGTCCGATAGTATAATTATGTGGTTCAATCGTATGCGACGCCAGGCAATAAAGCTATTAAAATAATATTTACTTAGCACTATTGTACTATTGATTGCGGTCATCACGAATAAATCATGATAGCAATTTATAGTACAATAGTTGGCTTTAGGCTTTTATCTTAATGGGGAAAACTATGATTGTTGTACACCACCTTAATAACTCACGTTCGCAGCGGGTGCTTTGGGCTTTAGAAGAGCTTGGCGTCCCTTATGAAGTTAAGCGTTATGAGCGAGACCTAAAAACAAATTTAGCGCCTAACACCTTAAAGAAAGTACATCCATTGGGTAAATCTCCAGTGATCACTGATGGTAGCATTACTGTTGCTGAGTCTGGAGCCATTATTGAATACCTTGCACAAACTTATGGTGGTGATGATTTTACTCCCGATATTGGCACAGAAGCACATCGCCAGTATATTTACTGGTTACATTTTGCTGAGGGAACATTGATGCCACAACTATTACTAAAAATTATCTTTGAAAAAATATTGAAAAGTACGATGCCATTTTTTGTTAAGCCAATTGCTAGAGGGATTGTGAAAAAAGTAATGAAAGGCTATGTTGGGCCAAATATTACCGGGAACTTAGACTTTATCGAAAGCCATTTAAAAAATAATGAGTGGTTTGCTGGAGAAGAATTATCTGGTGCTGATATTCAAATGAGTTTTCCTCTAGAGGCTTGGGTTGCCAAAAGTTCTAATGACAATAACTACCCAGAAATTACCGCTTACGTTAAGCGTTTTCAAGCCCGTTCAGCCTATCAAAAAGCCCTTAAGTCGGGAGGTCATTACGATTATGCTTAATAACGACTTATCATTATGGCATTGTTAATGTTTGGATATTTACCCGGGATGATTATTCATTGTAGCTGTTACTGATAGAATAAATTCAGCTACAATCAATCTTCATCAACAATATATAGAGAAAAAGGCCAATAATCTCTTGAGAATCTTAAAAATTAGTCTGTTTATACTACTAAGCGTAGTCGTTTTATTTACCAGTTATCTTTATGTTAATCAAGCACCTGATAAGTCAGTCGCTGAACTCAGCAAGCGCTGGGCTGCTGAGCCATCACAATTTATGCAGATTGCCGGTATGAATATACATTTTAGAGATGAAGGACCAAAGTCTGATGAAGATCCTATTGTCTTAATTCATGGTACGAGCGCGTCATTACATACATGGGATGGCTGGGTTGACGAACTAAAAACACAGCGCAGAGTTATTCGCTTTGATTTACCTGCATTTGGTCTGACCGGCCCCGATCCTAAAAATAATTACACTATTGAGCATTATGCTGAAGTTGTTATTGCTGTGTTAGATAAGTTAAAGGTTAAAAAAAGTGTATTAGCAGGTAACTCTTTAGGCGGGTATATTGCTTGGGCTACCGCAGTGTTATATCCAGAGCGAGTCTCTCAAATAATTTTAGTCGACGCGAGTGGCTATCCTTTTAAGTCTGAATCTTTACCCTTAGCCTTTAAATTGTCTAAAAATCCGATAACGAGCCGGTTATTAAAAAACGTTTTACCTAAATCTTTGGTGAAAAAAAGTGTTGAGAATGTTTATGGAAACCCTGACTTAGTCACCAGTGAATTAGTTGACAGGTACTATGATTTGACGCTTCGTGAAGGAAATCGTAACGCTCTAAAAGAACGTTTTAAGCAGACGGTACCCGGGGATTTAGCCAAAAAAATCTCAACAATAAATGTACCAACGCTTATCATTTGGGGAAGAAAGGATAAGCTCATCCCCATCAAGCTTGCGATGAAATTTAAGAAAGATATTATCAACAGTCAATTAGTTGTCTTTGATGATTTAGGGCATGTACCTCACGAAGAAAACCCTCAGGCAACAGTAGCAGTCGTTAAACAATTTTTACAAGGTAATAAGTCTCAATAATCATTGCGATAACGCCAACTGGAATTTAGTGTAAGCCATTAACGATATCGTTAATGGCTTTTTTGTAGTAGATAGCGACCAAGATAAGACGTTGTAGCTCACTGTCAAAGTGCTTATCTTGACGAGAACATAATTCAGCAAGCACTTTAATTACCTTTGAGTAGTTGGTTGTGGCTAAGGGCTGTTGTTTACTTTCAATCTCTATTAAGGCCAATAATGCGGTAAGTTCGTGCGGCGCTAGCGAAATTAAATTTTGATTAGTCGATAAATAAACTTCAATGGGAGTTAAGTTTTCGTGGTCACGCTGGCAGAGTGCATCACGTAAGGTATTATTGCTGCCAAATAACATCATTGAACGTAAATAAATAAAGGGTGGGGTACTGGCGACTACTTTATTGCCAGCGAATAAATAATGTAAAGCATTGCGCTGTCTGCGATCTGTTTTTGTAAAGTTGTCTTGTACCTGAAGGGCAGGGGTAAAAAAACTCAATGTGTCGTTGGTTTTAATTTGTGCGATAAGCGCAACAGGTAAAATTTTACTGGCTATTAATGTCGTGGTTAATTGTTGATAAAAATCAAACGATGCGACTTGCGCTATTCCTTGTTGAAATAGATAAGCTAATTGAATGATATTTTCCGACTCACTTGAAGCTAAATAATGTTGGCGTAAATCATTATCGTCATCTGCTGACAATAAAGCGATGAATGTCTGCATATTTTCCTTCATTGTAACCCTTGTTTAATACAAATAATTGGCTCAGTGTATACTCTAATTGTTTTGTTGTGTGGTATTTTAAAATAATAAAATTATTGCAGTCATTATCATTTGGTAAGCCAAGTAATTAAAAACCTCAGGCGATATTTAAACGTTATTATTACTAGGCCTATTGACGATTTGTAGGTGTTAGCTTACCGGTTAGCATTACTGGCACTCAGTGTTTACATTAAGGCTTTCTATAACAAGAAATAGAGAAAGCCTTACTTCTATCTATTATTTAAAGGCTAAAAAGTGGTGGTCCAGTAAAGTTAGCAAATGGTACAATTTTAATGTTTTTATAAGGCCAATGCACTGCTTTGTCTACATTATTATATGCATATTGTTAAAATTATTTTTGTCCTCGTTATTTTAATATCTAGTGACTGGCTAGCGCTTTTAGCGATGACTTATTGTTAAGCGCCTAAAGTAAGTGTTTTATTTACATAAATTTAGCCGGGCTTTTCAAGCAATAGCTTGACCTATTAATAAGCATTGATGTCAGTGGTGATTGCGACTAAATTACGCTCAAGCAACTTGCTAAGCACGCCTTTTCCAGTAAATATTGAATTAATCACTATAAGTGGATCCTATGAGCAATACTTTTACCAAACTTGTTAGCCAATTAACGCATTCATTAGAGCAAGAAGACGATCGTGAGCTGTTGATTTCAATAGAGAAATATCATCCGGCTAAATTGGGCCGATTACTCGAATCACTACCCAATAAATATCGCGATGATTTTTGGAGTTTGATCCCGGTTAATTACAAGGGTGAAGTCTTACTCTCAGTGCACCGCGAACTGCGCCAATTTTTGATTAAAAAAACCAGTGAAGCTGATTTACTTAAATGTTTATCGACGCTTCAAATGGATGAGTTAGCCGACATTGATGCTGATTTACCATTACCAGTAGTAAGCGCTATGGTTGAGGCCATGGATAGTCAGCGAAAAGAGCGTTACCAAACAGTGGCCTCTTTTCCTGATAATACAGCCGGCGGTATGATGGATGTTGACGCTACGGCGGTCAGAAAGGATGTTAGTCTTAAAGCCGTCTATCGGTATTTGTGTAAGTTAAGAAAAAAAGAAGGTATGTTGCCCGAACAACTTGACCAACTGGTTGTTGTTGACAGAAATAACAAGGTACAAGGAACCTTATATCTTAGTGACTTGGTTTCAATGGATAATAGCTTGTCGGTTGGCGATGTAATGAAAAACGATGTGCCCTTGATTGATTCGTTACAATCGGCCATTCAGGTTGCACAAATTTTCGAAGACCATGATTTAATCTCTGCGCCAGTTGTAGATGAAAATAATTTTTTGTTGGGTCGAATAACGGTTGATGATGTTATCGATGTGCTAAAACATAATTCAGAGCAGCGTTTATTGGCCTCCGCCGGCCTTAATGAAGAGCTCGATATGTTTGCCCCTGTTTCTCATATTTCTTTTAATCGAGCTATTTGGCTAGGCACCAATTTAATCACCGCCTTTGTGGCCGCTTGGGTCATTGGCTTTTTTGAAGCATCAATAGAACAACTTGTCGCGCTCGCGGTACTCATGCCCGTAGTGGCAAGCATGGGAGGCGTTACAGGTAGCCAAACGTTAACTGTCGTTACTCGTGGTATTGCGCGCGATTTAGTCAGTAGTGCCAATATTGTTTCGCTGACCATTCATGAATTAAAAGTCTCTTTTATTAATGGCATATTATGGGCTGCAGTGGTCTTTTTAATTACAATTTTATGGTATGACGATTGGCAGTTAGGGGGCGTTTTTGCGCTGGCTCTTTTTGTTGTGAGCCTTACCGGTACGCTTTCAGGTGCGCTTATTCCTATAATATTGAAAAAACTGGGTGTAGACCCAGCCATTGCGGGCGGTGTTATTTTAACAACCATAACCGATGCGGTTGGTTTTTTAATCTTTTTAGGGACTGCGACTTATATTTTGATTTAATTAGCCTTGTTTTAATCATCAGCAGAAGGCCAATAAGCCGCACCCTGGTGCTTATGTAAACTACTTTTACAAATAAGTTTGACTGACCCAATTGGATTTACCTGTTATTATCGCTATTATTAACTCTAGTTAACAATGTACTTAATCAACCCCTGTTTAAGTACTTAATAACAAAACAGTGAATGACGAAAAATAAACTGAGCGACTATCACAATGCCTTTAAACATTGATTGATAAGTCGATCCTATACTAAATTTTTATGAGAAATAACACTTGAACAACGTCCATATACCAACAGTTATAACTAAAACCTTATGCTTAATCCTGCTTTTTTTACCTCAGTTATTAATGGCTGAAGAAGTAAGTGTCGCCACAAAAAAAGAAAAATCTATTCTAGAGAAAAGAGAACAAGCGCTTTTGAAAACAACCGCTAACCCCTTTGCTATTTCGCAACATAGATTAAATTACCTACTGCCAGTCTCCTATATTAGTAAACCAGGTACCCGCACGGTTGAAGAGTTAACTAATGATAATGTTGATAATGTAGAGGCTAAATATCAAATTAGCATCAAGTTTCCTATATATTTACCAACGACTGATGCTTCAGGTCTGTACTTTGGTTTTACCGCAGTATCGTATTGGCAATTGTACAACAGTGAGGCATCTAAACCTTTTCGAGAAACAAATTACGAACCTGAATTATTTTACAGTTGGCAACAGAATCACAGCATATTAGGCTTTGAGTTTAATCAAGTTCAGTTTGGCATCAATCATCAATCCAATGGTCAAAGTGGTCTTTCATCGCGCAGTTGGAACCGAGTTTTTGCTTCGTTAGTGTTTAGTGACGAAAGTGCTTTTTATTATATAAAAGCTTGGCATCGACTAGCTGAAGATGAAAAAGAAACACCACTTTCTGTGATTGGTGATGACAATCCAGATATTACAGACTATCTTGGGCATATGGAATTTGGTGTTGGTACTCAGCTAGGCAAATTCAACCTTTTCACTGCGGTGCGAAATAATCTTAAATTGAGTGATAATAAAGGTAGTGTCGAACTAAATCTTTCTTATTCATTGACTGAAGGTTATGACTTCTTGATACAGTACTTTAATGGTTATGGGGATTCACTTATCGACTATGACCGTCATCAACAACGCATTAGTTTGGGTATGCAAATGAAATTTTTATAAGTAACGCAACGTTATAAGGTTTAATCACCTACTATTGCTAACCCCTTAATTGTTAGCCCACCCTTAAGTTTGTCGAAAGTTTGGGCTGCAATGTTTAATAGTATAATATCCCCTCGCTTAAAGTTATGACTTTAAGCTTGCATCACTGCACCAGCCCATTATCCGGAAAAAATATCATGCGAGTCGCCGTTTCTCAATTTGCCACCACTTTGGATGTTCAAGAAAATCAAGTAACCTGCCTGGGTATGATAAATGAGGCGGCCGTCTGTCAGCCAGCACTCATAGTGTTACCTCAATTTTGTAATACACTTTTTTGCCATACCGAACCAGGGTACAAGGACCGTAGTCAGGCTTGGCATCAAGCTTTAGACATTGACGGTCCTTTTTTACTGGCTATTGCAGAACAAGCCAAAAAGCATCACTGCTACATCGTAATTAACGTTACTTTAAGGCGATATGCTGCAAGTAGCTGGTCACCTGAACAAAAAAAGGATGCGATTAAAGCAGGTGTTAGTATAACCACTTGTTTATTTTCGCCGTTTGGGCAACGCCTTGACCAAGTCGATAAACAAAAATTAGAAGGTCATGAAAATGATTTTTTTATTAATGCAAGTCAGGCGTCTACGTTAACTTTAACGCCGCTAGCAAAAATTGGACTGTTAATGGGTAATGACACGATGACCTTTAACACCTCTCGTGAATTAGCTTTGCAAGGTGGGCAATTATTCTGTAATTCAATAAGCACATTTTCCTACGATCAAAGTCACTTACATGACCCAGCTCGAGCGTGTGAAAATAAAGTATTTTTGGCCACAGCAAATAAAATTGGTCGATTGTCAGCAACGGGATCTCTAAGTGGCGCAGGCCAAAGCCAAATAGTTTCTCCTGAGGGTAAAGTACTCGCTAAAATGAACCATAATGAAGCAGGTTTTGTGTTTGCTGATCTTGATTTAGAAAACTCTGCGATAGCACCCAATAACAAATGCCGACCTGATGGCAGCGATGTCTTTATGCAACGACGCCCTGAACTTTATCAAGCGCTAACATTACCGATAAAAAAGGTGGCTAAGCATATGAATAATGACAAGGTTCCCGAAACGGCGAATGTCGCAATATTTGCAACCTATAAGTCTAATGAACAAGCCATTGAAGATGTTTGTTTTTACATTGAAAACAACCTCAGTGATATTATTCAATTGCCTGAGTTATTTTTTATTGCAGATAAAACCATAACGAATAATGCTGAGCAACTCGCCGATATAGCCTCTTTGAGTAAACAACTCATTATACAAATCAGCTCAGTACTGAGACCTTTTCAATATGTGTGTACTAGTTTAGTGATTGATGGCGCACATCAGGCGGTGTTAATAAGCGAACAGGGTTTATTGGCAAAACAGCAGCAATTACACTTTTGCCAACGATACCAGTGGACACCACTTGGAGATGCGTTAACTCTTGTAGAATTACCGTTAGAGCAAGGTAATATCAAGCTTGTTATGCTAACAGCTGATGATGCAACCATACCTGAAATAGTTAACGTAGCGGCGTTGAATCAAGTTCACTTATTACTGGTGCCTTTTGAAATTCAAGAGCCAGGTGAGGTTGAATATTGCTTGTTATCGCGTGCCGCAGAAAATAGAATTTGTATTCTTGCCGCGAGTCGTGAACAGAGCTTCGCTGCGGGCTGCTTATCGGTCGATTCACATAGTGATAACGCCAATAAAAATGCCAATAAAAAGAAACAAAAACTACAAAAGTCCACGGGGTTTATTGCCAATTTAAGCTCAGGCGCTACCTTAATATCTGAACGCATGTCAGCTAAATTTACTGGCTATATTAATCAACCATTGGTTAAACACCAACAGGGAAAAATTACCAAAGCATTAGTCCATCCTATTGCCAGTTGCTCTAAGTGATGGTGGGTGCTCACTAAGTGTGAATGCACTATCATCGTAGGATTTATTGCCAGTGAATATCATTATTTTATTTTTTGTAACGTAAACCATAACCGATGGGGAAGAGTGGTTTGGTGTTATTTTTCTTCTTTTCTGCTGAGGTTTTTTTGGGCCAAGAAAAAGACAGCTTTCCCTGAAAGTTAAACTCGCCAAAGAGCATGTCACTAACACCTTGGCCTTCTGAGCCAGGAAGCCAAGCAGCAATGAATGCTGCTGACTTATCTAATTCGTCATTAATGATTAATGTTCTCCCTGAGATCAAAATAACAACCAGGGGTATGCCCTTATCACTAATATCTTTTATCAATAGATAGTCTTCTGGGTGTAACTGTTTTAATGCTAGTGAGTTGCCATAGGGCGCTGAAATATTTACTTGACCGTTTATTTGTGATCCTGCCTCTATTATAAGGTTTTCACAATCTCTGATATCACCATGGCCTTCTGCATAAGGGTACTCACCGATCACCACCACAGCGATATCATGATCTTTTGCCGATATTGCTGAAACATCACTATCACGCCTTAATACCGCATTGGGCGCAACCGCTGAAATACCTTGCCAGACAGAAGTGGCTCCTTCAAATTGATCGTTTCCTGATACACCTTGCCAATCAATGGTAAACCCTCCGCACTGATGACCGATATTATCAGCATTCTTACCCGTAACTAAAATTCGAGCCTGCTTTTTTAAAGGCAGTATGTTTTTTTTGTTTTTTAACAGCACAAGTGACTTTCTGACCGCTTCTCGTGCAATATTCCTATGCGCACTAGCACCAAAACTAACATCATTTGCCCAAATCCTTTCACTGGGACGAGGCGAATTAAATAAGCCGCTGGCAAACTTTACTGACAATATCCGACGGACGGCGTCATTTACTCTTGAGATAGGCACAGTTCCTAATTCAACATGATTATGCAGATGGTGAATAAATTGCTGCCAGTTTTCGGGGAGCATAAACATATCGATGCCGGCATTAACGCCTTGAGCAACCGAGAGATAAAAATCATCACAGAGGTAATCAATACCATTCATGTCAGAAACAATGAAACCAGAAAAATTCAATTGTTGTTTTAGTACATCCGTGAGCAGATACTTATGACCATGGCACTTGTTGCCATTCCAACTATTAAATGACGCCATAACTGTCATTGCCCCCGCTTTTAAAGCGCTTATGTAGGGGCTAATATGAGTATTGTTGAGTTCTTGCCAAGAAATATTAGCATCACCTTGGTCAATGCCATGCGTTGTAGCTCCATCGCCAACCCAATGTTTGACACAAGCGATAACGCCTTCACCAGCGAGCTTTCCATGAAGGCCGTTGATAATTTCACTTGCGTATTGATTGATTAATTCTGGCGTTTGAGCGTAGCTTTCATAGCTGCGACCCCATTGATTATTTTGTGCAACAGCGAGGTTGGGTGCAAAGACCCAATCGACGCCACTCGCTAATACCTCTTTTCGTGTGACTTGTGCAATACGTGCTATTAAATCAGCGTCGGCGGCAGCACCTAAACCGATATTGTGTGGGAAAATTGTTGCTCCCTTAAGATTATTGTGACCATGTATGGCATCAACACCATAGAGTAAGGGGATTGCTAAATGATTTTCGTCACTAACCATTGATGCTTGCCAATAGCTATCGGTTGTTTTTAGCCAACTATTAAGATCATTATTTTCGGGCAATGAACCTGCGCCACTCAATACTGAACCTAAATGGTACTTTCTGACATCATCGGGCGTACAGCTCAGTCGTTCAGCTTGGGTCATTTGTCCAATTTTTTGTGCTAATGTCATTTTTGACATTAGCTCATCAACTTGTTCCTTTATTGACGGCTGACTAAGTAGTGGCTGCATAGTATTGAGTTATCCTGACATTATTTAATTTCTTCATTTTGCCAATTTTATTTTAATGTCATTTGAGTGAGCTAAGCAGGCACGTAAAACGCTCTATCTACATCCTTAGCGTTGCTTAGTTGCTGACAAATATTTATAGGTATTACATCTCTCAAATGAAATTAAAAATATAAATTTAAACGGTTAATTAACCTTAGCCTTATTATTTATAAATTAGTTTACTTTGACAGACTATTACGAATGTAAATGGATACAACTAAAATACGGTAGGGTGGACTTATTTCGAGGTTATTGGGATTTTATCAATTTTTCAGTAAATACTTTTATTGGACTTTTGAGCTAGTAGAAAAAATTATATAAATTCAAAAAGCTCATTGTGACCATTTCATCGCCCCATAATGACCGACTCATCGTTTTTATATTGTTTAAGATTTACAATTATATAGTGTCAAATGACATTTATAATTGAAACCTTTCACTAAATTTTAATTAGGCTAAAGTTTCATTCAATAATCATTTTAACGGAATAGCGCTTTATGAGTACGCAAGAACATTATCAAACCGCGACTGAAGATAAAATTTCCACGCTAAGAAAAATTATCTATGGCTTTGGCGCTTTCGTAAATAACTTATTAGGTGCGGCAATTGGTACTATGACCATAGTGCTTAACTTGGGTTTAGGTATGAATCCAGCTTTAGTCGGTTTGTTAGGCGCATTGCCTCGTTTGGTCGATGCCTTTACCGATCCGCTAATGGGCTATATTTCCGATCACACAAGATCAAAATGGGGTCGACGCAGACCCTATATATTCTGGGGGGCTATTGTCGCAGGTATTACTTTTGCCTTGTTATGGCAATTACCGAGAGGCCAGAGTGAAGAATTTTACTTTTGGTTCTTTTTAATTGGTTCTATCATTTTTTATCTAGCCTACACTATTTTTGCAACACCATGGGTCGCATTAGGTTATGAATTAACGCCAGATTATCATGAACGTACCAGTATCATGGCTGTGCAGAATTTTATGGGCCAATTTGCGTGGTTATTTGCACCTTGGTTCTTACTGTTTATGCAAAATGAATCGCTGTTTAGCGATATGATTGAAGGTGCCAGTTGGTTAGCCGTCATTATTGGGCTATTTACTATTATTGTTGGTATTTTACCAGCAATATTTCTTACTGAACGCTTTACACCCATAGCAACTTCAAAAACGATTATTGACCCGAATGCACCACCAATAAAACCAAGAAGCTTGAGTTATGCCGTTACTGATTTCTTTAAAGGCTTTTTAATTACACTTAAATTTAAGCCTTTCCTTAGTTTATGTGGCGCAACCTTTTTAGTGTTCAACGGCTTTATGATGGTTTCAGCTTTCCAAAGTTACGTGATTATTTATTATGTTTTTGGCGGCGATCAAGCATTAGGTGCTGAATATGTTGGTTGGGCGGGTACGGTGTCATTTATTTCAACGTCTTGTGCTATTTTTATTGTCACTAAGTTATCAAGCTGGTTAGGGAAGCGAAATGCTTTTTTCATTACCATTGCCATTTCTATCTTTGGTTATGCACTTAAATGGATTTGTTTTACACCGGATAATCCAATGCTAGTGATTATTCCACCTATATTTTTCTCTTTTGGTTTAGGCGGCTTGTTCACCTTAATGGGATCTATGGTTGCTGATGTCTGTGATCTTGATGAATTAGAAACCGGTGAACGACGTGAAGGTATGTTTGGCTCAATTTATTGGTGGGTTGTTAAATTAGGCTTGGCTGCGGCGATGGCAGCTGGTGGATTTTTACTTCATGCAACAGGTTTTGATGTTGCGTTAGCTGGAGCTCAATCTGCTGATACGCTGTTTTATATGCGCTTAGCTGATGTACTTGTGCCTGTACTTTGTTCAGTGGTTGCTATTTGGATGGTCGCTACTTACCCTATTACTGAGAAAATGGCTCATGATACCCGCAGTAAACTTGAGGCACGTCGAGGAAAAATGGCGGCTGAAGTGAATGCCTTAGATGAAAATACTGACGGTGTTACGCCTGTCTAAGGCACTTATAAATTGTATATCTACATAGTTAACCATGTAGATATACAATCCGCTTTATTTTTGTGAGATCTTTATTTTTTTAGTTAAAATAAATACGAAATAAAATAAAGTCAATTTTTTTAAGTTATTGTTTTAAATAAATTAAAATGATTTTTTTTGTATGGGTGATAACAAAAGTTTATCATGAGTACTTGTTTATATCCCTTATCCATTTCAACTTTTCCTACCTCCCCTTTGACCGTATTTCGATGCTGTTTGACCAATAATTGTGCTAAAAATAGTCAAGTCTGAACATGGCTATTTATAGGATGCTCGACAGTAAGATAATTCAAAAATGCAGAGTTAGCGCTTATTGATATAAGTGCAGCAGTACTGTTTATCTTTTGGGAACGTTATAAACCAAATTATTCATTAAGCCGGTTAATCATTGACTTAATTGAATATTTTAATAGAAGAATAATAAAATAATGAGCAAATTAACATTAAATCTTAGTGCACTAACAGGAGCTTTAAGTGTTTTTTCAAAAAAAATGCTTTCATTGTTATTACTCAGTACGCTAATAAGTTGTGGAGGTGGGTCAACTCCAACAGAAAAAGAGACTATCAATGCAGATACTGATAACGACGGAGTATTCGACCAAGTCGATTCGTGTCCTAATACATTAGCCAATACCACTGTAGATGCGAGTGGTTGCGACATCATTATTGTTAGTGTCGATACGGACAGTGATAATGATGGTGTTAAAGATGCAGATGATACTTGTCCTGAAACTCCAGACAATACAAGGGTAGACAGCTCTGGCTGTGCGGTCATTGAAGAGGTTGTTGATGTGCTTGTTCAAGCAGAAGATTACATCAGCTATTTTGATACCACAGCGAGCAATGAAGGCGGAGCAAGTTACCGTAATGACGCTGTAGATATCGAAGTTACCACTGATGTAGGCGGCGGTTACAATATTGGTTATACCCAAGCAACAGAATGGCTAGAATACCCGGTAACCTTAAGTGCTGGGACTTATACCATTAGCAGCCGTGTGGCTTCAGATTCAGGCGGTGGTAATTATACGCTGTCGATAAATGGCAATACAATTGGTAGTGACAATGTTGCTAGCACGGGGGGATGGCAAACCTTTGAAACCCAGGTGGTTAATTCGTTTTTAACGACGAGCGGTAATTTTACCTTACGATTAGCGATAAACGCAGGTTCATTCAATATTAATTGGCTGCAAATAACAGCGGTTATTGATGATGATTTAGATGGTATTAGTAACGATCTAGATTTGTGCCCTGATACGCTTGAAAATGCAGAAATTAATGAGGTGGGGTGCGCTGACTCAGATGGTGATGGCGTATTTAATAATCTGGATAATTGTCCAGATACACCTATCGGGACCTTTGTGGATTTTCTCGGCTGTGAAGCCGTAGAACAGTTAATTGAAGTGGCGTTTAACAACGATATTCTTGTTGGTGGTGAAGACAGCCAAAAGCCAAGTTTTAGCTTATATACCTTTGATAATGACATTGGATCTGACGGCAGTAATTGCAACGATGGTTGTGCGGTTAATTGGCCTCCGCTTCTAGTGACTGATGGTGTCGCTTCTGGTGTGCCAAATTTATCAATCATTAATCGAAATGATGGCACAACACAAGCTGCCTATCAGGGTAAACCGTTATACTTTTATAAAGGTGACACCGAAAAAGGAACTATTGAAGGTGCGGCTATAGCGGGTTGGAACCTTCAAGAATACGGACTTTTTGGTGATATCGTGCCACTTTATACCTCTAGCACGGCACAAGAACATGCTTTAATTTATGAAACTAATGATGCTGTGGTCACCAAGTTCGCTGACAGAGGACGTGATCGTCATGCTAAAGAAGATCAATTTCAGCAATACGATCATTACCTTTCTCATTATTGGACCCATAGAACAGCGCGCTATAAATTCACCGATTATGTGGCTAAAGGCGGCTCATCTATTTTAATTGAATGGGTAACACAATGGCAGCTTGAGGCATTAGAATTTAGGGCATGGTACTCAGGAATGAATACGGTTGCTGAATACCATGGTAATTATGAGCCTAATGTTGTGACGGTCGGTCACGGTAGTTACGACGACGACCTTGTGCAAACAAGTACTAGCGGCGATCAATATAAATATTCAGTAACCATTAATGAGTTTCGCGGACTTAATGGCAGCACAGAAACCCTCAGTATTGGCCAACATATGGAAATTGAAGTTAGTCAGTTTTTATTGGGCGTTCCTGAGGGGCGGTCAAATTATTACGGCACAACTTACCTTTACCAAGTAGGTAAAGGTGGCATGGCTCCTTGGAAAACAGTCGGAGATTTTGATGATAAATCATCAGAGCGTGAAAACTCACATCCTATCGCTAAACAAGGTTGGTTAGGCGGTGATACCACATTACCTTATCAATATACTAATGAACCTAATGACCACTTCATGCAAATGGCGACTAATTTATCAAGTTTAAATGGGCAAGCGTTCGTTTTAGGAAGACGTATTCATCATACCTCTTTTGTTGATGGTAAACATGATGAAGACCCAGCCAATGGTGTTTTTTCAGAAATGGTAGGTAAGTCAGGTACACATTTTGTTAATCATAGTTGCGCAAGTTGTCATGAACGTAATGGTAGGGCAGCTCCGGCACCAATTGGCGAGGCATTAGACAAATGGGTCTTTAAAATTGCTGATGCTGATGGTGAACCCGATGCCCAGCGTGGCGATGTTTTACAGCCATCGAATACGGGAAGCGTACAAAGTGAAGGAACGGTAGCTATTGAATCATGGACTGAGGTGAATGGTTTACGTTCACCTAATTATAAGTTTTCAACGGGTACGCCAGAAAAATTCTCAGCACGCATTGCACCTCAACTCGTTGGCCTAGGATTATTAGAAGCAATTCCTGAAGAAACTATTTTAGCGATGGCTGATGTTAATGATGAATTTGCTCCCTTTGGTATTTCAGGTAAAGCGCAAAGTGCTATCGATCCCGAAACCCAAGATATTCGCCTTGGGCGTTTTGGTTGGAAAGCCGCTACATCAAGCATAAAGCATCAAGTTGCGGCAGCGTTTAATACTGATATGGGGGTGATGACCTCTGTACTACCATCACCAGATTGTAGTTCTGCTCAACAAGAAAGAAATGAATGTGGTCATGACCAATCTGAAATAAGCGACCAGCACTTGAACAATTTAGTGAAATACATCGCATTGTTGGGTGTACGAGCGCAACGTGGCCTTGATGATCCTCAGGTACAACAAGGACAAGCGTTATTCTCAAGTATTGGTTGTGTGGATTGTCATACGCAAACATTACAAACCAGTATCTATCACCCGTTTACAGAACTAAGAGATCAAACTATTCATCCTTATACCGACTTACTGTTACATGATATGGGTGAAGGTCTTGCTGACAACTTAGGAGAGGGCAACGCTACAGGGGCTGAATGGCGAACAACACCGCTATGGGGCATAGGTTTGTCGGCTTGCGTTACTGGAGGTGTAGAAAACCCAGTTGGCGGCCAAGGTAATGAAGTTTGTACGCCCGAGCATAGTTATTTGCATGACGGACGTGCGAGAACGATTGATGAAGCAATTCTCTGGCACGGTGGGGAATCAGAAGCTTCTAAAGTTAAGTATGAAGCACTTTCTGATGCTGACGAAGCTTCATTAATAGCCTTTTTAAAATCACTATAAAATCAGCAGCTTATTAAATTGATTATCGATTGATTTAATAAGTTCTTTTAAGAAAAAAGAGAATAATAATGAACCAATATTCAGTTTATCCGTGCAATGTTAATTCAATGCTAAAGAATATCAGCTTTAAAAGTCGACTGTTTCTAATGAGTTTGCTGAGTTTGTTAATAACGACACCAACGATGGCAGGTTGGGAAGTTAACTATATAGATACTTTTTCAGGGGACAGTGTTAATTGGCAAAATTGGACGGCCCAAGTCGATGCCAACTTTAATAATGAAGTTCAATGTTATACCGATGATGACAGTTCCATTAATAAGAATTTTGATGTTTCTAATGGCACCTTAAAAATAATCGCCAGAAAGCAGCAAACTAATTGTGCAGGCTTGAATAATCAATCTAGAGATTGGACCTCCGGTCGAATTAACGGTAAAGATAAACGTGAGTTTCTCTATGGCAGAATAGAGTCAAGAATTCGTTTTCATAACCTTGAAAGGGGGTCTTGGCCGGCATTTTGGATGTTAGAGAATCGTATCGCTGAAAGCCCCCGTAAAAATGATGATGACTTTGTTAACTGGCCCAACCCAGGCGCTGGCGAAATTGATGTCTGGGAATGGTTTGCCAATAGTCCTAGCACTTATATAACTAACTTTTTTAATACCGGAGGGGGATCTTGTGGTAGTGAAGTGAGATTCACTTATCCAAATGGCGCTAATGATGTACTCGATTGGCATGATTACGCCATTGAATGGGATGAAAATAGCATATCATTTTATATGGATGATACCTTAGTCACTGCGCATAATGTATCGAACTGTCCACAATATAATGAACCGATGTTTGTTTTACTCAATGTTGCTATGGGGGGAAATCTAGGTGGGGCGATAGACCCAAGCCTGCGTAAAGTAACCATGGAAGTGGATTATTTGGCGCATTGTAGTGCTACCAATCAAAATAATGCCCAGCGCTGTAATGAAAATACGCCCGCTGTTTATGCTGATGATGATAATGACGGCATAGAGAACAACCTTGATCAGTGTCCAAATACTCCATCAGGAGAAAGTGTTGATGAAAAGGGCTGTTTCGAAGAGATGGTTAATATATCTCCTGAAGTTTCTTTGTCGATAACACAGAATAATGTGGCTGTGTCATCAGTTGATATTAGCGGAGGTTTAGTCACAATATCTGCTAACGCCACCGATGAAAATGCTGACGATATCCTTTCTTATGTTTGGCTTATATCCGGTACTATTCCATCACCTATTATCGACGGTGGTCTTGTTAGTTTTGATCCCTTTTCTATGGTCGGCGGGAATTCATATCAAGTAGACTTGACCGTAACTGACAACGGTAACCCAAGACTTTCAGTAAGCAACACTATTAAATTTAGCGTTAACAACATGCCGCTTGACACTGGTGATGATAAGAGGGAAAAAAGTAGTGGTGGTTTATTCAGTTATTTACTACTGCTGATGTTGATAGTATTTAGGCAGAAGTATCTTAAACAAAATATGTTCAATTAGGAGAACTTTTAATAACAAGGTTGATTTATTAGGATATCAGTATTAACACCGGCAGTGGTTAGTTATAATATTGATTGAATAAGTTGCTGATGCAGCATTATATTATTTTATTTATTTGATGTTCTGCTTTCAAAGTAACTCGTGCTGACAAGTTTTAAGCGATAGTGTGTTCTTTGTTAACTTATTATCTAACGAATATAGACAATCCACACTAGAAATATACCTAAGGGCAGGACATAGATTTGACTATAAAGTGGCAAGATCTCATCGAAAAAGCATGGAATGATAGAAAAGTCTTAAATGAATCAGATGAATTTGATTCTTGGCGTGTTTTCCATGGTTACACCGAAGGAGCGCCGGGTGTAGTTATTGAAAAATTTGGCACTATGGCCTTGGTCGAATTTAAAGACGATATTCGTGAGGACCTTGATGTAATCAAAGATGCACTATTACAGTGTTTTCCCTTCACGCTTATTATGGCAAAAGGTGATCAAACTCTCGGGTTACGCTTGAAGAATAGAATGTTCTCGCTTCATGGCGATATTGCTGATGCGCCAGAATTTACCAAAGAATACGGGGTCTATTATAGTTTACTTGCCGATACGATGCATAATTGTGGTTTATATCTGGATGCACGTCCCGTTCGTAAGTGGTTAGCTAATAATAGTGAAGGCCGTCGTGTATTGAATTTATTTTCATTCACGGGCAGTTTGGGTATAGCGGCTTTAAAGGGGAACGCGAAGGCCGCAATTCACCTGGACAGATCGAAAGCGTTATTACCGCGTATTGAAAAAAGCTACGAAAAAAATGCTATGGACTTTGGCTCTCGCAGTTTTATAAAGGGTGATATCTATAAGCATTTACCTAAGGCAATAAAAAGTGGTCAACAATTCGAAGGCATTATTTTAGATCCACCACCAACCGTTTATAAGTCACCTTATGCAGAGCATCAGCCTAAAGGACAAGATTTTTCTAAATTGGTGAGTATGTGTTCAAAGCTTTTAAGTCAGGGCGGTTGGTTGATTTGTTTATTTCATCGTTATGATGCAACGTGGGATGAGTCAGATGCTGAGATTATTGAATCATCTGGCCATACTTTGAAAATGACAGAACGGTTTACTAGTGAGTGTGATTTTCCCGATGATAATGTTGACCGCAAGTTAAGAGTGACCGTATTCGAAAAAATTTAAGATAGATAATACCAACAAGTCATTACCCCTGATAAGTGAGAGGTAATGACTTGTTTAATACTTTGCTGCTGCACAATAATAAATTGCAGACCTTTGCCGAGCAAGGTATACAGAAAGTTTTGTGGATTCTTGCTGTCTAGTAGATAAATAGTATCCATAATATCAACAAATCAGTCTAACGCGCCTATCATTAATTTTAGTTATTATTTTTTGACGTTACATGTGAGCTATTACTTATTTTCTTGAAAAGAGATGAAAATAGTTTATGTCTTCAATTGCAGGTGTGTTACTAAACTTACCCGCGAGTGATCGCTTAGCCGTTAAGGTAACTTGTCATCAGAAGACAACCGTTTAACGTTAGCTTTTAATTTATCTACTGGCTTAAAAGTATTAAATCAACAAGGAATGAACCCATGACCAATCCTTTGATTATTAACATACTGGGATATTTAAAAAAACAAAACTGTGCTTGTTCCATAATTGATTTAGTCAATCTTTGCCAACAGGATTTCTTGCTACTGATAAAAAAGGATGTTGATCCTCAAATTGCCATATTTCAAAAGAATTTTTTTGTTATGAATGCGCTTTATCAAATCCAACGAGATATTAAAGACGAGGGTTTCTTACTGACTATTTTTCCATTAGAAATCTGTTTAGTACCAAATCATGCCGCAGCAAAAGCTAACTTGGCTATGCGCGATACTGATCTAGCCCATTACTATTTAAACTGGTCTAACTTAAATAACATTACCCTTGCAGAAGTGGAGTTACTCTTTTCCCATTTTTGGCAAAGATACCGCGCAGTAGATAAGGTTGCTGCTGCTCTGACGACGTTAGAGGTAGATAAAAATATTGATTGGTTTGGGATACGTCGGGCCTATCAGAAGAAAGTTGCCATTACTCATCCCGATAAAGGTGGCTGCGCGGCCGACTTTATCGAAATTCGTCAAGCTTATGAGGTATTAAGTTGGCGCTATCATCGCAAAGACTAATTTTCCGGTTGGTGATATTAAACGACGTTAATAAACTGATATGTGTTGAATTGCAAAAATAGTTTTTAATATCTGTAGTTGGATAGCCAAAGCGAACATTTTAGACGGAGAGGGATGTTAGTGCTGATTGATTTTAAAGCGACTTAGTGCTAAGTTTTGTTGATAGAATGCGCTTGTATAACGATAAGCTTTCTAATCATCAGTTAATGAAATGTGTTCTCAACACACGACTCTATTATGGATATATTACGGGTAATGCTATTGACTGAGATTTATTAATTTCCCGGTAAGATATTCAAGATAATACTTAACTTATATTCACGACTATGAAGAATAAAAATTAATAATATGAAATTAAGAATTACCTTTTACCTGCTATTAACTTTTGCATTTATTCACAGTTTTCCGTCAGTTTCACAAGAGCTGGACAATGAGCCGTTAGGTGTTATTACTGTTGTTGGCACTGAAGATAACTTGCCCTTTAGTTTTAAGCTTCCCAATGGTAA
The DNA here is from genome assembly GCF_014077345.1 of Colwellia sp. BRX8-4. Classification (NCBI taxonomy): domain Bacteria; kingdom Pseudomonadati; phylum Pseudomonadota; class Gammaproteobacteria; order Alteromonadales; family Colwelliaceae; genus Colwellia; species Colwellia sp. BRX8-4. Next base: position 130,820 of record NZ_JACGVS010000003.1, read on the forward strand.
TCCTAGTGGGCTTTATGTTGAGTTTTGGCAGCTCTGGTCTAAAACTAACAATATTCCTATTCGCTTTGTTCTATTACCCTTTGAAGAAAGTATAGCGTTGCTCAAACAAAAGAATACCTTACATGTTGGGCTCTTTAAGAATCAGCAACGACAACAGTGGGCTGATTTTTCCTTACCTATCCATAATGTACAAACCGGTATCATTTATAATCGCTCAATTGACAAAAAATCTAAGCTAAGAGAATTAAGTGATATTAAAATAACCAGTCAATATTTTAGCTTTCAAGAGTCCTACCTTAAGGAAAATTTTGCTAGCTTTGAACAATCAACGTATAAAAACTTTGATGATGCTCTCGAGAAGTTGTTAGATAATGAGGTTCAGGCTGTTGTTGCTGAGTTACCTAATGCCTTTGCACAAATAGCGAAAAAAGGCTTAAGTGGAGTATTCACTATTTCTGAAGAGATTATTGTTTCTAATAATGTCTTTGGGGTGATAGCAAAAGGTCAACCTGAATTATTAGCTAAAATTAATGCTGGTATTGAAAACATGCCCGTTAATAACATTATTGAATTAGAAAAACAGTGGCTCCCCACCTTAAAACCATTTTTTCAAAAATCATCATCTGTTGCTAGTTTAACGGATAACGAAAAAAAATGGCTGTCAGAAAATAATTCTTTTAGTTTGGGGACTGACTCTGCATTTCCTCCTTTTGAATTTAATGATGAATTGGGTGAACATAGCGGAATATCAGCAGATTACATGTTGCATGCAAAACAACAACTACAAATAAATTTAACACCAACAGTAGGTAAGAGTTGGGGGGAAGCGCTAGAGGAATTTAAACTTGGCAATATTGATGTCATGTCTTCAATTTTTTATACAAAAGAAAGAGCTGAATATATTAATTTTACTGAACCCTACTTTGAAATTTCTCTCGTCATTGTTAGCAAGAAAAACGCTTTCTATGCTGAAAGTTTATCGTCATTACAAGGCAGGAAGTTAGGTCTAATTAAAGGCTATGTTTATAATGAATTGATTAGTCGAGATCACCCCAGTATTAAAATTGTAGATGTTTTATCGGTTGAAGACGGACTTAAAAAATTACAGTTGGGTGAAATTGATGCCTTTGTTGATTCTATTGCTGCGATTAATTATGAAATAAACAAAAATAAAATTAATGATCTGATTATTACCTCCTTTACCCCTTATACACTTGAAATATCGATGGCGGTAAGAAAAGGGCTTGAACCCCTTATTCCTATTTTAAATAAAACCTTTGCTGCGATGAATGAAAAAAAACGTTCTGCTATTGCAAATAATTGGTTATCGGTACACGTTCAATCGGGTACTGAATTATCAACCATTCTCGTCTGGGCATTACCGATAGCCTCATTGCTCATTTTGATTATTTTAGTGTTTTTTCGTATGAATAAAAAACTAAAAATAGAAATTGATGCACGAGTGATCAATGAAGAAAAACGCATTACCGCCCAACAAGATTTGGCTGCACAAAAAAAAGCGATGGACGAACATTCGTTGGTCCTTGTAATCGATATTAACGGTATTATTAGCTACGCCAATGATAAGTTTTGCGCCATTACTGGTTACAATCGTAATGAACTCATCGGTAAAAGTCATAGTATTCTCAATGCTAATAACCAGTCAAAAAATTATTGGCATAAGATTTTTGCGGCGATTTCTAAGGGGAAATATTGGCATGATGAGGTGCGTATTAAAGCTAAAGAGGGACAATGCTATTGGGTAGACACTACGATTGTACCACTTTACGATAAAAATAAATTACTCAGTGGTTATACTTATATCAGTACTGATATTAGCCATCAAAAAGAGACGATTATTCGCTTAGCTGAAGCCAAAAAACAAGCTGATGTTGCTAATGAATCAAAAACCGCTTTTTTAGCTAACATGAGTCATGAAATCCGCACACCGATGAATGGCGTCATCGGCATGACTAACCTCTTACTTGATACGGCTCTAAATCCAGAACAACACAACTTTGCGAAAACAGTAAAAAATAGTGCCGAGTCATTACTGTGTATTATTAACGATATTCTTGATTATTCAAAAGTTGAAGCGGGAATGTTAGCGCTTGAACCACTTGAATTTGATTTAGAAGTATTGCTCCATGACCTTGCTACCAGTCTCGCTTTTCAGGCGCATAACAAGGGTTTAGAGCTAATTTGTCCGGCTAATATTTTACCCGCTCAGTCATTTATTGCAGACTCTGGGCGTATTCGTCAAATACTCAATAATCTTATCGGTAATGCGATAAAGTTTACAGAGCAAGGCGAGGTTTCAGTCCATTGCAAAGTACAAGAGCAGACTAAGCAGCACACTAAATTACTCTTTGAGATATCTGATACTGGCATTGGTCTAACGTTAGCGGATCAAAACAAGCTATTTGAACGTTTTAGCCAGGCCGATGGTTCAACGACCCGTAAATATGGTGGCACCGGATTGGGGCTATCTATCAGTAAACAATTAGTTGAATTGATGGGCGGCGAGATCGGACTGAAAAGTGTTGACGGAGAAGGCTCTACATTTTGGTTTAGTATAAATATTGCTAATGCTGATAACATGCGACCCAAGAAAATTTATGACAATTTACAGAATCAAAAGATACTGGTGGTTGATGATAATTTAACTAACCGGACTTTGTTAGGTTTATTACTGACCAAGTGGCAAGTCGAGCATACCCTAGTAGATAGTGGAGATAAGGCATTAGAAAAACTGACCCAAGCTAGAATACAAGGAACTCCTTACCATATTGCTATTTTGGATATGCAAATGCCTGAAATGGATGGGCTTCAACTAGCAACTAAGATTAAAGCCGATAGCGATATTTTTTCAACGACTCGTTTATTAATGTTGACCTCACAAGGGCAACGTGGCGATGTCGAAAGATTAAAAGCGGCTGGCTTTAACGGATATCTAAACAAACCTGTTGATCAGTCGATTCTCTACAATACCTTAATGACCATTGCTGGCGTTAATTCCCAACAGCAACCTTTGATCACGGCGTTTAGCGCTCGTGCACTTCCGCAGTTCAAAGCAAGGGTTCTTGTTGTAGAAGACAATGCTATCAATCAAAGAGTTGCACAAGGTTTGTTGAGAAAATTTGGTGTGCAAGTCGACATAGCGGCTAACGGTGAAGAAGCACTAAATTCGTTACAAAACTTACCTTTTGATTTAGTCTTTATGGATTGTCAAATGCCGGTAATGGATGGCTATGAAGCGACTAAAAAAATTCGTCTTCCTCAATCTAAGGTACTTAATAGCAATATTCCGATAATCGCCATGACTGCCAATTCAATGCAAGGTGACCGAGAGAAATGCTTAGCCGTAGGAATGGACGACTTTATTGCTAAACCTGTGAACCCTAACAAGCTACAAGAGGCATTGAAACGCTGGCTACCCGAATATTAAGCGTTCGTTATGCAAGTAGTTAAAAATAACAAGAAAGGTTAGTTTATATTTATCAAAGTCAAAATTAATCTACTCTGTGAAATATTGATATTGACCAAAAATACAATACTTGTCAGCGATTACACTTTCTTGTGCCAGAGTCTCAAGTCAGGTATATCTTCATTATCTAAATTTAGTGGTAATCGTGGTAATAAATCAAAAATCACCACCAATTGCTAACCATCTAACATGATACGGGCTTTTACTTTAGGCAACTTCCAGATGAAATACACTGGAATTATTGACAACATTAATAACACCAATTGCTCAGCTTCATTGAGTGGCAATAGTTGTAATAAATATACAATAACTGCTGAACCACTCATTTGTACAAATCCTAACAGCGCTGAAGCTGAACCTGCCTTTTCACCAAAAGGTGCTAGAGCTTGTCCTGCACAAGCTCCCATCAGTAATGAAAAACCAAGTGAACTGATCATTATTGGTAACATAAAAGCGACAGGTGTTTGCCAAGTTAATAAAGCTAACATTAACAATCCGGCGACAATCAGCAAAACCATACCAAAACCTATGGTTACCCGCGCACCACATTTAACTAAAACCTGAGGAGCCAAAAAACAAGCGACAATATTAATGAGAGCATTGAGACTAAACCAATAAACAAAGCTTTGCTGATCTAACCCCAATCTCACCATTAACCAAGCAGGTGAACTCGTTACATAGGCAATAATAATTGCCATTGATAACATTACTACTAAAGCATTAAAAAGAAAGACAGGGTGTTTCGCCACCGTAATAAAATGCCCCAAGCTGATAAGATTTTTAGTGGGTATGGTATGTGTGGGCCTGGTTTCTTTGAGGGTAAAAAACAAAATCAAACCGGCAAAAACAGCATATCCTGTCATAAATTGAAAGTTACTTCGCCAGCCAAAATACTCGGTTAAAACATTACCCAGTAATGGTGCAAGCGCAGGAATACAGCATATAGCACTGTTTAAATAAGAGTACATCACGCCACTTTCTATTGCGTTGTATTTATCACGGACACTGGCAAAGGCGGCTACAACAATGGCGCAAGCACCAAAGCCTTGTACTAAACGACTAAGGAGAAAAAACGTTAAGTTATCTGCATAAGCACAAAGAAGAGAAGCCAAGCCATAAATAATTATACCAGCCATCGCAACGGGGCGACGACCATATCTATCAGCGAGTGGGCCACTTATCAGTTGACCAAAGCCCATACTTAGAATGAATATCGTTATGCTCCATTGAATTTCCTTCATGGGAACAAGAAGTTCTTCAGCCATAATGGGTAAAGCGGGTAAAAATATATCTATGGCTAAAGGGCTAAAAATAACCATTAAAATCAGCAGTGGTAAAAGTTGTCTATTTGTCATTTCAGTCTCAATAATGATGACTGCCTAGTATAAGATATTGGCGTTATTAGCAGAAGCGAATTATCGTTAATTTAATGAAACTAAACAGCATTTCGCTTTAACTATACTTGTTAGTTAATTGTTTGGTGAAAATATCTTTAAGTAGAGTTAATTCATTAGTTCGGACATAGTTAAGTCTAATGATTAAGACAATGGTGTGGTCCGGGTTCATTTACATGAATCACCCGAAGCTCTGACTCGTTCTAGGTCAATGGCTCTAAGGCTATCTGTGGCAAAAGCGTTTTACCAAGTTTTCCTGCAACCATTTGTATCAAAGTATGAGGACTCGCCGAGTCAACATCAGTGTCTTGCTTTTTGTGTGAAGGCTGTAAGCGGTAAGCTGCTATGGCATGATCTTTTAAGTAATGGCCTTCTTTTAACAACATCAGTTTATCAATTTCTAACGCTTCACTGGTAATTCCCTGAACTTTTTTTGGACACTGATCCTTATGACAGACCCAATAAAAGCCTTCTTGCCAAAAATTGAAACTGATCAATCCCTCAACAGAGTAGGGTAATGCAAGAATATCGGCATCAATTTCACTGGCAGGTACCTTTTCAACAAGTCTATGTGATAGGTCTTCAATAATTTTTAATTGGAAATATTAAACCAGTCATTATGTAAAATAGAACATTATCTTCAATTTAATCAACTATTCAATTCTCCTTATTGTTCTTATGCTAACGATGAAGTTTTATAAACCCATTATTATAAAAAAGGACTGCACATGTTTAATAAAACCCTTCCGATTGCTGCGGCAATCTCTGTTGCTTTATCTGCAATGGTAATACCTACAACTGCATTCGCGGCCAATGAAGTAAAAACCAATCAGTTTTGGTGGCCAGATATGTTAAATCTTAGCCCCTTACGTCAGCATAGCGCTGAATCTAATCCATACGGCGAACAATTCAATTATGCTGAAGAATTTGCCAGTCTTGATTTAACCCAACTTAAAAAAGATATTCAAACCACACTGACTGACTCAAAATCTTGGTGGCCTGCAGACTGGGGGCATTACGGCCCATTAATGATCCGCATGGCTTGGCACAGTGCTGGTGTGTATAGAGTACATGACGGGCGCGGCGGTTCGTCGGGTGGGCAACAACGTTTTGAACCCCTTAATAGTTGGCCTGATAATGCTAACTTAGATAAAGCGCGTCGATTATTATGGCCGGTTAAACAAAAATATGGTCGTAAAATTTCTTGGGCTGATTTGATGGTACTTTCGGGCAATGTAGCGCTAGAATCGATGGGCTTTAAAACCTTTGGTTTTGCTGGTGGCAGAACGGATGATTGGGAACCTGATTTAGTTTATTGGGGATCTGAAACGACCATGCTTACTGATAAACGTCGCGATAAAAAGGGTAAATTGAAAGGTCCTCTTGCTGCAGTAGAAATGGGCTTGATTTATGTTAATCCAGAAGGGCCCCATGGTAAACCTGATCCTCTCTTAGCTGCTCAAGACATCAGAATGTCATTTGGTCGTATGGCGATGAATGATGAAGAAATTGTTGCTTTAAGCGCTGGTGGTCATACTTTTGGTAAGGCACATGGAGCGAAAAAACCCAGTGATTGTGTTGGTGCAGAGCCCGCAGCCGCTGATATTGAAGCACAGGGTTTAGGCTGGAAAAACAAATGTGACAGCGGTGTTGGCGCAGATACGATAACCAGTGGCTTAGAAGGTGCTTGGACAACGACACCAACACAATGGTCAACGAATTACTTAGACAACCTAATGAACTTCAATTGGGTTCTAACGAAAAGCCCTGCAGGAGCTAAACAGTGGACACCTGAAAACAAAGCTGCGGTTAACTTAGTACCGGATGCCCATATCCCTAATAAACGTAATGCACCCATTATGTTTACTACAGATCTTGCTCTAAAAGAAGACCCTGAGTTTCGTAAAATTGTTGAACGTTTTAGAGCAGAGCCTGAAGCATTTGAAAAAGCTTTTGCTCGAGCTTGGTTTAAATTAACACATCGTGATATGGGACCTCGTGCAAGATACGTGGGCAGTGAAGTGCCGAGTGAAGTGCTAACATGGCAAGACCCTATTCCTGCGGTCAACTATCAACTGATTACCAAGCAAGATATTGCTGAGCTGAAAAAGCAAATTACACAGTCAGATTTAACCACTGCTGAGTTAGTGAGAACGGCTTGGGCTTCAGCGTCGAGTCATCGTGTCACCGATATGCGCGGCGGTGCTAATGGTGCTCGCATTAAACTAGAGCCACAAAATAGTTGGACGGTTAATAATCCAGCCGAACTTAATAAAGTATTAACAACACTTGAAGTTATTCAAGCTAAATACAATAAGCAATCAGCTAAAAGGCAAGTATCACTAGCAGACTTAATCGTATTAGGTGGCGCAGCAGCTATTGAAAGTGCAGCCAAAAAAGCAGGCACAACAGTAGCTGTCCCCTTTATGCCTGGCCGTGCTGATGCAACACAAGCACAAACTGATGTTAAATCATTTAATTATTTAGCACCAAAAGCGGATGGCTTTCGTAATTTTTATACGGATGAAAGTTACCTATCGCCAACAGAGATGTTAGTGGATAAAGCCAATTCTCTTGGTTTAAATGTCCCTGAAATGACGGTGTTGGTTGGCGGTATGCGAGCACTTGATGCAAACTATGATGGTTCATCTTTTGGGGTGTTCACAAATACTCCTGGTGTCTTAACGAATGATTTCTTTGTAAATTTATTAGATATGTCTACCGTGTGGACTAAAGATGAATCTACAGCTGGAATTTATATCGGTGCTGACCGCGCTTCAGGCAAGGTAAAGTGGCAAGCGACACCGGTTGATCTTATCTTTGGCTCGAGCTCTGAATTAAGAGCCATTGCCGAAGTGTATGCCTCAGATGATGCTGACAAAAAGTTTATTAATGACTTTATTAAAGCCTGGGTTAAAGTGATGCAATTAGACCGCTTTGATTTAAAGTAAGCTTGTTTATTTTTAAACTATATCGCTAATACGGCTAAGGCTGTATTAGCTTTTTTTAGCAATAACATCTCATTCAAAACCTGGATTAAAGTGATGCAACTAGGCCAGTTTGATTTAAAGTAAGCTTGTTTATTTTTAAACTATATCGCTAATACGGCTAAGGTTGTATTAGCTTTTTTAGCCATAACATCTTATTCAAAACCTGGATTTAAGTGATGCAACTAGGCTAGTTTGATTTAAAGTAAGGTTATTTTTAAACTATATCGCTAATACGGCTAAGGCTGTATTAGCTTTTTTTAGCAATAACATCTTATAAAAAAGGTAAAGTCTACAACAGACTTTACCTTTACATACGAGTTTTAGGTTAACAGACTATAAGTAGGTTTTTAAAAAGCTTAAGTACTTATTAGATGCTTCAATGCGATTAGCTTTTTTACTAAAGCCGTGACCTTCATCGTCAAAGACCAAATAGTCAACGAAAGTTCCACCGCTTCGAATAGACTCAACCATTTCATCACTTTCAATTTTTAATACTCTAGGGTCATTTTTACCTTGTACAACAAGTACCGGACTTTTGACTTTATCACCGAAGAATACTGGAGAAATACTGCGTAAACGTTCTCTATCTGTACTGGGATCACCTAACTCATCATAAAGAGACTGTCTAAAGGCCTCCCAGTAGGGTGGAATACTTTCTAGCGTTCTGACCCAATTAGTGACACCAAAGATATTGACACCGACAGTAAACTCATCGGTAAATGCCATTGCGGCCATGGTTAAATAGCCACCGTAACTTCCGCCAATAACCCCTATTCTATCTTTGTCGACCCAATCTAAAGTCTGTAAATAATATTTATTATAGACAACATCTTTTAAATCATGGTCACCGTGCTTCTTATCATCTAAATGAAAGAAGGTTTTACCATAGCCACTTGAACCACGGTTATTTATTCTAAAAATAGCGTAGCCGTTATTGACCAAATGCTGAATGGTAGCGGAATAACCCTTACGACTTTGACCTCCTGGGCCTCCATGTATCCATACTAAAGCAGGGACTTTTTGTGTAGCGGCTTGTTTGGGTTTATATAAAATCCCAGGAATTTCTAAACCATCAAAACTTTTAAAGCGGACAATTTCGCCAACAACTAAGTTCTCTTCAATAATATTAGGATTACCTGTGTTAGTTAAGCGCTTAATACGCTTTGATCCTAATTGATGAACATAGAGGTTAGAAGGCGACGTATCTGAATTGATATAAAAAATAACTAAACTGGCATCAGCTGAAAAGTTTACGCCACGTAAATCGCCACTGGGCAATTTAGGAAGTGTTAACGGTTGCTTTATTTTCAGGTCGATAATTTCTATTTTAGTTTGCGCATCGGCATTAACACCAGTGACTTGATAACGGCCATCTTTAGAGAAGTAAGTGAAACTAACGTCCCAATCTGCAGCGTAGTTTAGTGCTTGTGTTTTTGCTTTTATATCATAAGCCCAAGCCTGTTTATATTCGCCAAATTCGTCTGTTGAATATATCAGCCGCTTACTATCACGAGTAAAAGTGTAGGCACTGTGTTCAACATCACCTTGATGCTCAGTTATAAGTGCAGTTAACTCGTCTGCTTTATTTAAGTCGGCTAAATATAAATTGGAGTCTGCATTGCTATTCGTTTTGCTCAAAGCAATATACTGACCATTTGGGCTGATAGTTTCGACTGAATAGCCGGCAGAATTTTGATAAATAAGATCCCTTGAATAATCATCATTTTGATAACGGTATACATCAAAAAACTTAGGGTCCCTTTCATTAGAGGCAACAAAAAACTGTTTATTATCTTCATGCCAACCAACAAAATAAGCTTTTAAGTCTTTACCTGGGGTAAGGTCTTTTATGCTGCCTGATAATTCTCTTACATATAAATGATCTAATTCGTCACCGCCCTTGTCTGCGGTATAAAGAATTCTGTCGTCTTTAGGAAACCAACTTACTGCAAAAACAGAGTCAACTGTTGACTGAGTTAACTGTATTGGGGCTGAGCCATCAAGTGGCATTTTGTAGGCATTAAAAATACCTGTTTTATCATTACTGATCAAAACCGCACTGGCATCAGCATTAATTGATGAGCCAGAGACTGAGGTTGTTTTAAAGAACTCTTCTGCGCTATAGGTCTCAAAGACAGGTTTTTTTTCTTCGATAACGGCTTGTTTAGCTACCTCTTCGACGGGTTTAGAACAGGCAAAGAGTAATAGTCCTGTGCAAATTATTGTAATCAATAGCGGAAACTTTATCATGGGTGAAATCCTTTTGTTGCGATGATCAAGAAACTAAGTCAGTTGCTTGTTTTTTGTTCTATACCAGTATAGTGCATAAAATAAAGATTACAGATACGTTAATCAATGATGACAAAGTAGTAAAAATATAAACGTTAACAAGCGACATTTATTCATATAAATTTCACTTTATTTAACCCGTTTTAGCGTAACACCTAACCAAGCGTTTGATATTAGCTATGCCAAACAAGACCTGAATACAGCTAATACAAAAACGGGGCAACTAATTTATTGATTTTCCTAGCCATCAATAGGGTATGTCGTATACCTTAGTAGTATTCAAATACTGATGAGAAATAACCTTGCAACCCATTATTAAAATCACAGATGTTAACAAAGTATATGCGGGTGGTTTTCAAGCACTTAATAATATTAACTTATCAATAAAACCTGCTGAAATCTTTGCCTTGCTAGGACCAAACGGCGCAGGTAAAACTACACTGATCAGTGCTATTTGCGGCATAGTTGATGCCACGTCTGGGCAAATCACCGTTGATGGCAAAGATATCGTCACCGGTTACCGACATACCCGAAGTCTTATTGGCTTAGTACCACAAGAGTTAACCACTGACGCCTTTGAAACAGTATGGACAACAGTTTCATTTAGTCGAGGTTTATTCGGCAAAAAACCGAATCCAGCTTTTATAGAAAAAACGCTAAAATCATTATCACTTTGGGATAAAAAAGATAACAAGATGATTGAGTTATCCGGTGGTATGAAACGACGAGTGATGATAGCTAAAGCGCTCTCTCATGAACCTGCTATTTTGTTTTTAGATGAACCAACCGCAGGTGTCGATGTAGAGCTGCGCAAAGATATGTGGCAACTGGTTAGAGAATTACGCAACGACGGTGTCACCATTATTTTAACGACACACTATATTGAAGAGGCTGAGGAAATAGCCGACCGTATTGGTGTGATCAAAAACGGCCAGCTCATTTTAGTTGAAGATAAAATAGCGTTAATGAATCAATTGGGTAAAAAGCAATTGATCCTCGATTTAAAAGAACCGTTAATTGAAATGCCTGCGCAATTGACTGATTTCAATTTACAGCTACAAAATGAAGGGATGCAATTAATTTATAGTTACGACACCACCAATGAACACACAGGAATATCTGCTTTACTTCAGCAATTGTCATTAGCGGGTATTGCCTTTAAAGATATCAAAACAGATCAAAGTTCGTTAGAAGATATATTTGTTTCATTAGTAAGGGAAAAAACATGAATCGTTATGCTGTTGCGGCTATTTACAAGTTTGAAATGGCCAGGACTAAACGTACTATTTTTCAAAGTATTATTTCTCCAGTGATTTCGACGTCACTTTATTTCGTTGTTTTTGGTTCTGCCATTGGCTCTCGAATTACTGAAATAGATGGCGTGAGCTACGGTGCTTTTATTGTTCCTGGGTTAATTATGCTCTCGCTGTTAACACAAAGTATTTCCAACGCCTCATTTGGTATTTATTTTCCTAAATTTACCGGCACTATTTATGAACTACTTTCTGCTCCGGTATCTTCCTTTGAGGTGCTGCTCGGTTATGTCGGTGCGGCAGCGACAAAATCCATTTTGCTAGCATTGATTATTCTAGCAACAGCACATTTCTTTGTGCCTCTGGAAATAGCCCATCCATTTTGGATGTTGTTCTTTTTAGTGATGACCGCTATAACCTTTAGTTTGTTTGGTTTTATTATTGGCATCTGGGCAGATAATTTTGAGAAACTACAAGTGATCCCACTTATTGTTATTACGCCTTTGGTTTTCTTAGGGGGCACTTTTTATTCTGTCAGTATGCTGCCGCCGTTTTGGCAAACAGTAACGCAATTTAACCCAGTTTTTTATTTGATTAGTGGCTTTCGATGGAGTTTTTATGAAGTGGCTGACGTAAGTTTACTAACAAGCTTTTTTGTGATGAGTGGCTTTTTAGCTTTTTGCTTATTAGCGGTTACTTGGATATTTAAAAGTGGTTATCAGATAAAACAATAAAAGAGATAGGCTGTTTACGCTATTTAAGCAAAAGTTACTAAAGGTTTTGTCCATTATGTACGACCTTTAGTGCTTTGTTTAGGCGATAAAATATAGGGTTACTTTGCCAATTAACAATACGGTTAAGCCAAATCCTATATTCAACACGAGTTCACTCTTGAGTAACATTTTTAGTGTTTTCATAAAATCTCTCCACTTATTCGAATAACTTTATTCTCTCCTCAACATTAATTATTATTAATAAATAGTGTCGAGAAGTTATTATTAAGTAGTACGAGATGTGTTGGATGATGGTTTACTTTCAATTAAAACTAAATAAATTAATGATGAGATAATGCGAACTGATTAAGTCAGTCTTTCATTAAATGCCTAACGCTGACTACTTGCTGATAAATGCTATAGTTTCACTTAATATTCATTGGGCGATAAAGACGAGTCAATAATATTTAAGCTGTTATCTGTTAATAAAGTAATGAATTTTATATCTTAGCTGACGGTAAAAATATTGGGTTTACTGTTTATTTTGGGAAGAGTCATCATCGCTGAAAGATTTTTACATCGCTAGATTCTATTTTTTTTGCGGAGATTAAAAGGAGTTATTTAAAAGTTACTAAAGGCTTTGTCCATTATGTACGACCTTTAGTGCTTTTCTTAGGCGATAAAATATAGGGTTATTTTGCCAATTAACAATACGGTTAAGCCAAATCCTATATTCAACACGAGTTCACTCTTGAGTAACATTTTTGATATTTTCATAAAACCTCTCCGCTTATTCAAATAAGTCTATTAAAACGAGATAAAAGGGCTTAGCAATGTAAACCAGAACCCTTTTTATTTTACTAACAATTAATGTAAAACTTAGCTAATTAAAACACAAGCTAAGTTTTATTTTTTTATCAACACTATTCATTATGACCGAAAGTAATATTATCAAAATAGCTTACGGTATCTGCAGCTCTGCCGTCAGTAAATTCAGGGAAAACTATTACCGAGTCAATATTAATGGTTTCAGCCATACCAATACGGCTAGAAAAGTCAAAAGTAAGCTCTTCCCATTCATTGATTTTAGTATTAGGTACCTTGATTTCTGCTTGTGCCGCAGCGCCTACAGAGAACTTTAATGCCACATCACTGATAACAGACTTATAAACCATTATTTTAACAATGCTATTGGTTGCGTCCATCGTAAATGGTGTGGTATTGGCCGCCGTTGTTTCAGTACCAGCCCATGGCTGACCTGCCATTCTAGCGGTAAACATAGCAACTGTTGTTGAGTCATTCACTGTTGATGAAGCCGGGTTAGCAACAAATTCGAGTGCAGGGTTATCATCATTTTCAAATACCGCCCAAACAAAATCACTGCCTAAACCTGTGGCTTCAAAGTCATATGGAGTTCCAACGGCAACAAAGTTACCTGCAGAGACTTCTTCAGCAGCAGGGGTGGTAAAATCATCAAAGTAGAAAGTCCAGTTAGCGGCATCGCTCGCGGCATCGCCCATCACGCCATTATCAAAAATTAGGGTAAGTCTGGTTTCACTTGTACTGGTCGCGCCAGTAAAATCAAAGTTCAACTCTTCCCATCCTGAACCAGTATGGTTTGCTGTTCTTTCTGCATCCATATCGTCAAATTTAACTAAAACGGGTACAGCACGCGAAGCCCAAACTTTCATGGTAATCATGCTATTAGCTGGAATTGCCGCTGGTGTAGCCAATGTCATTGTTGAACCACCCCAAGTTTGGCCCGCAGATTTTGTCATTTGACCCACTTGAGCGCTGGTATTAATACCCGTTGCATCTGGGTTGGCTAGCACAACGGCTGCACCTCCATCAAAATCATTAAAGGTGTAGCTTTGTGGATCAGCTTCAAAATCAGTGGTACTTGTAGAGCCACCAACTACGACTTCTTCTTCAGCGGTTGCAGGTGTTGTTATTTCGTCATAATAAAAGGTCCAATCTGCCGCGTTTCCTTCTGCGTCGCCCATAGTGCCTAAATCAAATATTACCGTAACGCTGTCTAAGGCGCCGGTTACATCATCTGCAAAATCGTAACTAAGATTTTCCCAGCCAGTGCCTGCATGATCCATTGATATTTCTTTATTAATGCCTTCAAGTTTAAATAACACAGGTACTGCACGCGCCGACCAAACTTTCATTGTGAAGGTGTTATCTTCCGCAGCCAAGGTTAATGCTGTAGGCAAGGTTAGTGTACTGCCTCCCCAAGGTTGTCCAGCCAATTTTTGCATTTCTACGACTTGGTTGCTGGTATTTATGCCCATTGCTTGTGGATTAGCCATCACAGTTGACATGCCACCATCAAAATTATTGAAAGCATAGGTCTCTGCAGCACCTTCAAAAGCAATCATATTACGGGTGTTTTCAACTGCAGCGTCAGCAACGGTAATGGTAAATGTTTGCATTGTATCTACAGTGCCATCATTCACTGTTAAGGTGATTTCTGTAGCAGCAACATCACCCGATGCCGGTGTGCCTGACAATATGCCTGTACTGTCATCAAACGTTAACCAAGAAAGCGCGCCTGGGACAGTTGTTGACATTGTCAATGTATCGCTGTCAGCATCGGTTGCCATAAGTGTGTAGGAGTATGACTCACCAACAGTAGCACTTGTAACGCCAGTACTTGTAATAACAGCAGCATTGTTAGCTTGTGCTTGAACAGTGACTGAAACAGTAAAGGATTGAGTGATTTCATCAGTTCCATCACTTACGGTTAAAGTAATTGCCGTATCTCCGGCATCACTATCCGCTGGCGTACCCGTTAAGCTTCCGGTTGCACTATCAAACGTTAACCAAGCGGGTAAATTTGTGGCTGACATTGTTAAAGTGTCACCATCGGCATCGGCAGCGACTAGTGAGTAGCTATAAGTGGAACCTGATTCAATTGTTGTGACCGCTGTGCTGCTAATAGTTGGTGCGGAGTTAACTTCTATAACGTCAGCAACTTTATCATCGCTTGAACTTCCCCCACATGCAGATAAAGCTAAACCTAGGCTTAGGACGATTATGTTTTTGTTGAAGCTTTTTTTATTTTTTATATTAGTCATTTAGATCCCCTATAAACTGTTCAATTGTCATTTGATTATTTGCAGTATTGGCAATATAAAACCAAGCTTGTGTCGTTATACTTAGGTTTGTATATAGCAGCCGTGCTGCTTAGTTGAAGGTACTCACTTGGCTAATTAAATAGCCAAACTTGTTCTTCTTTTATTATTTTATGATGCATTTCTAGTTAAATTTAACTGAGATTAATCGTAGAAAAGCCAAAAATAAACTACAGTAAAAAGTGATACAAACAATCAGGAAACGGTGAGTCGTCCCTAATTTCATGGTCAAGTGGGTTTTTATTAAATTTTGCACTTTAATTGGGTTTTTATTGAGCGATTTGACTTTAAAGTGTACGGGTTTGTTGGTGTAAGGAGATAAATAATAGCTTTTATCCGCTAATTGTTAGCGGTGTTTTACACGTGATGGGCGATTTTATCGGGCAATCAACCCTTGAAATAATGCGGAGTATTTATTAGTGTGATGGCAAGATACTAAGGTTGAACACTTATCAATTGGGTGTTTTTTGGTGTTAATTATTAAAAAGCTAATGGGTAAAGAGAGCACTGAGCTTAGTCTTTATCATATTATATAGATGATGACTCACCTTGCTTTAAAGTTGTATTAGCCTCTTAATACAAAACCCAAGTAAAGCGGTAATTATAAAAGCCAAAAAGGTCATCAAAAAAAGTCGTTTGACCCTGTTTTGTCCATTTCAACTTTGCACTATCCCATCTGACCGTATTTAAATGCTAATTAGTAAATCGTTGTGCTAAAAGATATTTAGTTAATAACAGTATTTTGTTTACGATTGTATTTGTATTCACGTGAGCTTTGTAGATAAAAGTAGCGTATAGACATTATAAAAATGATTATAAATATTTGATTTGGATATCTCTAGGGGAGAAGACATGAAAACTAAAAGCAGTGTTAAATTTAAAACACAAGGCTTGGCCGCGTTAATAGGGCTAACGGTTACGTTAGGACTTGCTGGCTGTGGTGGTGCAGCCACCGAAACTAAACCAGATATTATTGATCCACAACAACCTGTCTCTGATTGGAAAATGGTGTGGAATGATGAGTTTGATGCAAGCACAATAAACAGTCAAAACTGGACGCATGAAGTTAACTGTGACGGTGGTGGTAACCAAGAGAAACAATGTTACACCGACAGCGCTGAAAACTCATATATACAAGATGGCATATTAAACATTGTAGCCTTACCCGCAGCCGAGGGCGCCGCTTTACCTTACACATCAGCACGTATGATGACGCGTTACAAAGCCGATTTTAAATATGGACGTATGGAAATGCGTGCAAAAGCGCCTTCAGGACAAGGTAGCTGGCCCGCATTTTGGATGATGCCTACCGATGAAGAATATGGCGAATGGCCACGTTCGGGTGAAATTGATATCTTTGAATCAGTTAACTTAGGTGTAGCGAGAGAAGACGGTACCGCAGAAAACCATGTTTACGGAACACTTCATTATGGTAAAAGCTGGCCTAACAATTCTCAATCAGGACAAGCTTATAGCCTAGCAAGTGGCGCTAACCCAGCTGATGATTTTCACACTTACGCCATTGAGTGGCAAGAAGGTGAAATTCGCTGGTACATGGATGACCATTTATATGCAACACAGCGACAATCCAAAATTCGCTACAACTCTAAAGATGAAGCAGTAGGCTTAGCACATCGAGGTTGGTTTACTGAATACTACGACCAATTATCGGGTGAATTAAAAACCTATTGGAGCAAGGCTCCTTACGACAAAGAATTTTATTTAGTACTTAACTTTGCTGTTGGTGGCACTTGGCCTGAAAATGTTAATGACTTAGGTGTTGATGCCACAGCTTTTGGTGCAGATAACAAATTTGAAATTGACTATGTACGTGTTTACCAGTGTCAGCAAAATATTGATACCGGTAAAGGCTGTGAAACAGTAAGACCTGGTTACGATAGTTTAGAAGATGGTCTTGTTGAAGGTAAAGCGCCAGTTCCATTGCCCCCAAGTGATGGTGTTGCTAAAAACCTAGATATTTTTAACGGTACTTTAAATGCTAACTGGATTGCTTGGGATTGTTGTGGTGGTACTTCACCTGCAATTATCGCTGATGCCGATAAAGGCGATGCTGTTCAATTTAATATTAATGATAACAATGGCACCGTATTAGGTTTTTCAACGCGAGGCGGACATTTTGGCGATGATTTTTCTGGCGAGTCTAGCCCATTTGATGCATCACCATTAGTTGATTTAAATGGTACTTTGTCATTTGAAATGAAAGTGGTTACCCCGCCATCTTCTGCGACTACTTGGTTATTAAAAGTCGAAGCCGGTGACGGCGGACCTAATACTGGCGATGTTGCGCTTAACACCAGTAATGAAGGTGCAGATCCTGTTGTGGGTCAATGGCAAACTTATACATTCCCATTATCAGTCTTACAAGACGCAGGTCTAGATCTTAGTGCAATTGATGTGGTGATGATATTCCCAGCTTGGCAAACAGGCGAAGGTGCTGAATATTTAATTACTAATATCGCGATTGAAGGTGACGTTGGTGGAGCGCCTGAATTAGTGGTCTTTACCGATGACGAAAATCCAAGCTGGCCAATGTGGGATTGTTGTGGCGGTTCTATGCCTACTGTTGAGTTAGACGATGATGCTCACGGTAACGTAGCTGAATTTTCTATCGGTGGTCAGCCAACTGTAATGGGCTTTATTTCAAGAGCTGATAACACAGATTCACCTGCGCCATTTGATGCCTCTGCGATTCTTTCTAACGGTGTAATTCAATTTGAAATGAAAGTAACGGCTATGCCTGGTGATGCGGCTTGGATGTTTAAAGTTGAAGCAGACAATAATGCGACCTTCGCAGAACTTCCGTTAACTGACTCTGTTGAAGGTGTTTCACCTGCTCTAGACCAATGGCAAACCTATACTTTTAACTTATCTGACTTAGCAAATGCTGGTTTAGATGTCAGTGCGATTGATGTCTTAATGGTTTTCCCTGCATGGGGTGCTGGCGAAGGTGCTATTTACCGTTTAGATAACGTTAAAATTTATGACCCAACAGCAACAACTGTCAACAATGATGTTTTATTTGCTGATGCACCTGCTACAGGTTGGTCAATGTGGGATTGTTGTGGTGGCACAACACCAACACTTGAAAACGATGATACCGCGCATGGCGTAACGGCTGAATATGTTATTGGTTCACAGCCAACGGTTGTTGGGCTTGATGCTGAAGATGGCGTTTTTGTTGATGCATCAGCTATCTTAGCCAACGGTGTGGTGAAATTTGATGTTAAAGTTGTTACACCACCAAATGATGCGGCAAGTGTTTGGATGTTTAAAATCGAGTCAAATAAAGCCGAAACTTTTGCAGAGCTTCCTTTAACAGGCAGCACAGAAGGAAAAGCACCGACTACGGGTGAATGGCAAACCTACACATTCCCACTACAAACATTATTTGATGCGGGTTTGGATATTAGTCAGATAGATGTATTAATGATTTTCCCTGCTTGGGGAACTGGAGAAGGGGCTGTTTTTCGTCTTGACAATGTGATGATAACGGCACTGTAACCACGATATTAGCAAAGGTTGAGCGGCTTTAAACAGCCGCCGTCATTAAAACTAATTTTAAGAAAGTAGGGTAACCATGAAACATTCAATTTTTAATAAAAAGCGCCTAGCCGTTTGTATATCAGCGGTTTTAGCAACCGGTTTGAGCAGTCAGCTTTATGCCGAAGAAGCAGTAACAGATAAAGTCAATAATAGTGAAAAAGACGCTGCGATAGAAGTTATTCAAGTGACTGGTATCATGAGCAGTTTGTCTCGCTCTATGTCAGTAAAAAGAAACGCTTCTGGCGTTGTCGACGTCATATCTGCTGAAGATATGGGTAAATTTCCAGACACTAACTTAGCCGAGTCATTACAACGTATTACCGGTGTTTCGGTCAGTCGTTCTAATGGCGAAGGCAGCCAGATCACCGTGCGTGGTTTTGGTCCAGAGTTTAACCTAATTACACTTAACGGTCGTCAAATGCCGGGTACGGGTAATTCACGTTCATACAGTTTAGAAAATTTATCTTCTGATGGTGTTAGTGCTATCGAAGTACATAAAACTGCGCGTGCAGAAAACCCAAGTGGTGGTCTTGGCGCGACAGTTAATATTATTACCATGAAGCCTTTTGCTAGCCCAGGTGAGAAATTTGTTCTTTCAGGAAAAGGCATTTATGACTCGTCTAATGTTGAAGGTGATGATGTAACACCAGAATTTTCAGGCTTATACAGTAATACTTTTGCTGATGACACCTTTGGTTTTGCTTTGTCGTTCTCTCATCAACAACGTGACTTTCAACAACAATCGGCAAATATTCAAGGTTGGCAGTTTCAGCCAGACGCACAGCTTCCGACTTTAGATGATGACAAAGTCATTGATAATCGTGATGCAAATGCGGCAGCGGGTGCTTTTTTCCCTCGTGATATGAACTATGGTATTGCTAATGTTGAGCGTGAAAGAACTAATGCCAATGTTACTTTCCAATATGCGCCTATTGAAAGTGTGATTATGACACTTGATTATACGATGGGAGAGTCAACCACGGGCACTAATTCTATTGGTTGGGGTCAATGGCACGATTTTGGTGGCAACATTGATGCTTACGAATTAGATGAAAATGGTACAGTTATTTTTGCCGACTTGTCTGGTAACGATGGTTCTTATACTGCCAATCGAAATACAACTGAAACGAATGAAAGCTCATTAGGTTTTAATGTTGAATGGCGACCGTCAGATGACTTTGTTTTTTCAGTCGATTACCATAGTTCAGAAAATAAAGCTGATAATGGCAAAGATAAAGGCATGAATGGCACGGGATCATTAGTTTTTGGTTCAGATCAATTAGTTAATAAACATTATGACTTCAGACAAGGTGATATTCCACAAGGGACAATCTTCTGGAAAAATGGCTCTACAACGCTTGCACCTAGTGAAATGGATTCACATTTTAGCCAATTTGAGCATACTCCTGGAAAGTCTGAAATTGATCAACTGCAAATCGATGGTTCATGGGAAAATCCAGATGACTCGCCATTAAAGTCAGCTAATTTTGGTATTGCTCGTACTGAGCAAACCATGGGTGGCTCACGTTCATGGAGTGGTTTGATTGGTGGTTTCTTGTTTAACCCCAATTATTCAGCGGCATTTCCTGATGGCATGTTTGAGTACAATACAACCGATGGCTTTTTGGATGAATTTTCAAATGGCGACAACCCTATGGGTGCTGGATACTATTATAGTTTTGACTTTGATGAAGCGGTTGCTCGTTCAACGTCTTATTTAAACAGTGATGTATTAGGCGACGACTTTTTTAGTACCGATGCTTACCGCCCTGGTAGTGTTCAATCACAATCTTCAGTAGATGAAGATACAACGAGTGTTTATGCGTCGTCTTTATTTGAATTTGAAGTTGCTGAATTACCCGTGCAGGTGAATGTTGGTTTTAGATATGAGCAAACCGATGTAACTAGTAATGTCTTGCAACCTATACCTACCGAAGTTTGGTGGAAAGGTGGCAGTGAGTGGCTTACTCAATATCAACCAGGTGAAAATACTATTTTATCGCTTGAAGGTGAGCATGACGTCTTTTTACCTATGATTGATGCCAAAATTGATCTTAGCGAGGAACTTGTTGCCCGTGCATCTTGGGGGAAAACGATAGCTCGTGCTCCTTTAGGCAGCTTAGCTGGTGGCCGTTCATTAGGGGCAAGTACGCGTCCTAACTCTCGTATAGGTGGTGAAGGTAACACTAATCTTGACCCTTATGAGTCTACTAACCTTGATATTTCTTTAGAATATTATTACGCAGAAGGCAGTTATGCTGCTATTGGTTACTTTAGAAAAGATGTAAAGAATTTTATTAGTAGCCAAACAATAACGACATCAGTTGATGATATGCGTGATATTTATCAGGGACCACGTTGGAATCAAGCGGTATCTGACCTTGGTGGCACGCCAACCAGTGATGAAATTTTTGCACAAATGCAAGCTAACGGAGCGACGTTAAACGCTCAAGGCTTTATTGAACCAGCAGGTGATGATCCTTTAATGCAATGGGATATTACCCGTCCATTCAATGCTCCTGATGACAAGATGGTTGACGGCATAGAAGTCGCTGTTCAACATTTTTTTGGCGAGAGTGGTTTTGGTTTCGGTGCTAATGCGACCTTTGTTGATGGTGATGTTAAATTCGATGTTGAGGACATAACTAAAGTTGATAGTGTTGCTGATTTAGAGCCGCAAACACCACTAACCGGTTTAAGTGATTCGGCTAACTTTCAATTGTTCTATGAAAAAGAAGGTTTGTCAGTAAAAGTCACTTACGCTTGGCGTGACGAATACCTTATCGGTGTAGGACAAGCTCAAGGTTCTTCTGATGCGCCACCACAATTTGCTAAAGAGTTTGGTCAAGTCGATATGAGTATTAACTATGACATTGATGAAAACTTTACGGTATTTGTTGAAGGGTTAAATCTTAATAACGAAACTGAGCAATCTTTTGGTCGTTACGAAGAGCAGTTTTTATCCGCTAGACAATACGGTACTAGATATACTGTAGGTGTTCGTTACAGCTTTAAGTAAACCTGTAATCTAGTGAGTTTCAATTAATAGGCCTATATTGTTTTGCGATATAGGCCTTTTTTGTTTATAGGTTTTTTATTTTATAACCTTATGTGTATAAGCTCGTTAGTTGAGTTAATAATCAAAAGAGACGTTTTATGTTAACAATTCGCGAAAAAATTGCTTATGGCTTAGGTGATACCGCCAGTAATATTATTTTCCAAACGGTAATGATGTTCCTGTTGATTTTTTATACTGATGTGGTGGGTATTTCGCCAGCTGTTGTTGGCACTATGTTTTTAGTGGTGCGTTTATTTGACGCGATAACAGATCCGCTGATGGGGGCACTTGCTGACCGTACTAAAACACGTTTTGGACAATTTCGACCTTATCTACTTTGGCTCGCTGTGCCGTTTGGCATTATTTCTATTATGGCATTTACTACGCCAGACTTGACGGGTAACGCTAAGGTTATATACGCCTTTGTTACTTATACCTTGTTAATGATGGTCTATACCGCAATTAATATCCCATATTCAGCGTTAGGTGGTGTTTTAACGACGCAGCCCGCTGAACGCGTATCAGTACAAACCTATCGATTCGTCTTAGGGATGCTCGGTGGTTTAATTGTTGCCGCAGGCACTTTGCCTTTAGTCGAGTATTTTGGTGATGGTGATAAAGCCAAAGGGTATCAGCTCACTATGGTCGCGATGAGCCTTTTAGGTGTGGCGATGTTTCTATTATGTTTTAGTGGTACTAAAGAACGTGTTTGCGTACCTGAAAATCAGCAAACATCCCTTTTCGACGATTTAAAAGCACTGTGGCAAAATGATCAATGGCGAATATTGTCGCTGGCAGGTTTATTTTTATTAACAGGCCAAGTATTAAGAGCCACATTAGCGATATATTATGTGAAATATGTGCTCGGTCTCGAAGCGCAAATTACTTTATTTATGTCGCTGGGCATGATTGGTAGCATTTTAGGCTGCGCTTGTGCTCAAGCTCTTGCGAAAAGAGTCTGCAAGATTAAGGCTTATATTAGTTTACAGCTCATCGCCGCTTTTATCTGTGTGATCAGTTATTTTGTCCCCAAAGATCAAGTGACCACCGCCTTTGCTTTGTTTTTTTTATGGAGCTTCTTTTTACAAATGGCAACGCCTTTGTTGTGGGCAAAGATGGCTGACACCATTGATTATGGTCATTGGAAAACGGGTGTTCGCATAACCGGCATGGTCTATTCTTCGGTGGTGTTTTTTATCAAATTAGGTGTCGCTTTTGGTGGCGCTTTCGCCGGTTGGTTACTGGCTTATTATGGCTATCAAGCAGACGTTGAACAAACAGAAACAGCTAAAGAGGGGATTTTACTATCATTCACTGTTTACCCCGCATTAGGTTCAATACTTGTAGCTTGGGTCATGCGAAAGTATGTGCTTAACAAAGAAAAAGTTGAACAAATACATTTAGTCTTAAAGACTCACGGGGCTTAGCCGCTATGTCAGATGTGTCGTTTTTACCGCAAGGCTAGTCCATCTTGCCTTGTTTTGATTGCGATACATTCTAGTTCCCTTATTGTTGCTCTCAATATTGCTAATAAATAACGCTACGTAGCTGAGATGGCGTTATGAACTTGGAGCTTCAATACCATGAAGAATAAACAAAGTAACAAAAAATCATTGCTGGTCTTGGTCTTAATCTTGATCCCCGTATTACTTATTGGCCGAGCACTGATAAGCGACGATGAAAGTTATCAGTCCGATGATTCTCATTTAGCTTCTGCTCATCAGGGGGACAAGCAAAGTGATCATAGTGAAAAAAATAACACGGTAGTCTGGGCAATTAATGTTGGTGGTAGTGAATATGTTGGCGTTGACGGTATAAGCTATCAAGCAGATCAATCGATAACTACCGGTGATATAGGTACGATTGAAAATATCAAAGGCTCACAAGATGGTTTTATTTATCAATCTTTTCGCTTTGGTAATATTGGCATCAAGCAACCCATGGAAAATGGCCAATACGATATCATTTTTAAATTTGCTGAACCTGAAGATACTGCTATGGATGCCCGAGTCTTCAATGTTTTTGCTGAGGACAAGCTGGTTATTAGCGATTTAAATGTCAGGCTTGCTCGAGATGGTAAGCATATCTCGGCCTTAGCACGAGCTGTTTATAATGTTGAAGTGACCGATGGACAGCTAGATATAAACTTTGAAGCGATCAACGGGCAGCCAATCCTTAGTGCCCTAATTGTCCGTAAAAAAGAAATTGAGTCAAAGCAATGGCAATTAGTTTGGAGTGATGAATTTAATTATCAAGGTAAGCCAGATCCAAATAAATGGAGTTATGATATTTGGCCTGCTCGTAAGGTGAATAGTGAAGATCAAACTTATACCGATAACCTCAAAAATGTCCATGTAAAAGACGGTAATTTAGTGATCACCGCCTATAAAGAAAATTTAGATGATGCAAAATATACCTCTGGCCGTATTCACTCACAAGGTAAAGGCGATTTTCTTTACGGCCGTGTCGACGTTAGAGCTAAGTTACCGGCAGGGCAAGGCACTTGGTCAGCTATTTGGATGTTACCTAGTGATCCTTTTAAATATTCAAGCACCTGTCAAGAAAACGACGATTGGCAAGGCAGTGCAACCTGTGATGCTTGGCCTAACTCGGGTGAAATAGACATCATGGAACACGTTGGTTACGACATGCAAACCATTCATGGCACCGTACATAATAAAGCTTATTATTGGGCGAATTGGGAACAACGAAAGGGCAGTATCGAAGGTCAAGATGTTGAAAAAGCCTTTCATCTTTACTCCGTTGAGTGGACGCCAGAGAGTATTACCGTATTGTTTGATAATGTGCCTTATTTCTTTTATAGCAATGAATCTAGCGGCTGGCGCGCTTGGCCTTACGATCATCCTTACCACGTTATTCTAAATCTTGCGATTGGCGGTATGTGGGGCAAAGCAGGTGGACCCATAGATGACAGTATTTTTCCGGTATCAATGGAAGTTGACTTTGTCAGAATATTTAAACCTTTAAATCAGTAAACCGTAAATTTTAGAAATAGATGAATTTAAACATTCATCTATCAATTTATTCAATTATTTAGAACAGTAAAGTACCTTGAGTTTAGGTAGGAATTAAAAATGAAAATATGTAATACCCACAACAATCAAGTGACCGGTGAATTTGTCACTATCGCTGACGAACGTTTTTA
The DNA here is from genome assembly GCF_014077345.1 of Colwellia sp. BRX8-4. Taxonomy (NCBI): domain Bacteria; kingdom Pseudomonadati; phylum Pseudomonadota; class Gammaproteobacteria; order Alteromonadales; family Colwelliaceae; genus Colwellia; species Colwellia sp. BRX8-4. The sequence continues at coordinate 155,874 of NZ_JACGVS010000003.1, forward strand.
TGCCATTAACAATGTTAATAAGATGGCTCCTTTTTTTGTTAGCGTTATTTCTAATAGTGACCATTGGCTATTCGTTTCATCAACGGGTGGATTAACCGCAGGGCGTGTATCGCCAGAGACGCCTTTATTTCCTTATATTACCGTAGACAAAATTCATGAAAGTGAGTTAAATACGGGGTGTAAAACCCTATTACGTGTTGATACGGGTAGTGAAAAGGTTGATTGGGAACCCTTTAATCGTGAGCATGAACTTCGTTTTAATATCACCAGAAACTTATACAAGAACGTATTAGGCAATAAACTGTGTTTTGAAGAAATTCATAATGATTTGCAGTTAGCCTTTCGCTATACCTGGGCAACGAGCGACACCTATGGTTTTGTAAGAAAATGTGAATTAGAGAACTTATCAGATAAACCTTTAAGTGTTGAAATTATTGATGGTTTTCAGAATGTATTACCTGCAGGTACACCTCGCTTTACGCAAACAAATTCAAGTAATTTAGTTGATGCCTATAAGTGGACCGAGTTAGATGAAAGTTCAGGTCTTGCCTTTTTTACTTTGTTTTCGGGCATCACCGATAGAGCAGAGCCTTGTGAGTCATTAAAAGCGAATACGGTTTTTTGCCTTGGTTTAGATAACACTAATATTTTACTCTCATCTGAGCAATTAAGTGCTTTTCGACGTGGCGAACAGGTTGAACAGGAAACAACAAAGCGAGGTATTCGTGGCGCATATTTAGTGAATACTACCCTTGAACTTAAGCCGCACAGTGATAAAAAATGGCAATTTATTGCTAATATTGAGCAGACTCAAAGTCAATCTGTTGTCTTGCGTCGTCAGCTAGGCGAACGAAATAAACTTGACGATAATATCAACGATTCTATAGCGAATGGCTCTGATGAATTAGCACGTATTATGGCTTCTGTTGATGGTTTTCAATTAACGGGTGAAGAGAGTGTTGCCGAGCATCACTATGCTAATGTTTTATTTAATGCCTTGCGTGGTGGTATTTTTGACGATCAGTATCAGATCTCTGCAGATGACTTTACCAAGACGATTAATTTATTTAACCATAAGGTTTATCAACGCAATCAAGCGCTGTTAGACAGTTTGCCGGAAAAGTTAGATTTTGTGGAATTACTGACAGAAATTAAAACGTCTGGCGATAGCCAACTTGAGCGCTTAGCTTCTGAATATTTACCTATTTCATTTGGTCGTCGTCATGGCGATCCGAGTCGTCCATGGAACCAGTTCGCTATTAAATTAGTGGATGAAAACAATAAGCGTTTGTTAACTTACCAAGGAAATTGGCGAGATATTTTTCAAAACTGGGAGGCATTAACGTATAGCTACCCGCAATTTATTGAAAGTGTTGTTGCCAAGTTTGTTAATGCTTCGACGATGGATGGTTATAATCCTTATAGAATTACCAAAGAAGGCATCGACTGGGAAGTAGAAGAACCTGATGACCCGTGGAGCTATATTGGCTATTGGGGTGATCATCAAATAATTTACTTACAAAAGATGCTTGAGCTGTCGAAGCAATTTCACCCAGAAAAATTGACTGCGATGCTGCGCCAAACACTTTTCAGTTATGCCAATGTGCCTTATCGCATTAAGCCATTTGATGACTTGGTTAAAGATGCTAAAAGCACCGTCACCTATGATGAGTCGCTCGCGCTTAACATTGAGCAACGTGTTAAAACAATGGGGGCTGATGGCAAACTGGTCCTTGACGCCAAGGGTGATGTTTATCAAGTTAACTTGTTGGAAAAATTATTAGTGCCCTTATTGTCTAAATTGGGTAATTTAGTGGTTGATGGCGGCATTTGGTTAAATACCCAAAGACCCGAGTGGAATGATGCAAACAATGCTTTAGTTGGGCAAGGTTTATCTATGGTGACCTTATGTTACTTGCGTCGTTATGTTTGTTTTTTCCAAGAGTTAATTGCTAATGAAACACAAGATGTTGAGTTGTCTATTGAAGTTAACTTATGGTTGACTGATACGGCAAACGCATTAACATATTTAGTTTCAACGTTAACCCCTGAGCCAGTAACTGCTGAGGTACGCTATCAAAGTACTGCAGAACTAGGCATGGCAGCAAGCCATTACCGTCAAGCTATTTATAGCCAAGAAGGTTTTAGTGGTAAGACGCATCAGCAGATTAGTCAGATCAGTGCGATGTTAAGTGATGCCCTACAAGCGATTGAACATACGATTGAGACCAATGAACGCGCCGACGGATTATATAACGCTTATAATTTATTGAGCCTAGAAAATAAGACCTCCAAGGTTAAAAATCTGTACCCAATGCTCGAAGGACAGGTTGCTGCCTTAAGTTCTGGTGCACTTAAACCAAAACAAGTGGTTGATGTACTCGAAGCGCTTTTTGCGAGTGATGTTTATCGCCCCGATCAAAAAAGTTTTATGCTTTACCCCGATAGAAAGCTACCAAGCTTTTTAGAAAAAAATTGTGTTGATGCCCAGCAGGTACAAGAAAACACTTCGCTGCAACAGATGCTTAAACAGGCTGATGAACGTGTCATTTTGCAAGATATTGATGGTCAATATCGCTTCAATGCTGATATTACTAATAGCAATGTTCTACAAGATAAATTAACAGAGCTTAGTCAAGAATATCCTCAAGCACTGACAACTGATAAAACAGCGATTTTTGATCTTTATGAGCAAACCTTTAATCATCAAGCTTTTACTGGCCGCTCTGGTGGTATGTTTGGTTTTGAAGGATTGGGCTGTATCTATTGGCACATGGTTTCTAAGCTGATGTTAGCGGTAGAAGAAAACTTTTTTAACTGTGTTGATCAAGGTGAAAGTGACGAGGTAAGGCGACAAATTGCCAGTTTATACTATCGAGTTCGTGACGGTATTGGTTTTAACAAAACGCCACTTGAATATGGGGCATTTCCAATGGACCCATACTCTCATACCCCTAAACATTCGGGTGCGCAACAACCGGGTATGACCGGACAAGTGAAAGAAGAAATACTTTCACGTTTTGGCGAGTTAGGTCTTCGCGTTAACGCAGGCGTTGTCTCGTTTGAACCAAGCTTATTGCAATCATGTGAATTTATTCAACAAGCCAAGCCATTTCGCTACCTAGATGTTAACAAAAATTGGCAAGAAATAACGGTGCCAGCAATGGGACTCGCCTTTACTTGGTGTCAGGTTCCAATTGTTTACCAGCTTAACGATGAAGTTGAACCTTCGTTAATGGTGACTTATAAAGACGGTAAACAGCACACATTTTCAGCGTTGAGTTTACCTGCTAAAGAGAGCACTGAGCTGTTTCTTAGAAGCGGTCAAATACAGCAATTAACCTTAACGATATCAACTGATAATTTATTCTATTAATCATTATTTAGCATAATTTTTTTGGTTGTTTGATTAAAGACGGGGTATCAATACCCCGTCAATTATATATAACGATGGTTATCGGAGACGAGCATGTCGAGTAAATACAATAAGCATATGTCATTGGCTGGAATGAATCTTGGTCATTCTTCTAGAGAAGACTTACAAAGTGCTGTTAATGGGGTACTTGATAATAAAATTCATGGTATTTCCTTTAGCCCTTATACCGAAGGGCAAGGGCCAGGCACTAAGATAAGCGAGGCACAGATATCGGCACGTATGGCGATTATTTCTCCTAGTATTAACTGGATCCGTTCTTTTTCTTGTACTGATGGTAATGAAAATATCCCCAAGATAGCAAAGCAGCAAGGTTTAAAAACCTTAGTCGGTGCGTGGCTAGATGATGATTTAGAAAATAATGAGAAAGAAATCAACAACCTGATAGCGGTTGCACAACAAGGTTATGCCGATATTGTTGCCGTTGGCAATGAAGTCCTACTGCGTGAAGACTTAAGTGAAGGACAATTAATCGCTTACATTAATCGTGTAAAAGCAGCATTACCGGGTATCGAAGTAGGCTATGTTGACGCTTACTATGAATTTGAAGAACATCCCAAGGTTACCGACGCCTGCGACTTGATCTTAGCGAATTGTTATCCTTTTTGGGAAGGCTGTGCCCTTGAGTACTCCATTCTTTACATGAAAGACATGTATCGCCGTGCTATTAAAGCTGGCAAGGGTAAAAAAGTTATTATCACTGAAACTGGCTGGCCGAATGAAGGTCCAGCAGAGTGGGGTGCTGTGCCATCTTATGAAAACGCCATTAAGTACTTTTTAGGTACTTATCAGTGGGCAGAAGAAGAAAATATAGCGGTCTTCTATTTTTCATCATTTGATGAGGTTTGGAAAGTTAAAGATGAAGGCGGTGTTGGCGCGCATTGGGGTCTTTGGGATAAAAACGGGAAATTAAAGTATGTTTAAAAAACACAGTGATAAAATAGCAACAATCAGTTCGATGAAATTGCTTCATGAAAATGCTATTTGTTATTCTGGCTATCGTGACGGGCAAAATCCAAGAGAAGGTCTTTACCCAAGTTATAATGAAGTTAAAGAAGACTTACTTATTTTGAAAAAAAACTGGAGCTACCTTCGACTTTACGATTGTGGACCACACGCCGAACTTGTTCTTGATGTTATTAAAACTGAAAAACTGCATTTCAAAGTAATGCTAGGCGTCGATATGGCAGCAGAAATGAGTAACCCTAACTGTCCTTGGGGCGCTGATTTTAGTCAAGAAGTTATTAATGCTAATCGTCAGAAAAATTGTGATGAAATTCATAGTATGATCGCACTTACCAAAAAGTATGATGATATCGTATTTTCAGTTTCTGTCGGCAATGAAGCGAGTGTCGAATGGACAGACCATATGGTACCTGTTGATAGTTTAGTAAACTATGTAAAACAAATTAAAAAAGAAATTCATCAACCGGTAACTTTTTGTGAAAACTATGTCCCTTGGACATACAAACTTGAGCCCTTGGTTGCTGAACTAGATTTTATTTCCATTCATACTTACCCTGCCTGGGAATATAGAACGATGGAAGATGCACTCGAATATACCAAACAAAATTATTACAGTGTTGCCCATCATTATCCTGACAAACCGGTGATAATTACCGAAGCGGGTTGGACAACGGCATCAAATGGACGGGGCATAGAGCCTTGGAATGCTAACGAAGTACTACAGGCAGAATATTATCAGCAACTACTTGCTTGGACGACAGAAGAAAAAATACTGACCTTTGTCTTTGAAGCCTTTGATGAACCATGGAAAGGATCTCCTGATAAATTAGAACCTGAAAAACATTGGGGACTCTTTAAAGTCGACCGTACGCCTAAGTTAGTGATGAAAAATATTTATCCAAACGAGGTTATAAACATTAACAAAAACAATGCTGTTGCTTAGTTTTCGTTAAAGTTTAACTGTTAATAAAAGTAATAACCCAAGGATTTTGTTAGTAAATATTGCTTGGTCAAAATTGTTGGGTTTTATTTTATTGGTCAAATTAAAGACTAAATGATTGAAAATCCCTTATTCACCCAAGCCATTAACCTTTCCCTTATATTTTAAAGCGTTTGACCAAGCTATCAAGGTTCATCGCCATTGCAGTAAGTGATTCACTTGAAGAGGCTATACGGGTTGATATTTGCGCACTGTTTTCTGTGCTATCGCTTATCGTATGAACGTGAATATTAATTTCACCGACAACGGCTGCTTGCTCTTCTGTTGCTGTGGCCACCTGAGTATTTAGATCTGAAATGAGCTGAATATTAGCAACAATTTCCTCAAGTGCCTCTGTTGTCTGTTGAGCATCCGTTGCGCCAACTTCGGCGGTCACTTTGCTTTCCCTCACGCTATCAACGGCTCGCTGAGACTCTGATTGCAAAAGGTTGATCATTTTATTAATTTCATCAGTGGACTCACTGGTGCGCTTCGCTAAGTTACGAACTTCATCAGCGACCACCGCAAAACCACGACCTTGTTCGCCTGCACGAGCAGCCTCAATCGCGGCATTTAATGCCAGTAAATTTGTTTGCTCTGAAATTCCTCGTATAACATCAAGCACACTGCTAATAGCGTTGCTTTTATTCGCTAAAGATTCAATGGTAACAGACACAGAATCCATATTTTGTGCCATCTGGTAAATATTCTCAGTTGATTCTTTAACAACAACTTGTGCATTTTTAGCTTGGGTTATCGCTTCGCTGGTCGAGTCAGCCGCATGTGCGGCGTTTGCTGCAATTTCTGTAATGGTTGAACCCATTTCACTAATAGCCGTTGCAACTTGTGTGGCGATGTCACGCTGACCTTCAGCATCGAGTTTTGACTGCTCTGCATCTTGGGAAACATCTAACGATGCTTGGCGGACATCTTTTGATGTTTTAGCGACATCATTAACTACCGAGTGTATTTTACTGATAAAAGTATTAAAACCATGGGCCAAACGTGAGACTTCTTCGCTGCCGCTTTCACTGAGTCGGTAACTAAGGTCGCCTTCACCATCCCCCAAGGCTTTAAATAATCCAGCGAGGTCATTGATAGGTTGCGTTAAACTTTTTGCAAAAATGATACTGATCAAAATAAACACTACGACAATAATGGCAAACCAAATCAGCATATAATTTCGTGACTCGTTCAACGCTAAGTACAATTCAGCCTTTGGCACTTCTGCAACAACATACCAACCCAAACTTGAGATATAGCTTGTCGCCACGATTAAACTTTCTGTTTCTTGAAAAGAAAATTGTTCTTTTGATAACAGCGTTTGAAAATTTATATCTTTATATATATCAGTCAAGTTCGCCTTTTCACTTTTTGCTTTATCTTGATGAATTTTTACCAACCCCGAGTGATCAACAAGATACACTAAACCTGACTCTTCAATTTTAAAGCTGTTTAGGTAACTAACCATGTCATTAAATGATTTAGATAATCCAGAAACACCTCGTCCATTAAGTTGTTGATAGTTGATAAAAACATCTACATTACCATTCGGATAAGCGTAGGTACTTGCCGACTCTTCTTTATTACTATTGGTAAATGCAAAAAACCAACCATCAAGACTGTCATCTTTGAGAACACGAAGAAAGCCATCTTGGTTCCAATATTTAGCTGTTTTTCGATCGGCGAAGGAAGCATTACTTAAATTGTTATCTTTAGCGATGTTACTCAGCATGCTAATAACGTTAGCTTCATTATCTTTGCTGGCACCAGACTCTATCCAATCAAGTAGAAAAGGGTTAGTGGCAATAGATTTTGTTAACACTTTCATTTCAGAAATTTCACCGTCGACTGCATTACGAACGCGCAGTAGGAGATTAGGTAAATCTGATTGTTGTAGTCTGGATATAAGCAGTTCTTTGGCTTTTGAGTGGCCAACAAAGCCAACAATACTGGTCGATATGATAACGGCCATTAACATGGCAATGACTAACTTAGATCGGATAGAAAGGGTGGTTAAAAATCTCATTAAATAGATCCTATTTGCAAGTTTTCCACAAACTTTTCGGTTACGGCGATTTGTCCATAAAATCCTTTTTATAAGGGTTTTAAAATAGATTCGCTCTCAATTTGCTTGAGCTTAACATATCCATGTAGTCGCACCATTTAAAACCACAACAATTTAACTTTCTTTCAAGATAGCTAATTATTTCAGCTGATTAAATATAAAATCACTTTATTTAAATACCAAAAATATTTTTTGATAGCAATGAACTATCGATTAACTTACTGACTTAATGACTCAGTAAGTTAAGTTAAGTTAAGCTATTTTTACCTTAATGAGATGAAACGGTCTTTAGCAACGATAGTAAGGAAATTTTTATTCGACCATCAGTGGTGGAAGGGGTAGTATAATATCAGATGATTTCGGAGCAAATATGTCTGACAACCCACTATTACGTTTCAATAAATTTATTTCAAAAAAGCCAGAGTATCTATTTTGGGTTTTACAAATCTGCTTTTGGTCTTTCGTTTCATTAATTAGTCTGATATCACTGACACTTTGGTATGTCCAAATCGATGTCGAGCACCTTAATCACACTTTTTGGCAGTCTGTTGTGGGGATATTTTGTTCATTGCCACTGTATTGGATTTTCATGAGGTGTTGGCACTCACCTATTTTTACCCGCGTACTGATAACCATCGTTTCAGTGATTTGTATTTCCTTTATTTGGACACTTATCCGAGTCAAACTTTATATAGAACTGACCAGCTCTGCCGGTAATTGGGACGAGTTTGGCGGCTGGTATTTTAGTAGTATTTTTATTTTCTTTTGTTGGACCGGTTTTTTTCATGGTATTCGCTATTATCAATTGTTGCAATTTGAGCATAAAATGTTGCTTTCAAAGGCAGCGGAAGCTAAAGAAGAGCAATTAAAAAGAGTGAACGCGCAATCGGTAGCCCGAGATGCAAAAATAAAAATGTTACGTTACCAACTCAACCCTCATTTTCTTTGTAACACCCTCAATGCCATTAATTCTCTGATCGAATGCGAAGCTCCAGAGAAAGCTCAGCGGATGACCGTTCAATTAAGTAAGTTTTTACGTTATTCATTAGACAATAACCCTGATACTAAAATTGCGTTAGAATTTGAAATTATCGCACTTAATTTATATTTAGAAATAGAGAAAACCCGTTTTGGCGAGCGACTTAAATTAGATTTTAAAATTTCTGATAAAGCAAAGTTAGCTTTAATACCGAGTTTATTAATACAACCTATTATTGAAAACTCAATGAAACATGTTATCGCGCAAAATGAAGAGGGTGGCACTATTAGTCTATGGGCTGACGTTGTTGATAAAATGTTGGTGTTAGAGTTAAGTGATACCGGTTCTGGAACCGCGGTTGACGGTAGTAAAATGAAAGGAAAAAGGAGTCGAGGTGTCGGCTTGCGTAATATCGATGAAAGACTTAAAGTGTTATATACAGATGACTACGTATTTAACCTTAATATTATCCCATCAGGTGGTTTAAAAACTATCATTAAGCTGCCTTTTGAAACGCTTGATGAAATAACACCTGCTAGCCAGTACCAAACTCAATGACGGTGAGTTAAATTTATGAATAAGTTAAGAACAATTATTGTTGATGATGAGCCTTTAGCGCTTAATCTCTTGCGTGCAAAGTTAAATAAAATTCCTGAAATAAAAATTATTGCAGAATGTAAAAATGGCCGTGAAGCGATTGAAGCGACGATGGCCTTAGCACCTGATTTACTCTTTTTAGATATACAGATGCCAGGTGTTGATGGTTTTGGCGTTATTAAAAAATTACAATCTGATATTGTTCCTATGGTGGTTTTCACGACCGCATTTGAGCAATATGCTTTAGATGCGTTTGATGTGCATGCCGTTGACTATATTCTTAAACCTATTGATGACGAACGAATTCAGCGCGCCATTCAGCGTGCATTGGTTCGTTGTGAAAGTGATGAAGATACTTTAAACAAATCTCGCATTATTAGTGCGATAGACTCAATCAATGAAATGGAAAATCCTGATAATGCTTCTTCGCAGAGTATCAGCCTTCCTAAGCTTAATACCGACAAAGTTGAGCGTAAAATCGTCATTAAAGACCGAGACGATATAACCTTGTTAAAACAAACCGATATTGAATGGGTTGACGCAGCAGGAGATTATGTTTGTGTTCATGCGCAAGGCGTTACTCATATTAAACGCTGCACCTTGAAAAATTTGCTAGAAGATTTAGACTCTGAAATGTTTAAACGTGTGCACCGTTCAACGATTGTTAATCTTAATTATATTCAAAAAGTGATCCCGCATACCAAAGGTGAGTTTTTTCTTAAATTAGGTGAATATGACCAAGTTAAAGTGAGCCGTAATTATCGAGAAGTGATCAAGAGTTTTTTAACTGACATGTAGTATATTGACGACGACTCGTGGTCAATATGCCATTTTTTATCTAAGTGATCTTGTTATTGCCTTATATTGACCAGCCTACCGCTTCTAAAATCCCCTTTATCGTAATACGGTTGTTAAAAATAGCCGCTCATTAGATGATTGATATAACTGTAGATGTTACTCACTTGGGTAAACAGTCATTGTTAATTAAGGGATATTAAATGTTAAGTATTAAACAGATAATTATTGCGTCCATTTTTTCTATGGCATTAATAGTGCCTTGCTATGCAGCCGATAGTCACGCGGCTAATCGACTTAATTATTATGCACCACATGCTGAAAAAGCACCAAGTGTTGATGGTATTGCCAATGAAAGTGTTTGGCAATTGGCACAGTGGCAAAATTTAGATCAACGTTGGTTAGGTCCAGAATTTTCAAAAGAAGACTTTCAAGGCCGATACAAAGTGGTTTGGACGCAAGCTAAATTATATATTATGGCTGAAATTATTGATGACATTCTCATTGATACCCATCGCGACCCCTTGAGCCAATATTGGGATGACGATTGCTTAGAGATTTTTATTGATGAAGATTTCTCTGGCGGTGATCACCAATATAACCATAATGCACTTGCCTACCATATGTCTCTTGATAACCAAGCCATAGATATAGGCACCAACAAAAAGCCGCAGAACTATTCACATCATGTTCAAAGCAACTGGAAACAACAAGGCAATACGGTTATTTGGGAACTAAGCATCGATATTTATAACGATGAATATCAAGATACCACAACAGACTCAAGCAGTATTAACAAACCAGTCGCCTTGTTTGCTGGCAAAGTGATGGGACTCATGGTGGCTTATTGTGATAACGACGGCAGTGAACTACGTGAAAATTTTATTGGCTCTGAGTCTGCAGAGGGTGGAGCGCCCGATCGTGGTTGGATAGATGCGGGTATGTTCGGTAAGCTTATCTTGGCTAAATAATCGCTTAGATAAGCGTTAAGTTTTTCTTTTCCCTCTCCTAGACATGAGCATTATAAAATGAACAATATTGAAAAAAAATTCATCCATAAGTTATTTGTTATAACAATCACTTCTCTCACCATAATGAGTTGTGCACCGGTAAATCAGGCAACTCAAATGAATAAAGACACCACCGATATTAATTACCAGCTTTTAATGACCCAAGAAATATTACTGACTAGCGAAGCCGGTGATAAAATAGCGCCACAGCAGAATTTAACCTTTCAACAAGGTACAGCTACGGGCAAGGTTATTGTTGTAAGACCAGATATTAAAAAACAAAAGATTGTTGGTATTGGTACATCGTTCACTGAATCTTCCGCTTTTGTGCTTGCACACTTAACTAAAGATAAGCGAGCAGAGGTGATGGAAAATATTTATGGCGAAAAGGGCGCTAATTTTTCAATAGCACGCACGCATATTGGCGCAACAGACTTTGCCGTGGACGGTCGCTATTCATATGCAGAACGTAAAGATGACGCTAACTTAACATCATTCAGTATCGCGGTAGATAGCGATGGTTTTAGCGCTCAAGATTACCCTGGTATTAAAGATGAGCAATTTGATTTGTTGCCAATGATAAAAGAAGCTTACGCGATAAAAAATCAGCAAGTAGATAAAGATTTAAAAATTGTCGCTTCCGCATGGACTGCGCCACCTTGGATGAAAACAATTGAAGACTATTATGTTAAGCCAACACCTGAAAATAATCACCAAGGGACGGGCGGCGAATTAAAACCACAGTACGTCGCTACTTATGCAGACTATCTTATTAAGTACCTCGATGCATATCAGCAAGAAGGTATTGAACTCTGGGCACTAACGCCAGTAAATGAACCGCATGGCAACAGTGGTCAATGGGAAAGTATGCATTTTACGCCTAAAAGCCAAAATACTTTTATTAAGGACCATTTAGGACCAAAATTAAAAGCGAGTGCGCACAAAGCGGTTAAATTACTTATTTATGACCAAAATCGTGATGAAATGGAGCATTGGACTGATGAAATACTCGGGGATAAAGAAACGTCTGAGTATGTTTATGGTACAGCCGTTCATTGGTACGAAAGCAGTAATCAAGTTAATGAAGATGTGTTTGACCGGGTTCATGAAAAATTTCCAGAGTTTTCAATTATACATACCGAAGGCACGATTGATGATCTAGGTAAAGATGCACCAGCAGGTATCTTAGATCCTGTCCGCTTTAAAGAAAGTAACTGGTTCAATAATGATGATTTTTGGTGGAACGAAAATGCGACCGACTGGGCGTACACTGCAACTTGGGCACCTAAACCTGAGGATCATCCGATTTACACCCCCGTTCATCGTTATGCACGTAATATTATTGTTAGTTTAGATCATTGGTTAGAGGGCTGGATAGATTGGAATATCGTACTCGATAAGCATGGTGGGCCTAATCACGTAGGTAACTTTTGTGGTGCACCTATCATGATTGATACTGACACAGGTGAGGTTTATTACACCCCGATTTATTATGTATTAGCACAATTTAGTAAAACCATTCGACCAGGTGATACGGCATTACAGGTTAATCAGCAGTTAGAAGGCTTAGACAAAGATGCTTTACACGCCAGCGCTGCGATTAATGACAATGGTTTGGTCAGTGTACAGTTACTTAATACCACTAAAGCACCAATAAATTATTCATTACAAATTGGTAGTCAATATGCGCAAGTAACTATTGCCGCTAATGCCGTGCAAACAGTACGTGTTAAGCTTTAGTTTTTAATCGTTTTAACAAGCCATATAATTAATAAGAGTAAAGATTAAGTGAATAAACATCCCTTTGAAGTTATAGCGCTGGATAACGGTGCTAAGCTGATATTTACCCCTTGTCCTGGCACTAAATTAGTTAGCCTTGAACAATCACTTAAGCAGTTGAAGCAAGAGGGTGTTTCAATGCTGATCACATTAATGTTTGATGAAGAAATGGCAAGTAACAAGGTACTTTCTTTACCTGAACTCTGTCGCCAGTATCAGCTTAGTTGGCTACAATTGCCAATTATTGATGATGAAGCGCCGAGTACTGCTTTTGAAGCGCAATGGGCAATAAATAAAACGACCATAGTCGATGAATTGAAGAATAAAGGTACGGTCGCTATTCATTGTAAAGGAGGCACAGGCCGAACGGGAACTGTTATTGCTCTATTACTATTAGCACTAGGTTGGCCAGTCGATAAAATTGTTACAGAAGTACAAAAAGTGAAACCTAAAGCTTTGAAAATTAAAAAACAACGAGATTATTTGAATCGTCAGTTAACAAAAGCCGAGACACTATTTTGATAACAATATAAAGCCACTTTGCAGCCAGAAGAGTACTGATTTCATGTTAACTTAGCTCAGAGGTAATTAGTTAAACCCTTTAGCGATTTAATTTTGTCTGCTATCGTGTTAATTCAACTTACGGTGTTATTTAAATTCGCTTTTAACGCATTGATTACCCACTACACCTCATTTAAATTGCAACTATTTGTTGTATCACTCAAGATAAATTAATGACAGTAAGCCGTGGTCTCGCGGTTTTACTGACAAATTATAATAAAAATAGATAAATAATAAAGCCTGATATAGGTTTGTTATTAACAACACCAATTTTAAGCGATATAAAGAATAAACTTGCTACCTGACGTAGCTAAATTCTTTGTGTTTATTTTTAAGCAATAGGACCTCACCACAATGGCTGGAACATCTTTTACTTTAGATCAAAGCAAAACCTCACAAGCGAATTCATCTAATGGATTTGGTGGAGATAACTCTACTCGCTTTGCGTTAATTTCACTGACATCATTGTTTTTTATGTGGGGATTTATTACCTGCTTAAATGACATTTTGATCCCCCATTTAAAGGCCATTTTTTCGTTAAGTTATGCACAGTCTATGCTAGTGCAATTTTGCTTTTTTGGTGCTTACTTTTTGGTTTCTCTGCCTGCAGGATGGTTTGTCGAAAAAATGGGCTATCAAAAAGGCATTGTGGTCGGTTTAGTGATTGCGGCTTTGGGTTGTTTAATGTTTTATCCCGCCGCTTCTTTACATAGTTATCCTGTTTTTTTGGCGGCTTTATTCGTTTTAGCTAGTGGTATTACCGTTTTGCAAGTTTCTGCAAATCCTTATGTGACCTTACTGGGTAAAAAAGAAACCGCTTCGTCACGATTAACCATGACCCAAGCGTTTAATTCTTTAGGCACAACTATCGCACCTTATTTTGGCGCGTTATTAATTTTAAACGAAGTCACTGATTCAATGTCAGCGAACAGTGCTGAATCGGTACAACTGCCTTATTTAGGACTGATGGCGGCCTTGTTAGTGCTTGCTGCTATTTTTGCTTTCTTAAAACTTCCACATATTGAAAGTGCTGAGGTGGTTGACGGAGAAAAAATTGAAGGGTCGGCATGGCAGTATCGCCATCTAGTTTTAGGTGCTATCGGTATTTTTGTTTATGTTGGCGCAGAAGTGTCAATTGGCAGCTTTTTGGTGAGCTTTTTAGGCGAAACTGATATCGCCGGTTTAGAAGAAACTCAAGCGGCAAAGTACCTTACTTATTATTGGGGCGGAGCTATGGTTGGGCGCTTTATTGGCGCTGCAGTCATGCAAAAAATTGATGCGGGTAAAACCTTAGCCTTTAATGCGCTTTGTTCAGTGGTTTTAATTGCCATCACTATTTTAAGCTCTGGCACCATAGCGATGTGGGCAATTTTATTAGTAGGGTTATTTAACTCTATTATGTTTCCAACTATTTTTAGTTTGGCGTTAAGTGGCCTTAAAAAGCACACCAGCCAGGGAGCGGGCATCCTTTGCTTAGCGATCGTTGGTGGCGCCATCGTCCCTGTATTACAGGGCCTGTTAGCGGATAGTGTTAGTGTGCAGTTTGCTTTTATCTTACCTTTGTTTTGTTACGTCTATATCGTCTTTTACGGTTTGAAGGGTAGCAAGGTAGTCACAGAAAAATAATGAATATGAACGCAATGAAATACTTAAAATTTAACAAAAAAAATTGGTTTCTTATCACGCTTTCGTTATTAATTCTTGGTTGCAGCCCTGCTGAAAATTCGACGTTAACGGGGCAAGAGACACAAGCTATTGATAGCAATAAAGCCGATAAGATTTGGCCTCAACTTGAAAGTGACGTTAAAAAAGATGCGCAAGTCGAGCAAAGAGTAGCTGACTTACTCGCTAATATGACCTTGCAACAAAAAGTGGCGCAAATGATCCAACCAGAAATTCGTGATATTACCCTCGAGGATATGCGAACCTATGGTTTTGGCTCATATTTAAATGGTGGTGGGGGTTTCCCCAATAATAATAAGCATTCTACCCCTGCAGATTGGGTTTTATTGGCTGAAAAAATGTATCAAGCATCTGTTGATGATTCACTCGACGGTTCAACAATTCCAACGATGTGGGGCACTGATGCGGTGCACGGTCATAATAATGTTATCGGGGCGACACTTTTCCCTCATAACATTGGCTTGGGTGCAGCAAATAATCCGACACTTATTGAGAAAATAGCAGAAATAACCGCGACCGAAGTCATGGTTACCGGTATTGATTGGGTGTTTGCTCCAACTGTTGCCGTGGTTAGAGATGATCGTTGGGGAAGAACCTATGAAGGCTACTCAGAAGATCCTGAAATTGTTCGCTTATACGCAGCGTCAGTCGTCAAAGGTTTACAAGGTCATGCCAATAAAGATTTTTTAGGTGATAAACGCGTGATCAGTACCATTAAACATTTTATCGGTGACGGCGGTACGCAAGGTGGCGATGATCAAGGCGAAAACATAGCGAGCGAGCAAGAGCTCTTTACTGTGCATGCCCAAGGCTATGTTGGCGGTTTAACTGCGGGTGCTCAGTCGGTAATGGCTTCATTTAATAGTTGGCATGGAGATAAAGTCCATGGTCATAAATATTTGCTAACCGATGTCTTGAAAAATAGAATGGGTTTTGACGGCTTTGTTGTCGGTGATTGGAATGGTCACGGGCAAGTTAAAGGCTGTATCAAAGAAAATTGCGCTCAAGCGGTTAATGCTGGCTTAGATATTTTTATGGTGCCAACAGAAGCATGGCGACCACTTTATGACAATATAATTGCACAAGTAAAGCAAGGCGATATTCTGCAGTCACGTATTGATGATGCCGTAACGCGTATTTTACGGGTAAAGGTCCGCGCCGGGCTTTTTGAAAAGCCCAGTCCTGCCAAGCGTGTTTTATCAGGGAACATCGCTTTAATTGGCGGGGAGTCGCACCGCGAAGTTGCTCGTCAGGCGGTTCGCGAATCCTTAGTGTTGTTAAAAAACAACGGACAGCTCTTACCTTTATCACCTAAGCAACATATCTTAGTAGCGGGCGATGCCGCTGATAATATCGGTAAACAGTCTGGGGGCTGGAGTATTACTTGGCAAGGAACTGGTAATAAAAATTCAGACTTTATCGGTGGCTCTTCTATTTATTCTGGGATAGAACAACAAGTCAGTGCCGCAGGTGGTCAAGTAACCTTGAGTGTTGATGGCAGTTACACAAACAAACCCGATGTAGCGATTGTCGTTTTTGGTGAAGAACCTTATGCTGAAGGGCATGGTGATATTGATAACCTTGAATATCAGCGCGGTCATAAAAAAGATTTAGCGTTACTTACATCACTTAAAGCAAAAGGAGTACCTGTTGTTGCTGTTTTTATTAGTGGTCGACCTATGTGGGTCAATGCTGAACTCAATGCTAGCGATGCATTTGTCGCTGCGTGGCTACCGGGCTCTGAGGGTAAGGCAATCGCAGATGTTTTATTGAAAAGCCCAGCTGATAATATCCAACACGACTTTACCGGTAAATTGTCTTTCTCTTGGCCTAAATTACCAACACAAATTGTCAATCGTTTTGACGAAGACTACCAACCATTATTTTCATATGGCTATGGTTTAACCTACCAAGACGACACTTTATTAGCTGACTTGTCTGAGCAATCTAATGTGGCGCTTAATACGCATTTAATTACCGATATTTTCTTAGGTAAGGCGATAGCGCCTTGGAAAATGTTATTGTTTTCTCAACAACAAAACATTGAAATAGAGTCGAGTAGTGAATCACTTAAAGGAATTTCTTATCGAACGGTTGATAAAGAGATACAAGAAGATTCATTTCGACTTAAGACCACTGGCGCAGCGAGTGCGGGAGTTAAATTTATTAACAGCAACGGTTTTAGAGAAGATCTTACTAGTGAACTCGAAAAAAATGCTGACTTAACATTTTCAGTTAAAAGAGACAGTGATATTAATGCGCCTGTTTATATCACCATGAATTGTGAAACGCTTGGCGATACCGCAAATTGTCAGGCAAGTTATAATATTCAAGCACAATTAGCGGCATCTAAGCAGGGTGAGTGGCAAGATATTGCTATTAGCTTACATTGCTTTGCTGAAAAAGGTCTGCAGCTGAGTAAAGTTGCTGTGCCTTTTGAATTGCGTACCTCGGGCGCGATTAATTTATCTGTTAACCATATTCGATTCGTGCCAAATAAAGCGACTAGCGCGCCATTGAACTGCCCGCAGTAGTCTATTTAACTTAAATGATAAGGATAAGGATAAGTCTGATTGTTGAGCTTTATCCTTTTTTCTGGTCGAATCAGCGTATTTATTGATAATGACCTTACGGTTGTCGCTATGTGCGTGTAAACTTGCTGATAATATTTACAATATCAAAAGAAAATCAAATGAATCAAGAAGAAAACTATCCGATTGGAACGCCAGGCAAAAAATGGACTGAAAAAGAAAATGTTCAGTGGTTTAAAGCACAAACGGTAACCCGTTCATATCAAGATGAAGTCGTTGAAAAGATAAACGCGTTAAAAGAAGATTTTGATGTTCTTCAATATGGCGCATTATCGCTTGATGAAAGTCGTTATCCTTTGTATGTGATTAAGACAAAAAACTGGCAAGACAATAAAAAAACAGTTTTAGTGACCGGTGGTGTTCATGGCTATGAAACCAGTGGAGTGCAGGGGGCATTACGTTTTGCCCAAACACAAGCCAGCAAATATGCGGAACACTTTAATATTGTCGTTGCGCCTTGTATCAGCCCTTGGGGTTATGAAACAGTTAACCGTTGGAATTGCAAAGCGATAGATCCCAATCGTTCTTTCTATCAAAACAGCCCAGCCCAAGAGTCAGCAGCGATAATGAAGTATGTTGCCGAGCTCAACAGTGATATTTTTGTACATATAGATTTACACGAAACGACTGACACCGATAATTCAACATTTCGACCAGCACTTTGTGCTCGAGATGCGATAGAAGAAAAAGAATGGCAAATCCCTGATGGCTTTTATTTAGTCGCCGATAGCGTGAAGCCAGTCGCTGACTTTCAAAAAGCGATTATTGATGCTGTTGAAGAAGTTACCCATATAGCGCCTGCTGACGAAAGCGGTAAATTGATCGGTGTACCCCTTGAACAGCCGGGCGTTATTAATTATGCTGCGCGCGAGTTAGGATTATGTATGGGCTTAACCAATGCTAAATTCTTAACCACCACCGAAGTTTACCCCGACAGCCCAAAAGTTGATGATGAAAACTGCATTCTAGCGCAAGTGGCTGCTATAACGGGTGGTTTAGATTATATTTTAAAAAGTGAATAACCTGATAAAACCGAAAAATTTGCACACTAAAACATTTTCATAATGTTAAGTTCGTGCTATTTTTCTCTGACATTTAATTTTAGGAATTATTATCCATGCCAAAGGCCAGTGATATAAAGAAAAATGCTGCGGTAGAGCATAACGGAAAAGTATTTATTGTAAGAGATATAGAGCGTTCAGTTCCTCAAGGTCGTGCCGGTGGTAGTTTATACCGTATGCGTATGTACGATGTTGTCACTGGCGGTAAGATTGATGAGACGTTTAAAGACTCAGATATGCTGAACTTCGCTGACCTAAGCCGACGTCCCGCGATGTTTTCATACATCGATGGTGATGAATATGTCTTTATGGACAATGAAGATTACACGCCATACAACCTTAATAAAGAAAGTATTGCTGACGAAGCTCTATTTATTTGTGAAGATACCTTAGGTTTATCAATTATTATTGTTGATGGTGCTGCGGTTGGTATTGATTTACCCCCGAGTGTTGAACTGGTTATTACTGAAACAGACCCATCAATTAAAGGTGGTTCGGCAACAGCTCGCACTAAGCCGGCAATTTTATCTACGGGCTTAACCGTACAGGTGCCTGAACATATTTCAATCGGTGATAAAATCAAAGTGAACACTGAAGAACGTAAATTTATGGGACGCGCTGAGAAATAAAGTCTCGTTTACTTTATCTCCACTTTTATAAAGCCAGCATTTGCTGGCTTTATTGATCTAACCATTAGGTTAGTTGTTAGCGGTGTAACAGTTGGAATCTTTGGTTGAGAATAAGTTTCTTGGTATATTGATGTTTTGGTCGACTGAGAATTTTTGCTGTGTCGCCCATCTCTACGACTTGTCCTTTGCTTAAAACCATTATCTTATCGCTAAAATGCCTAACAATACCTAAGTTATGAGAAATTAAAATATAAGCGAGTCCCATCTGTTCTTGTAAATCGAGCAACAGGTTAATCATTTGCGAGCGTAACGAAGGGTCGAGAGAAGCTAAGGCCTCATCTAATATAATCACCTGTGGTTGTAATATTATCGCCCGAGCTAATGATATGCGCTGTTTTTGACCACCAGAGAACATATGTGGATAAAAATTCATATGTTCAGCGAGCAAACCTACTTTTTGTAATGTTTCTCGTATTAGACAATGGCGGTCTTCTTCATTTAATTTGGTATTGATCAACAAAGGTTCATTCAGTAGTTGCCCAATGGTTAAGCTTGGGTTCAATGTTGTCCCAGAGTCTTGAAATATCATCCGTACATGCTGGCATCTTTGCTTAAAGTCTCCAGGTTGTAATGTTTGGCCATTAAGTTTTATGCTGCCCGTTGAAGGCAGTTCCGCACCAACCAATAATTTTGCTAAGGTTGATTTACCCGATCCTGTTTCTCCAACAATAGCCAAGGTATGGTGAGCTTGTACCTCAAATGAAATCGGTTCGAGTGCGGTAAAATATTTTTGATTAAACCATTTTCTGCCTATTCTAAACGACTTACTTAAGTTATTAACCTGTAATAATATTGGCATATTAATAACTTCCCTTTAGCGAGAAGTGGCAACTAAATTGATGACCATGATAGTTTGTTACCTTAGGTGCTACAACACAGGCCTGTTGCGCTCTAGGGCATCTTGGGCCTAATCGGCAACCTATAGGTAAATGTTGTAAAATAGGAATACTGCCAGGTAGCGCCATTAACCGTGATTTTGCTGGCAAGCCACTATTTGACTTTGGGCTACTATCAACGAGTGCTCGAGTGTAGGGATGAAACGGTTGTTCAAATATGTGCTTGGTGGTACCCGCTTCAACAAATTGTCCGCTGTACATCACCGTAATGGTATTTGTCCAATGTGTGACATTCTCAAGGTCATGACTTATCAATAATATCGACATGTTTTTTAATTGGTTTAAACTCGCCAATAGGCGAAAAATTTGCCCTTGATTGGTACTCTCCATTGCCGCGGTGGGTTCATCTGCAATGAGGAGAATAGGGCGTTTAGCGAGTGCCATTGCGATCATTACTCGCTGACATAACGCTTCATTAAGCTGATGAGGATATTTTTTTAAACAAATTTTATGCTGCTTAATACCGACTTTATGTAAGAGACTAATCGCGGTTTCTTTACGTTGTTGATTTTTTTGCCAAAAATAACCCGTTAATTGTTCGCCATCAACCGCCTCGGTAAGTTGCATCCCTATGGTCATCGTTGGGTCTAAGCACGCCATCGGCTCTTGAAATATCATCGCGACATCTTTTGAAATAATGGCTTTGCGTTCATCAACAGATAAGCGCATTAAATCTTTTCCTCGCCAGTGAAACCTATCAGCGTCAACATGCCACTTTTCATCAAGTACGCCGATAATAGCCTGAGCCAATAAAGATTTTCCTGAACCAGACTCTCCAACTAAACCACGAACTTCACCCTCTTTCATGGTTAAACTGACGCGATCAACCGCTAAAATAGGGTTAGTCGCTGATTTCAGCACAATAGACAAATTTCTGATATCGAGAAGGTTCATCAAGCTTCCTTACTGATTTTAAGGGCGTGTCTCATGCCTTCACCAACTAAATTAGTTGCCACCACGGCAAAAAGAATCGCCAAACCAGGTAGATAAACCGTCCACGGGGCAATATAGAATAAATCGATACCATTTTTTAGCATCGCCCCCCATTCTGCCATGGGAATTTGTGCGCCTAATCCAAGAAAGCCTAATGCAGCAATATCAAGTATCGCAGCAGACTGGGCTAACGTTGCTTGGCTAATTAATTTCTCTAAAACATTAGGAAAAACAGAATGATATAAAATTCTAAATGAACTTGCTCCGTCTAATCGTGAAGCCAGAACATAGTCTTTTCTGAACTCTTGAGTAACGACATTACGGGTTATATGAACAAATTGTGGGATAAGCACGATAATAATCGCCCATAAGGTATTGCTCAACCCTGGCCCCAAGATAGCGACAATAACAATTGCCAGCAATAAAGAAGGAATAGATAAAATCACATCAAGAAAATGGTTAAGAAAACTTGATTTTATTCCTGATGTTAAAGCAGATACCGAGCCAATAACACCACCAATACCTAAAGAAATAAGCACCACAACAAAACTTAAGCCAAAAGTCAGTGATGTGCCGTGCATTAAGCGAGACAACATGTCACGACCCAAATTATCGGTGCCTAATAAAAAACTGACATTACCATCTTCGTGCCATGCTGGTGGCAGTAATAAAAAATCTAAGTGATTTTCAACGGGAGTATAAGGTGTAATAAAAGGTGCAAATAAAGCGAGAATTGTTAAGAAAATAAAACAGCTAAAACCTATCATCACTACGGGTTTTACTTTGAAATTATGCCAAAGTTGCAGTAATGGTGAAGGAAACTCTTCCTCTAAGTATATTTTATCACGCGCCATTTCGACTCTCTCTTGCTAAAGGATTAAGTGCTGCATAGATAAAATCGATGACAATATGCACAATAAAAATAAAACTAGAAAGCGCTAAAAGCCCACCTTGAATTGAAGTGTGGTCACGCTGAAATATACTTTCTATTAACCATCGGCCGATGCCTGGCCAGCTAAAGATAACTTCAGTCACCATGGCAATAGTTACTAAGTTAGCAAACTGTAAACCAACATCTCGAATAACGTGCACCATAGCATTTCGTATCGCGTGATGATAAATAATTTGCTTAAAGCTTAGCCCTTTTGCTTTAGCCGCACGTATGTATTGGCTGTCGAGCACATCCATCATTGCCGTGCGAGCTAAGCGTACAAAGATGGTCGCTGGAGCTAGGGCGATAACACACGCAGGTAGAAATATATGTGCGCTGGCATCTTGAAAGGCTTGCCACTTATAAGGACTGTCACTTAATAAAATATCTATAAACTGTATGCCAGTAACATGTTCTATTTCAAACACTAAGCTGAGCTGTCCTGCTGATGGCAACCAACCTAATTGGATAGAAAAAATAAGAATGGCTAATAGGCCTAACCAAAAAACAGGAATTGAATAACCCAGCATAGAAATAGTTAAAATAATATTATCGGTAGCTTTACGGTGTTTAATGGCGGCAATAAAGCCAATAGGAATACCAAAGACCATAGCAATGAAAAGTGCCACTAAAGACAGTTCAATTGTCGCGGGTAAAAAGCGCATGATCTCGTTACTTATAGACAATTGGCTGGCCATTGAAATACCTAAGTCTCCCTGGAAAAGATGACTTATATACGAAAAGTATTGCTGAGCAATATTATTATTTGTTTGATACTGCTCAGCTAAAACTATCAATTGCTTAGGTGTCGCATTGATTTGCCCAGAAATATTGATTAACTGTTCACCAGGAAATAAAAAGCTCAAACTAAAAGACAGCAATGTCAGTAGAAACATGGTGAAAATGAATAAGTTTAGACGGCGTAGGGTAAATATCAGCATATTAGTTTTTACTCACCCTGCTAAAGTCGATGCCACCAAAGGGAGATAATAGTTCACCCTTAACAATGTTTTTCCTTGCTTGAAATCGTTTAGAGTGAGCAATGGGAATTAACGGCACTTCAGTTGAAATAATCGCTAACGCTTGACTATAAAACTTTTTACGTTGGGCCACATTTGTTGTTTCTAATGCTCGCTGTATTAAGTTATCAAACTTTTTATGACACCAAAATGTTCTGTTGTTACCACTTCTAGCCGATGAACAGCTCAACAGTGGTGTAAAAAAGTTGTCTGGGTCTGGGTGATCCGCCGACCAGCCTAATAAAACACTCTGATGCTCACCTTTTGACAGCTGTTCAAGAAAAGAGCCCATATCGAGAGAGTTTTCAATTAACACATTAATACCTATTTTCTTTAAATCGGCTTGAATTAACTTTGCCATAGTAACCGCGTCTGGATTATATGCCCGTTGTACCGGTAACGCCCAGAGGTTCATAGTAAAACCATTAGGAAATCCAGCCTCAGTTAGTAATCTTTTAGCTTCAGCTAAGTCAAATGTTTGCGGTAAAGTATTCTTATCATAAGCCCAAGAGGTTGTTGGTAATAAACTATGTGCTATATCGGCTCTAGATTGATAGACAGTATCAATAATGGCTTGCTTGTTAACGGCTAATGCAACGGCTTGACGTACTTTTACATTATTAAAAGGTGGCTTTAAGGTATTAAAGCCAAGATAACCGACATTAAAAGAAGTCACCGCTTGTAGCTCTAATTCAGGTTTACTTTTTATTTTGTTATGAGCAATGGGGAAAGCAATTACATCACATTCACCCGCTAATAATTTTGTTAATCGCCCTGTATTACTGGGCGTTATATCAAAAATAAGTTGCTCTAAAGTACTTGGTTGATCCCAGTACGTTTTATGGGGAGCATAGCGAATATAGGCGCCGGGACGATAATCTTTTAATTTAAAGGGACCCGTGCCAATGGGCAGCGTGTCTATTTCTCGCTTAATATTTTTTAACACTAAGGTGTCAGCATATTCCTTTGATAATATAACGGCAAAGTCACTGGCAATGTTAGCCAAAATTGAACTGTCTGCGTATTTGAACTTAAAACGTATAGTGTATTCATTGATTTTTTCAATACTTTCAACGACATTTGAAAAACTTACACTTTGAAAAAAAGGGTATTTTCCACCCGAAACTTGATGGAAAGGGTGCTTAGGTAATAAAATACGGTTAAAACTGAACAGTACATCATCGGCATTAAAAAAACGTGTTGGGGTAAAATAATCGGTTTGATGAAAGGCAACATTTTTGCGTAAATAAAAAGTAACCATTTTACCGTCACGCGTCACATGCCATGACTTTGCTAACGACGGAGCAATAGTGTTTTCTTCGCCTCTAAATGAAATTAATCGGTTATAGAGTTGATTAGACGTAGCATCAATGGTGGTACCAGAGGTAACCGTTTGCGGATTAAAACTTTCAGGAGAGCCTTCAGAGCAATAGACAATACTATGGTCAGTTAATGAGGGATCATTATCAATATCACATGCCGTTATCCAACATAAAAATGGCAAGGTCATTATCTTCAATAAATGTTTTTTAACAGCGAATATCGACATATAACTCAACTACCCTTCGTCTACTGCACTTTCTAATAAGTTATACTTTTTCAAGTAACCTCTTAGTTGATGATAGGTTAATTTGAGTGCGTCGGCAGTTTTCTTTTGGTTATACTGACAATTTTCTAAAGCTGATTGAATCAAATCAATCTCATAGTCTTGAGAAAGGTCTTTTAATGATAAAGGGAAGACCAATGATTGACTAACAGGCAACTGTTGATGGATTACCTCTTGGCGTTTTTCTTCGTTGTTCTCTTTATCAACACTCGGCGCTGCTACCGATATCCTGTCTTGGGTTTTAATACGCTGAGAAGGTCGGTAAGGTGACTCAAACGGGTCAATGACTAAGTCATGCACGGGTAAATGTGGGTTATTGCAACGATAAACACTACGCTCGACAACATTTTTTAATTCTCGTACGTTTCCAGGCCAATGATATTCAAGCATGGCACGTTTCGCTTTTTCAGTAAAACCGCTAAAGAGCTCAAATTCTAATTCGCGCGCCATGTTAATCGCAAAGCTTTCAGCTAACATCATGATGTCTTCAATACGTTCTCGAAGCGGTGGTAGGGTGATAACATCAAAAGCAAGTCGGTCAAGTAAATCTGCTCTAAATTCACCCGCATCGGCTAAGGTGGGTAAGTCTTCATTGGTTGCGGCAATTAAGCGCACATTGGTATTAATAGTTCTTGAGCCACCCACACGCTCAAACTCACCGTATTCAACGACTCTTAATAGTTTTTCTTGTATTAACCCTGAGGTATTGGCTATTTCGTCAAGAAAGAGGGTGCCATTGTCCGCACGCTCAAAGCGACCTTCATGGCGTTTACTCGCGCCGGTGAATGCACCACTGTCATAGCCAAATAATTCTGTTTCTAATAAATTTTCATTTAATGCCGCACAATTAAGCTTTAAATAATTTTGATCCCAACGTTTAGATAAGTAATGAAGCCGAGCCGCAATAAGCTCTTTACCTGTCCCTCTTTCTCCAATAATAAGCACAGGTTTACTCAAAGGCGCTACTTGTGAGACTTGCTCTAAAACTTCAAGAAAATTATTTGCTTGTCCAAGAAGATTATCCTTTTGGTTAAAACGCGACATTACTTGACCTAATAATTGGTTTATTTCACTAACAAATAGTGTATTTTATTAATCACCAGGTTTGAAGTGTTTTTTTTAATTATAATAACTTTATTTAAAACATGAAGTTAAGTTAATAGTAAAACTTGGCGCAAAACATGAATAAAGAATATCAGTAACATTAAATTAAATTATTGAATGAGGAAGTTGTTATGGGTATTTTTTCTAGGTTTACAGATATTATTAATTCGAATATTAACAACCTGTTAGATAAAGCAGAAGATCCTGCAAAAATGGTACGATTGATCATTCAAGAAATGGAAGATACTTTAGTTGAAGTACGTTCGTCATCTGCTAAAATTTTAGCAGATAAGAAAGATTTATCTCGTCAAGCGACTCGTTTTGAAAAAGATGAGCAACAATGGCAAGAAAAGGCTGAACTAGCCTTAAGCAAAGGCCGTGAAGATTTAGCAAGAGCGGCGCTCGTTGAAAAGAAAAAGTGTGCTGAGAATGCATTGTCACTTTTAGATGAGTTGAACCACGTTGATGATCATATTGCTAAATTACAAAGTGAAGTTTCTCAGTTACAAGAAAAATTAGCGGATGCAAAAGTAAGACAAAAAGCAATTATCATGCGAGAAAAAACAGCGACGTCTCGTTTAAAAGTGAAAAAGAATATCGATAGTGGTCGAGTTAATGACGCACTGAGTCGCTTTGATAGTTATGAACGTAAAATTGATGATATCGAATCACAAGTTGAGTCCCTTGATTTAGGGAGCAAATCATTAGCAGATGAAATCTCTGATTTAGAATCTGATGAAAATATTGATGATGAATTAGCGCAATTAAAAGCTAAAATGAAATCAGATAAGAAAAACTAAATAACTCAGTTTGTGTTGAATAACTTATAAGGAGAAGTACTGTGGAAGAACTTATAATGGTTCCTGTCATCATTTTTATGTTGTTAGTTGCCCCTATTTGGTTGATTTTACATTACCGAAGTAAGCGCCAGATAACCCAAGGTTTTAGTGAAGAAGAGTACAAGCAATTATCTGAACTTTCTGAATTAGCCGATAAAATGACCGAGAGAATTAAAACGCTTGAAGCTATTTTAGATGCTGAAACACCTGACTGGAGAAGCAAGGTATGACAGACAAGCGCCGTGGTGAATTATACAGAAACTCGAGCCAAGGAAAAATTGCTGGCGTCTGTGCTGGTCTAGCTGATTACTTTGGCTGGGAAACATGGTTAGTGCGTATTCTAGTGGTTTCGGGTGTTTTACTAGGTATGGGTTGGTTTGTGGTTATTTATATTGCTGGTTGGTTTATTTTAGATAAAAAACCAGGCGCTACCGCTAAAAAACCACAACCAGCACAATCACAATATGCATCAGCTACCATGCACACAGAAGAAGAACTTTCTTCTGAGTCTATCAAGGTGAAGTCGCGTATTTGGCAATCTGGAGAGCCGCCTAAACAAGCTTTTCAGGATATTAGACATAAATTTAAATCCCTAGAAAGGGAAGTTCGAGCGATGGAGCATTATGTTACCTCACCTGAGTTTACTGTTTCTCGAGAAATCAATAAGTTGTGATCAACAAAAAATTAAAAAGCGGCTTTTGCCGCTTTTTTAGCTTGTTCGCTTAACAAATAGTTAAGCGTACGACTTGTCTTTGTGATTAAGTGTATCCATTAAATATTAATATAACTTTCAGTAAGATAATTCATGGCATTTATAAATAAAAAAAAGCTGAATAAATTAAAGCAAAAAGCGAGTGATTTATTAAATCGAACGCTCGACCAACACGTTACTTTGGCCGTTACAGGTCTCAGTCGTAGTGGCAAAACAGCCTTTATTACTTCTTTAGTCAACCAACTCGTTAATGAAAGCAATCATTCACAGCTTGGTTTTTTTAATGTTGTTCATCAAGGGCGCTTCATTGCCGCTAAACGAGTGCCTCAAAAGCATTTACACATTGGCCGTTTTGAATATGACCGAGCAATGTCAGCTTTTTCGCAAAATGAACCAACATGGCCTGAGCCGACCCATGGTATTAGTGAGATGCGACTTGCTATTCGTTATAAGCCCAAAGAGTCATTGTTGAAATATGCCAGTGATACAGCAACTTTATACCTAGATATTACTGATTATCCAGGAGAGTGGTTACTTGATTTACCGATGTTAAATCAAACGTTTGAACAGTGGTCACAACAAACAACAGCATTATTGCTTACCGAACCTAGGTTTAAATCAGCAGAAAGCTTTATAGAAAAAGTGAATCAAATAGATCCCTTTGCCAAGGTCGATGAGCAAAGGTTGGCTGACTTATCAAAAGAATATACTGAGCTTTTATTACACTTTCGTCACGAACTTGGTTTGTCGGTTATTCAGCCCGGACGCTTTATTTTACCTGGAGAATTAGCAGATGCGCCCATTTTGCAATTTTTCCCTTTCACTGCTTTTGAAACAATGGATAAAAATGCTTATCAAAATGCCAGTGATGACTGTTTAATCGGTATGCTAAGAGCAAGGTTTATTGAATATAAAGAACGTGTTGTTAAAGCTTTTTATAAAGAACATTTTGTTAATTTCGATAGACAAATTGTATTAGCAGACTGTTTAACTCCGTTAAATAATGGTCCTGAGAGTTTTGCTGATTTGAAAACAGCGATGACCATGATCATGGAAAGCTTTAGCTATGGTCAAAGTAGTTTGTTTTCTCGTTTGTTTGCGCCAAAAATTGATAAGTTATTATTTGCTGCGACCAAAGCTGACCATGTTACGCCAGAGCAACACCATAACTTAGTAAAATTACTCGACCAGCTTGTTTATCAAACTAAACATCAGTTAAATTATGATGTTATTGAAATGAAAACACTGGCGCTAGCTTCTGTTAAAACGACACAAGCAGGAACGAGTCGTTACCAAGGGCAAGACATTCCTGTGCTTCGTGGCAAACGCTCTGAAAATGGAGAGCTAATTACGGTTTTTCCGGGTGCGGTGCCGAGTAAATTACCCGAACAAGATTATTGGCAGCAAGAGACTTTTAATTTTATTAGCTTTGCTCCGATGGATCCGATTGGACAACATGAATGTCTACCTCACCTGCGTATGGACCAAGTAATGCAGTTTTTACTTGGTGATAAAATGAAATGAAATGATTGTTGATGTGTTGGCCGCTAAGCATAGTGCTTACCAGCCATCGATACGCATGGATCAAGTGATGCAGTTTTTACCCGGTGATAAATAAAATGATCGACCTTGATAAATATAAGAATGAAGCAAGTAATACAATTTTGCTTGGAGATAAAATAGATGAATGAACTCGATGAAAAATATCAACAGCAAATTCTTTTTGAAAATGATGAGTTAACGACAAAGAAAAGTCATTTACCTTCAAATGGCCAACAAGTTATTGTCGGTAATGACGATTGGCAGGCATCAGAAGATTTATCATTAATTAAGCAAGGGTATTTAAATGATGATAACCCACAGGAAAAAACTAGGCCTCGTTGGTTATGGCGGGTTGTAGGCACTGTTTTTGCTGGCGTTGTTATGGTAGAAACCTTTACATTTTTTCAACAGGGCTTTGCTCAATCTCCTATTTTAGCTGGTATGTATGGTGTTCTGCTCTTTGGTTTGTCAGTTATTGTTGGTTCAACGGCGATACGTGAGTATTCAGCATTAAGACAATTTAAACGCCAGCAAAGTACACAAGCAAAAGCAAAAGATATATTAGCAACTGACTTAGCTTCCCCTCGACATATTGACGCAAAAGCTTTATGTGAAAGCATTTCAGCAAACTTACCTTGTGATTTGATGTCTGAGCATGAAAAAAGTTGGCAGTCGTTGGTCAAAGAGGAATACAGTGATGAAGAGTTACTCCAATTATACTCCCGTGAAATACTCTCAAAAGTTGACGAGAAAGCATTAGATGAAGTCGCTAAATTTTCAACAGAAGCCGTAGTATTAGTTGCTTTAAGCCCGATTGCTCTTGTTGATATGATGCTAATGTTTTGGCGAAATTTACGGATGATTGACAAAATTGCCGGCCTTTATGGTTTAAAAATTGGCTACTGGAGTCGAATAAAATTAATTAAACAAGTTTTCGTTAACATGGCTTATGCCGGCGCGAGTGAGTTAGTCATTGATTTAGGAGCTGACTTGGTTGGTGCTGAACTATTAGGTAAATTATCTGCGCGCATGGCACAAGGACTCGGCGCGGGTATGTTAACGTCACGCTTGGGTATTCAAACTATTAAGCTTTGTCGACCCATTCCTTTTGAAGAAAACACCCCTAAAATAGCTCAAGTGAGGAAAAAAATACTCAGTCAGGTAAAAAAATTATTAATAAGGTAGTTTTATTCCTTGTGAGGAATAAATAAGTTGTTTTTATCTTATTGATTTTATTTGTTATTGTTTTTGTATTTACATTTTTGTAATTTTTTCTATACGCTATTATTGTCTGGTTAAATAATAGTCAGTTAGCGTTTGGTATTTTTCCCGTCAAGCTTGTTTTATTATCAGTGGAGAACATGACTCACTCATTGGTGAGTGAATAATGATAAAAATTAAAATAAGGTAATATCATGGGGATGGCGACGAAGTATATTTCGCGAGTTGCTGATGAAAATGGTCACATTCATTGGTCAGATGAAGAAAATAGCGTTTGGCAGGAATTGATCACTCGTCAATTAAAATGTGTTGAAAACAAAGCGTGTGACGAATATAAATTAGGCTCAAAATTATTAAATTTACCACATGACCGAATTCCACAGTTGGCAGAAGTTAGTAAAGTACTTAAAGAAACAACAGGTTGGCAGTGCGAGCCAGTACCGGCATTGATTGGTTTTGGTGCGTTTTTTAAGTTGTTATCAGAAAAAAAATTCCCAGTAGCTACTTTTATTCGCAGCCGAGAAGAGTTTGATTATCTGCAAGAACCTGATATTTTTCATGAAATATTTGGCCATTGTCCTTTATTAACCAATAAGTCGTTTGCTGATTACACTGAGGCTTATGGAAAAATGGGTCTTAATGCGACTAAAGAGCAAAGAGTATTTTTAGCTCGTTTATATTGGTTTACGGTCGAGTTTGGTTTATTAGATACCCCTGAGGGTATTAAAGTTTATGGCGGTGGTATTTTGTCTTCACCGAGCGAAACCATTCACGCGACTGAAAGCGAGATTGTTGAACGTGAAAAACTTAACATACTTGACGTATTAAGAACGCCATATCGAATAGATGTTATGCAGCCTATTTATTATATGCTGAATAAAGTAAGTGATTTAGATGATTTAAGAAAGTTTGAAGTGGCTGATATTATGGAGTTGGTTGAGCAAGCACAAGCCTTAGGCTTACACCCAGCGAAGTTTCCAGCAAAAGAAATTAATAATGTGAGTTAAGGAAAAATAATGACTGAACAATTATCTGTACAAAAATGTGAAGCATGCCAAGTTGGCGCGCCACAAGTGAGTGATGAAGAGTTACCGGCACTATTAGCACAAATACCAGACTGGATCCCTGAAGTACGTGACGGGGTTATGATGCTTGAACGTGAGTATAAATTTAAGAACTATAAATTATCATGGGCATTTGCAAATAAAGTCTCTGCATTAGCCGAAGAAGAATTCCATCATCCAGCGATTTTATTAGAGTGGGGCAAAGTAAAAATTACTTGGTGGACACATGCTATTAAAGGGCTACACCGTAATGATTTTATTTGTGCAGCAAAAACTGACAAACTTTTGTAATATTTGCTTACATTAGATAATAGCAGCCTCCTACCTCAGGGGGCTTTTTTTTGTTGTACAAATTAGTTTACAATACCGAACAGGAATACTTGGCTATTAAGGTAAGGTAAATGCGTTTAGAAATTGTTTGTTGCGATCGAGTCGGCATTGCCCGAGAAGTATTAGAAATATTTGTTGAACATGAAATTAATTTACGTGGCATCGAACTAAAGCAGCCAGGCGAAATTTTTATCAACATACCTGACTTAGAATTTAGCCAATTACAAACTTTTATGCCACGTTTACGTTTAATTGAAGGCGTGAATGATGTAAAAACAACACCTTTTATGCCCTCTGAACGTGAGCGTAATGAACTCTCCACGCTCATTAAAACTTTTCCTGATCCCTTTATATCTATTGATGCAAAAGGTGATATCCGTATTGTAAATACCGTAGCTGCCGGTATTATGGGCTGTAAAGATCATGAAATTATTGGCGATAATGTTGGCAATTGGTTAAAAGGCTTTAACTTTAATCGCTGGTTAGATGCCGATGAAGTACTTGCTCAAACGCGTCGCTTAAAGTTTCAAGATGATGACTTTGTGGCTGATATCATGCCTATCCATGTGACCGATCAAAGCGGTATCCCCGTTTTAGCGGGTGCGGTATTAATTTTAAAATCAGAAGCACGTTTAGGCCAACAAATAAGTGCTTTTAAACAAGCGAATGAAAATAATTTTGCCGGTATACAAGCAAGTAGTGGCTCGATGCGTAAAGTTATTCGTGAAGCAAAACGCATGGCACTCCTTGACTCTTCAATGCTCATTGTTGGTGAAACGGGCACGGGCAAAGAGCTGTTAGCTCATGCTTGTCACGCCGC
Organism: Colwellia sp. BRX8-4; assembly: GCF_014077345.1. Lineage (NCBI taxonomy): Bacteria > Pseudomonadati > Pseudomonadota > Gammaproteobacteria > Alteromonadales > Colwelliaceae > Colwellia > Colwellia sp. BRX8-4. Next base: position 188,082 of record NZ_JACGVS010000003.1, read on the forward strand.
GAGTGATCGCAGTAACAAACCTTTTATGACTTTAAGCTGTGCAGCATTACCTGATGACGATGCAGAAACAGAACTTTTTGGTGCAGGTTCAAAAGGCGAGAATAAAGCTAAACGGGGTTTATTTGAATCAGCAGACGGTGGCACAATATTTCTAGATGAAGTGGGGGAGATGTCACCTAAATTACAAACTAAAGTACTGCGTGTCATTCAAGATGGTACTTTTCGTCGCGTCAATGACGAGGAAGAGATTAGGGTCAATGTCAGGATCATTAGCTCAACCAACTGTGACCTTCTTAGCATGGTTTCTACCGGCGATTTTAGAGAAGACCTTTACTACCGTTTAAATGTACTTGGACTAAATATACCTTCATTACGTGACCGACGTTCGGATATTATCCCTCTAGCTGAATTTTTTATTGTCAAATTTGGTCAACGTATTGGTAAAACGATTGTCACTATGTCAGATGACTGTCGTGATTTTATCGAACATTATCCTTGGCCTGGTAATGTTCGTCAGCTCGAAAATGTATTAATTCGTGCGGTATCATTAATGGAAGGCAGTATTGTGATGACCTCTCATCTGCAATTACCTGCATATACACGTGAACATGGTTATCTAGAAAAGGAATTTGAAGGAACTTTAGATGCTGCGGTTAAAAGTTTTGAAGCTGATTTACTTAGAAAACTATACCCGGCTTATCCAAGTACTCGACAATTAGCAAAAAAATTAGGATTAAGTCATACCGCCATTGCAAATAAATTACGTGAATATGACATCAATAAAAAAACTGTTAAAATTTAAATAATTAATACAGATAACAAATAGAGGTATAAAATGAAACTTTTTGGTTATTGGCGTTCGTCCGCTGCATATCGAGTAAGAATTGCTTTGCACTTGAAAAACATTGATTGTGAATCTGTACCCGTTCATTTAGTTAACAATGGCGGTGAACAGCACAGTTCAGCTTATATTGCACTTAATCCGACCCATTTAGTTCCAACGTTAATTGATGAGACAGTTGATGGCGACTTGGTGCTAAATCAAAGTATGGCAATACTTGATTACCTTGATAATAAATACCCTCAACCACAGCTCTATCCCGAAAGTATTTATGCTAAAGCACAAGTGCAAGCACTTGCCTTAGATATCGCGTGTGAAGTACACCCAGTAACAAACTTACGTGTACAACAATATCTTGTTAATACACTAGGTGCTGAAGATAGAGATAAATTAGCTTGGAGTCACCATTGGATGAGCATAGGTTTTGCTGCCTTTGAAGAAAAACTACAAAAGGTATCAGGAAAATATTGCTATGGTGATGATGTCACTATTGCTGATCTTTGCCTTGTTCCACAAGTTTACAATGCAAATCGTTTTAAAGTAGATATGTCAGCATTTCCGCTTATTAATGCCATTGTTGAGCGTTGCAACCAGTTACCCGCTTTTATAAAAGCACTACCAGAAAATCAAGACGATGCTATTTTATAATTGTTAAGTAATAATATAAAAAGATAAAAACTCAATTTCAAATAAAAGTTATTTTAGATCACGTATTCCCTTGCAACTTAGATGAAAACGAGTTGCAATGGTTATTCATCATGCATTCTTTAGATAAATTGAATATTAGGTACCTATGGAAGATCAAGCGCAAAAAGGTAAACAAACCTCCTGGGGCATTATTGCCGTTATTATTGCTATAGTGATAGCCGCCTTAGTTTGGTTATATATGTCATCGACAACCGAACAAGAAGTTGTTGAAGTGGCGCCAGTGGCTATCGTTAAAGCTGAAATTCCGCCCGAGCCTATAGTAGAGCCGATATTAACTGAAGAAGAAGTTTTTCCTTTAGTTGTGACAGAACCCGTCGTTGCTATTGAGCCTGAACCGATATTACCAACCTTAAATGAAAGTGATGTTTGGTTACAAGAAAAGCTACCAAGTTTTACCTGGCGTAAAGAACTGTTAAAGTTGGTCATTGATAAAGATATGATCCGCCGTTTTGTGGTATTCACTGATAATTTTGCACAAGGTAATATCGCTTACGCTCATAGTCCGTTAATTAAACCTAATACTAAATTTTTAGCAAATGAGGTTAGCAACGGGGCAAGTAGTGATTGGAAGTGGGATGAGTCAGCGGCACGACGTTTTACACTTTATGTTGATTTACTGCGTTCATTTGACAGTGAAACACTGGTGCAGTCGTACTTTGAAATGAAGCCTTTGATTGATCAAGCTTATGCAGAGCTAGGCTATCCAGACGACAACTTTACTGAGGTTTTACATGATGCTATTACCAAGGTCTTGGATATGGAAATTCCAAAAGAATCATTAGACTTAGTTCGCCCCAGTGTGATGTTTCGCTTTAAAGATGAAAAAATAGAAGCCCTTGATGCTGCCGACAAACTGTTATTACGTTTAGGTAAAGAAAACCTATTGGTGATTAAATCAGTCTTATTAGAAATTAATGAACGGTTGGCACGCGAGCGTCCATAATTTAAAGGTAATTCCAAGCTAATTTCAAGTTGATTTTAGCTATACACCTGCTAGTGTGGTTAAAAAAACAGCGAACGATTTTATTTATATAACTAGCGCTTGCATCAAGCTAAATCTTTAGCCATAATTCGCGCCGTTGAAGTGAGAACGACAACTTTCTATGGTGACCCTTTCGGTCCCCTCGCAATGATACTCTGTGAACTCGGCCAGATCCGGAAGGAAGCAACCGCAGCAGACGACTCATGTGCCGAGGTGTGGCTGCTAGGGTTGCCACCACTCTTTTTATCAATCACTTACAATCTTTAGCTACCTTGCAACTTTCAGTACCAACTCTTTACGACTAAAATTTCCCATTTATACATTCGAGCCGGTATTTATCGCTAGCGAAATAATTCCATCTAAAGTCCCAAGAATATCCCGTAACAAACAAGCCAAGAAAATATCAACTTACCAACAGATGATTTTACTGGCAGCAATGTTATTTAAAGGGGGCATGATACTTGTCAGCCGTTAATAAATTATTTGCTAATGTCATCACACATTTATAAATCCTACTTGTAAGCACTGAAACGCTCAAAAATGAGTGCAAAGACATAATGCAGGTGTATTTATGTCTTTATACTTTTAAGGCCATTTAAGTGGGTTAGCTGGTTTCTGATGAAGTGAAAAGCATTTAGCTAGTTAATGGCTAAAAAAATGAATATTAATCGGTATTAAAATTTTAACGGTTTAATAAAAGGGCAGGTCATCATTTAAAGGGAATGCTTAAGGGTAAAAGCAAGTGAGCATTGACTTGACCACTTGCCTTCTTAATAAATCAAAGAACAGTAGTTAAGTGTTATGAGTTTTCATAAACTCTATTGCCTTACTAATCGCAACTTTTACATTGTTTTCCATTTCAAAACGTTCTGAAGCAGGCAAGTAGAATGACATATCAACTTCATGTCTAATATAACGAGTGGGTAGTTGATTTAGCACTACACAGGTTAGGTCAGCAATAAAATCAGCTTCATATTTCTCTTCTAATTTTAGCGCGGCAAAATGTTGTACGACTAATTTTTCATAATAGTTATGAATGTCATCAGATATTCTCATTCCAGCCCTCTTTTACGATTAAATAATAGATTAATTTATTGTTTGTTATTATTTAAGATTAATGCGAGATGAAGCAAAAAGCGAGTTATTTAACAGATATCATCGCGGTTTTTCTGAAACTTCTATTTCGCGCTCTATTTTTGAAATAGCTTGACGACATCGACCTAACCTTTGGTGAAGGGCAAGGACTTCATCCAATATTTTCTTTGCTTTGGCAGGCGTTGCGCTTTGACGAAGTTGCTCTCTTTCATTGAGCATAGCAAGTAAGCGGCGCTCAAACTCGTGGTGCTCTGCTAATTGCTGATAGAGCGCTTGACTGGATTTAAAGAGTTCTTTTGCCGCTTTCTTATAGCGCCTAGCGTTTATCGCTGTTAATCGGTATTGTGCTTCTTGATGAAGCCCTTTGTTTGATCTTATTGCATTGATTATTGATGATATTTGTTGCTCAATACCTTGTAATCTATTTTGCGATAGTTCTTTTTTTCCACTCTTTAATAACCGAGCTAATTCGATAGTTTTACCACGTACCTCATCAACATATGCGCCTATTTTATCACTATTGGTGGCAAATAAAGCTTCTGAAAAGATATCTTTATCTTTTAAAAGATAATGTGATTTAGTCTGCTGATTTTCAGTATCAATAATTTTAGCCTGCTCAGCTAGACTATCTAAAACAGCTGTAATTCTGTCGATTGCTAATTGCATATTTGACGACCTCTTGACCTTGTTATTGAGTGAACCACGCATGATAAGTTAAATTTGCTGACATAGAAATAACGACGATGATGAAAACAGGACGAATAAAGCGGTTACCAAACTTTATTGCCCAATGTGCACCCACAGCAGCACCTAGCATGATAAATATACCCATCGAAATACCGATAATAAAATTAACATAACCAAAATAAATAAAGGTTAATAAACTACAGAAATTACTGACAAAATTAGTTGAACGCGCCAATCCGCAGCTCAGTAATATGTTTATTTTGTAGAGTGCACTTGAGGATGCGGTCCAAAATGCCCCGGTTCCAGGGCCGGCGAAGCCATCGTAAAATCCTAAGAGTAAACCCTGAATACTTTGGGTGATTTTTAAACGAAAAGTTAACGCAGGTAGGCCCTTTAACTCAGTGACAATGGTTTTAGAAAACAGGGTGTAAATGGCAGTGATAACGATAACAATAGGAATAAATTTTTCTAGAAAATCACCTGACAAATAGCCAACAGCAAACGTGCCCACAACAGCACCTATCGCCGTATATAAAATAGATAAACGCCAAAATTTGGGATCAAATAGCTTTTTACGATAAAAAGTCACTGAAGCAGTTAATGAACCAAAAGTAGCGGCAAGCTTATTGGTACCTAAAGCAAGATGTGGTGGTAAACCGGCCGAGAGTAATGTTGGAACAGTTAGCATACCACCACCGCCAGCTATTGCATCAATGAGCCCTGCGATAAATCCAATGGCACATAAAGTAAACCAAATTTCAAAATTAAAAGTTGAATCTATAAACATAAATAAATATAGGTAAATTAGTGCTATAGGCGAATAGTAGCACGGTTTTAATCTTTAAATATGTCAAATTACCAACCTTTTTTTTATAAATATTATCAATATTTCAATAAATAAATTTGACTTAGTACGAATGAATTAGTAAAACTAATAGGAGCAAATATATTTACAGAAAATTGTGTTTGTTTAGTCGCCTAATTTATTCAGAAAGTTACTGCAAATCACTTATGATTTTTTTAACTTAATGTTTATTTTTTGTAACGAAACCAGCAAATTTATGTAATTTGCTGGTAATTAGCAGCCTTTTTTATGTACCTAGTTGACAGCAACGCTGTCGTCTGGGAGTATTGCATTGTTTTATTCTAGAGAAATAAAAACTTAAAATGGCAGATTATTAAATTTGCGTTAACATCTCCATGTTATCCACATTCAATAGCAATTGGTTGGGAACTATGTCCAAATTTAGCAACAAGAAAAGCCTTATCGCTTCGACGATAATTGGCGCACTAGCATTAACAGCAAGCAACTTCGCTTCTGCAGATGCATTATCAGAACTACAAAAAGCAGAAGCTAGCACTTTTCAAGCTTCTAAAAAATCACAACAAAAAATCAATAGTATTTATGAACAAACTATTGAGCTTTTAGGTGAATATCGTTTAACTGTTGATGAAGCTGAAACTTTATCTCAATACAATGATCACATTCAATTGATGGTTAATGACCAACTTGCGAATATCAAATCTTTAGAAGATCAGATCGCTGGTATTGACAAAACTAAACAAGGTATCGTTCCTCTTATGTATAAGATGATTGATACGTTAGACAAGTTTGTAGCGTTAGATATTCCTGTGAATATTGAAAATCGTAAAGAGCGCGTTGCTAATTTACGTGACGTGCTAGGCGCTTCTGATATTTCGGTATCTGAACAGTTTCGTTTAGTACTTGAAGCTTACGAAATTGAAGCAAACTACGGTACTGTTTTTGCAGCTTACCAAGGTGAGCTTGATTTAGGCGACCGTACAATTACTGCTGACTTCGTTCATATGGGCCGTGTAGCTCTAGTTGCTCAATCACTAGACATGAAAAATGTTTGGGTTTGGAACAATGAAACACGCGGTTGGGAAGCATTAGGCGATGAATACTTAAAGCCTACTAAAGATGCAATCGCTATGGCGCGTAACCAATTACCAAAAGACTTGACTAAATTACCAGTATTTGCAGCGGGAGCGAAATAATGAGAAAAATTATTAATTTTGTAATGCTTGCTGCGTCAATGACTGTAGCAACTTCAGCCGTAGCTAATGACTTGGATGATTTATTAAAACAAGTTAAAAACGATCGAATTTCTGAAGGCAAGCTTGATAAAGCGCGCGAAGCAGAGTTCACTTCAGCTCGTGCAGACAAGCAAGCACTTTTGAATAAAGCTAAGAAAGAATTAGCTAATCAAAATACACGTAACGACCGTTTAACTAAAGAATATGCTGCTAACGATATTACTATCGCGCAACGTTCAGTTGAATTAGACAACGCTAAAGGTACTCTTGGCGAAATGTTTGGTGTTACTCGTGCTGCTGCCGCTGATGCTTACGGTCAAATCGTAACATCAATTGTAAGTGCTGAATTTCCTGGACGTGGCGCAACATTAGATGTTATTGCCAACTCTAAGAAAATACCTGAACTTGAGCAACTTGAAGAGTTATGGATTGCTTTACAAACTGAAATGACTCAATCGGGTAAAATTTCACAGTTTAGCGCTGAAGTAACAAGCTTAGATGGTTCAACCTCTACGCAAACTGTTACACGTATTGGTACTTTTAACTTAGTATCTGCTGACGGTTTCTTAAACTACAATGATGAAGTTGGTCAAATTCAACCTTTGGCTAAACAGCCAGCGGGTTATATTTCTAGCACAGCTTCTGATTTCTTTGGTGAAACTTCTGGCTATCATCCTCTATACGTAGATCCTTCACGTGGCGGTATCTTAGCCCTTGAAACTCGTAAGAAAGTTCTTATGGAGTTCTACCATGAAGGTGGCACTGTTGGTTATGCAATCACAGTATTACTTGTTATTGGTTTCTTAATTGCTTTAGAGCGTATGATTTTCTTAACGACTATTAGCTCTCGCATCAAGACTCAAGAAAAGAATATTGAACAGCCTAATGATAACAATCCACTAGGACGTTTAATCAAGGTTTATCACGAAAACAAAAATGTTGACGCTGAAACACTTGAACTTAAACTTGATGAAGCTATTTTACGCGAAACACCGAAAATCGATCGCGGTATCAACTTAATCAAAATGTTTGCTGCTATTGCTCCATTAATGGGTCTATTAGGTACAGTAATCGGTATGATTATGACTTTCCAAACGATTACATTGTTTGGTACAGGCGACCCGAAAATAATGGCTGGTGATATCTCTCTTGCACTTGTAACAACTGCATTAGGTCTAATTTGTGCATTACCACTTATCTTAATCCACAGCGTTGTTGCGGGTAAAAGTAAGTCAGTATTGCAAAAGCTTGACGAGCAAAGCGCAGGATTAATTGCTGCCATTGCTGAGAAGGAGTCTAAATAATGTTATTCCTGATAGAGCTTTGGGAATCTGTCAGGAGTTTTATTGCGACAGGTGGTAACGTATTATATGTTGTTGCCTTCGCTCTCTTACTGATGTGGGTAATGATGATTGAACGCTACTGGTTCTTATCAAGAATTTATCCTGCAATGAAAGACGATATCGTCAATCGTTGGGATGCACGCCAAGATACTACATCTTGGTATGCCCATCGGATTAGAGATACTTGGATCTCCGAAGCGACAGAATTACTAGAGCAACGTATGCTCACAATTAGAACCTTAGTGGCAATGTGTCCACTGATTGGATTGCTAGGTACAGTCACCGGTATGATTGGTGTGTTTGAGACAATGGCTCAACAAGGTACAGGTAATCCGCGTCTGATGGCTGCTGGTATATCAATGGCTACTATCCCGACAATGGCGGGAATGGTTGCTGCGTTATCAGGAGTGTTTTTCAGTACAAGGTTAGACGCTAAAGTTAAACTAGCAAAGGCTAAACTGATTGACAGTTTACCTCATCACTAGAGAGATATTCGAATGGCACGTAAACGTATTCGTGAAGACGAAGAAGCAGTAATTGATATGACACCGATGCTAGACATCGTATTTATCATGCTGATCTTCTTCATAGTAACCACTTCATTTGTAAAAGAAGCTGGTATTGAAGTTAACAAACCTAAAGCCGCTAACCAAAGCAAGCAAAAATCAGCTAACATCTTTATTGCTGTTAGAGAAAATGGCGAAATTTGGTTAGATAAACGTCGCGTTGATGTCGAACGTGTTGCTGCTAACATTGAAAAATTATTAGCAGAGCAACCAACTGATGTTGTTATCATTCAAGCAGACAAAGATGCAAAACATGGCATAGTTGTTAAAGTGATGGATGCGATTAAAGATGCAGGTATAGATAGAATTTCTATTGCTGCAGCGAAGGGGTAGTCTATGGTTCGCTTTTTAGTTTCATTACTACTAGGCGCAGCGGTTACTTTTGCACTATTTTCTTTTATGGCTTTTCTTGTTTCAAGTGGTGACATGACGAAACAAGATCCATTAGATAATATTATTGTAGAAGTTAATACTACGCCGCCTAAGTCAGCAGCAGAACGTCGACAGCGTGTACCGCCGCCGCCGCCACCGCCGCCAAAAACGCCACCTAAGCCTCAAGCTCCAGAGCCTGAAGCTAATAACAACTCAGGTGGACTAACGTTTAATATGCCTAGTGTGCAATTATCTGGTGCTAATTCAGGTATGTCTGCTCCGGGAGCTGGTTTTGGACGTGACGGTGATGCATCGCCAATCGTACGTATTGACCCTAAGTATCCACAGCAAGCCGCTCGTGATGGTAAAGAAGGCTGGGTTAAGCTTTCATTTACCATTACCGAACTTGGTGGTGTTGAAGATGTTGAAGTCATCGATTCAGAACCGAAACGTATATTTGACAGAGAGGCTAAACGCGCTTTGAAAAAATGGCGTTACAAGCCAAAAGTTGTTGACGGTGTTGCTCAACGTCGTCCTGGTTTAACGGTACAACTAGACTTTAGTATGAATAAGGAGTAATCAGAATGAATAAGATTTTTATATCCATATTGATCATAGGTTCAGTAACGATTGCTCATTTGCCTTTATCTCCTGTAGCTTATGCTATAGGGGAAGAACAGAGTGAGAGACAAGAGCGTAAAACACAGCTTGTTGGTCCAACTGTTGGTAAAAAGGTAGCCAAAGCTTTTGAAGCTTACGGCGTTGAAGCTGAAGATGGTTCTAACATCGATAATGCTCTGACTTTGCTTTTAGAAATAAATGCAAAAAAAGATTATGATATTGCTTTTTTAGATCGTTTTATTGGCGTGATGTATGCGCAGAAAAGTGACGAAAAGAATGCAATTATCTACCTTAACAAAGCACTTGCACCTGATATCTTAAATGAGAAAGAGCATGCCGACTCACTGAAACTAGTGGGTGACTTGCAGATGCAAGTACAAGGCTATAAAGAAGCGCTTGTTGCTTATGATGCTTGGATGAAATTTACAGGGGAAACTGATGGTAATGTTTGGATCAAAATAGCTCAGGCTAATTTAGAACTTAAACAATACGCTAAGGTTATTCCTGCTGCCGATAATGCTATCGCGGTTTTTGGTGATAAGAAAAACCAAAACCCACATGTTCTTAAATTAAACTCTTATTATGAACGTAAGATGTTTAAAGAATGTGTTGAAGTTTTAGAAACAGCAGTGCAATTATTCCCTGAAGTTAAACTATTTTGGACTCAATTAGCCTCGTTTTATGCGATGGTTGAAGATTATCCAAAAAGTTTACAGACATTGGATCTAGCTTATAAGCAAGGCTATCTTGATAAAGAAAACGAAATTAAGATGCTTGCTAACTTGTATGCTCAAAGTCAAATTCCACATAAAGCAGCTGTTTTAATGGAAAAGTATATTGATTCGGGCGTTGTACCTCGTGATGACAAAAACCTCTTTACTTTAGCTAACAGCTGGCATGCTGCTCAGCATATAGGTAAAGCTGCTGCTTACTACGGTGAATTAGCCAAAATGACTAATTTATCTAAGCATTACAGCAAGCAAGGTATGTTGTTAAATCAAGATGAGCAATTTGCTAAAGCGATAGTTGCTTTAAAGAAAGCCATCGAGATTGGTGTTAGTAACGAAGGTCGCTTGAACCAAAGTATTGCAGAATCATACTTTTATCTTGAAAATTATAAGCAAGCCAATGTTTATGTACAAAAAGCATTAAAAGACCCTAAGTCACGTAGAACGGCTAAAGGTTGGGTTACTTATATCAAAGATACCGCAGCACGTAAGAACGTTTCTATTTAACTTCTTTTGTCTTTGCGTTAAAAACCAGCCTTATGGCTGGTTTTTTTATCGCTAAAATTCCTTCAATTCAAAAGATACTTCGTTAAATTTAGTTGATTATCCTTGATAAATTTTTAGACTGACCGCCTCATTAAAATAATTGAGCCCTTGTATAGTGTGAAAGCACATAATGTTTAAGACTACCAATCACTAAATGAGATTGGCTTCTAATGATCACTTTTGCCACTTTGAAGACATTCGCATTTTATAATACATACTAAAATTTTTTGTATATTTTGATATACGCGGACATGATTGAACATTCATATTACTTTGGAGTGTGCCCGATAGCGGTCGTTGACATGTTTGTATTGCATGATTTATTGCAGCTCGTCCACCTTGTATAAAGTAGACTAAAATGTCAGCTTTTTTTACAGCATATAATACATTGCACTGCAAATATGTATATTTCCGAGGTGTAAATATGTATATTTCCAATCTAACATTAGATTTTGCTCTATATTTTGAGTTTTTAATTAGCTAGTGTCCATTTTTTTTACACTTATTATTTCAAAATTAATATTACTTTTAGTTACACATTTTAATCGCATTTTATTCATACAATTAGGCTTTACCAATTCTGAATGGCGCAAAAAATGCCTATAACCGTACGGATGAGGATGTGTTAAATAGCTTCCTATCTCCCGTTAACTATTCGAGAGTTTTAGTTAAGTTGTACCGGGTACTTGCAACTATAAAGGAGTCAATTATGAAAATTTTAACTTTGGCAGTAGTGTTCGTATTATTAGCTTTCAATTCTAATGCTACCAAGTACGAGTTTATTGCAACAGATAGTAATATTGAGACAAAAATGTGTGTGTTTGCTGGAAATAATAATAAAGATGGATTAAAAAATGCACTGAGATTGCGTATGATTAGTTCTGCGATTAATTCAAAACGCTTTGCTGTTAATTCTGTTACTTGTAATGATATGGTAATGGCGCATTTTGCCCATAAATATGATGCGTTAGATACTTTTTCGTATTTAAACCATTTTACCTCCAAAAAAGATAAAATACCTACCACAAGTGTTGAAATAAAAGATATCGCAGCCGTTTTTAATCACAAAAATGAAGAGATTAAAATCATTTATGTCGGCTCGGCTAAATAAATAGCATATTGAAAATTTAGAGTTAAACTTTTATAACTTACTATAAAGTTTAACTCTTCATTCAATAAGTTAATGTTAAGTTTAGCATACAAATATCTGCTTCTTACCATTGGATATAAATTACTGAAATATCTATCTGTCAGTTTTCTTACCCAAAAGCTGAGCAGTAATTAGAATCTATTTAATAATCCAGAATGACTATTTTGTAGCAGAATTTAGCGTCTATATATTGAATGCCAAGTAAAACTATAAACTTGCAGACGTTATGGTTTTGTTTTCATTATATAATTTTATTTTGTTTTTTATACCGTGAAATCAGTCTCAAAACTGATTTTAGGTATGTCCGCTATGGCAATGATTATTTAATTAGCTGTTTGCCTGCTTAAGACAACTAACGGGTGTATAGTGACATCAACAAACATTCAACATTTTAAAATTTTACTCCTTATTTGCGCACAAAGTGATCCTAAATATTCCGGTTTATCTCAAGTATTATGACTGAACCGTCGTCTTTTCAAAAAGCCATCTTAACTGCATCCCCTTAAAAACGACCAAGTGTAAATGAGTCTAATATCAATCATTATGCCTAGCCACAAAGGCCATGATTTATCATTGATCTAGATCAACTTTTACTAGAAATAAATCTTGTTGTCGGCTAGAATGCGCGCTGAATATTTTCAAGTTAACGAGATCAACATGTCACACGGCGAAGACTTCAAAGACAGCTCATCTATATTTCATTTATTAGCAGCGATTATTGTATTAGTTTCAGCGCCACTTTTGCCTATGGTAATGGGTTGGTTCACTCTGCTTTCAAATTAGTATTTTCTCGTTTAATTAAAATAAGAAGTATTAATACTATGGTTATATTACTCGCTGATGATAAGCAGAACGTTTTAGATTTTATTACCCCGTTACTCGAACAACAGGGTCATATCGTTGAAACTGCAGGCAATGGTTTAGCTGCCTTTGAAAAGGCGCAACAGCAGCATTTTGACCTCTATATTATTGACCATCTTATGCCTTTTATGAACGGTATTCAGTTAAGTAAAAACCTTCAAAAAAAACCTTTTACCGTTAACACTCCTATAATTTTCATGACAACTCAAAACACTACTGATGTCATCGCTTTAACTCGTTCACTCTATTTTCATGCCATTATTGCCAAGCCTATTAATGAAAACAGTTTGTTAAATGCAGTAAATGAAATAAATCAATTAAATAATACCAATACAAGTCGTTATTCACTGTAAATCATCGTACTTTTGCTTTATTCTTTAGCCATGATAAATTTTTACTTTTGATATGCTAACGATGACCGATACAGAACTCTCTCTTTTACAAAACTCTATTCACGCCGTACCTGATTATCCTAAACCAGGCATTTTATTTCGTGATATTACCGGCTTACTTGATGATCCGGCTGCTTACCAGTTAACCATAGATTTATTTGCTGCTAAATATAAAGATTCTGGCTTTACTAAGATTCTTGGTACTGAAGCTCGTGGCTTTTTTTTTGGTGCACCTTTGGCATTAGCGCTTGGTATTAGCTTTATTCCTGTCCGCAAACCAGGCAAGTTGCCAAGAGCGACAATTAGCCAAAGTTACCAACTTGAATATGGAACAGACACCTTAGAAATTCATCAAGATGCACTAACCGCAGATGATAAAGTTTTGATAGTTGATGATCTACTTGCCACTGGTGGCACTGTTGAAGCAACATTCATGCTTGCTAAAAAGCTTGGTGCAGAAGTTACAGATGCTGCATTTGTTATTTCATTACCTGATTTAGGCGGTGAAAAACGTTTAACGGATCTTGGCTTATCGATTTATTCTTTACTGCAATATAACGGCGATTAGGCAGTCATATGAGTTATCAAGTATTAGCACGTAAATGGCGCCCTAAAAAATTCACAGAATTAGTGGGTCAAGAGCATGTTGTCACTGTGCTAGTTAACGCACTAGAGCAGCAACGTCTTCATCATGCCTATTTATTTACCGGTACTCGTGGTGTCGGTAAAACAACGATAGCTCGAATTTTTGCTAAAAGCTTGAACTGTGAACAAGGGATAACTTCAACGCCTTGCGGTGTTTGTGATACATGCCAAGATATTGACCAGGGCCGTTTTATCGATTTACTTGAAATTGATGCGGCTTCTAAAACAAAGGTTGATGATACTCGTGAAATACTTGATAACGTTCAATATGCACCGACACGTGGCCGTTATAAAGTTTATTTAATTGATGAAGTACATATGTTGTCTCGTAGTAGCTTTAATGCGTTATTAAAAACGCTTGAAGAGCCACCTGAACATGTGAAGTTCATTTTAGCGACCACAGATCCTCAAAAGCTTCCGGTAACTGTGTTATCTCGTTGTTTGCAATTTCACTTAAAAGCATTAACCGTCGGCCAAATTGAACAAAAGACTCAGCAAATTCTTACCGCTGAAAACGTCTCAGTTGAACCCGGTGCTTTAACCTTATTAGCTAAAGCCGCTCGCGGCAGTATGCGTGATTGTTTAAGTTTAACCGACCAAAGTATCGCGCAAGGGCAGGGAAGTATTACTCTCGCCAATGTTCAACAGATGTTGGGTGGTGTCGATCAAAATTGGGTTTTTAAAATACTGATAAGCTTATTAAAGCAAGATCCTAAAGCACTAATGCTGCTTTCACTCGATATAGCCTCATACGCACCTAATTACAGCCGCTTAACCGCAGAGCTTATTCAGTTACTCCATCAAGTTGCTATGACGCAAGTTGTTGGTCAACACTTTGATTTGTCGCCTGAGCATAACCAATTGGTTGATAAGTTCAGTAAAGCAATGAGTGCTGAAGATATTCAACTTTATTATCAAATAGTGCTCAATGGCCGTAAAGACTTACCTTATGCGTCTGATGAACAAGCAGCCTTTGATATGCTTTTACTGAGATTATTAGCATTTACACCAATCAAAAATAGCGAAAGTTTACCCGATACTCAGGTCAGTCAAACCAGCGACTTTGACGATGTAAGCTTTGCTAAAAGCAATATTAATAAACCTGATAATTTTGTTGCGTCTTCTTTAGTTGAGCAGCCCCTAGTCGAGCAACCATCAGTTGATCAGCCTATAGCCGATTTAGCTGAAAGTATACCAAACCTTATAACGGGTAATGCTTCGCCAGTAACAACAAGTCCTTTAGAAGAACAATCTATTATTACTTCGCCTGAGTACTCAGCTGTACCCGAAGCGCCCTTAGAGCAAGAGCATCCTGCGATGTCTCCCTCTATAGACTCAGCTGAAGAAAGTAGACCTAACCTTATAACGGGCAATGCTTCGCCAGCAACAGCAAGCCCTTTAGAAGAACAATCTATGATTACTGCGCCTGAGTACTTTGCTGTACCCGATGCGCCCTCAGAGCAAGTGCATCCTGCGATGCCTCCCTCTATAGATTTAGCTGAAATAGCCCCAAATATCGATACGCCTACTTCTCAATCGCCTATAGAAAAAGCTATAGCGACCCGGAACATGTTACGTAGTCGAAAAAAAGGGTTGGAAAATAGCGCAAAAAAGTCAAATGACGCTAAAGGGCGTCAAGACACAAAGAGTCCAGATGTTCTTGAAGCAATAACTCAAGAAGAGCCTCGTTCAGATGTTCCTGCATTAACATCTATTTCTGAGCAAGCTTTTGATGTTAGTGCGATAGATCCAGCAAAAATACGCTCTGCTAATCAAGTCGACAAATGGGCAAATATGATTGACGCCATGTCGTTAACAGGGCGACTGCGTCAATTGGCAATACATGCAACCGTTGATGAAAGGTCTACCGACGATTTATTGCTACTTAACTTAAATCAAGCGACTAAACATTTAAACAGTGATGTTGCTCATAAAAAGTTAGAACAATGCATCTCTGATTTTTTACAACGAAAAATTACGGTAGAATTGACGATTGTCGATGAGACCTCGCATGATCCGTATCAAATTCAATCACATATTAATGATAAACGTTATGACTATGCGAAAGAATTATTACAAAATGATGAAATCATTATTGGTTTGAAAACTCATTTTCAAGCACAATTAGATGAAAATTCGATTGTAGCATTGTAACTGCTACTTGATATTTGTCGCGTTAAGATCTATCTTTGGCGGCAACAGAACTTTGGAGAAAAAATTATGATGAAAGGTGGCATGGGCAACTTAATGAAACAAGCCCAACAAATGCAAGATAAAATGGCTAAAGCTCAAGAAGAATTAGCTAAAATGGAAGTTATTGGTGAGTCAGGTGCTGGCATGGTTAAAGTGACTATGACAGGCGGACACAGTGTTCGACGTGTTGAAATTGACGACAGCTTAATGGCAGACGATAAAGATATGCTTGAAGATTTAGTTTCAGCCGCGTTTAACGATGCCGTTCGTCGCGTTGAAGCACAAAATAAAGAAAAAATGGGCGCTCTAACAGGTGGTATGCAATTACCTCCTGGGATGAAAATGCCGTTTTAAGCTTTACTCCTAATAAAAATGGCACCTTTAAGGTGCCATTTTTGTTTGGGCAAGGATTTAAGATAACACTCAAATAGATTCTTTAACGTTTTGGCACGTCGTTTATAACAGAGTTTCAATAAACTGTCGGTTTAGCGCGTTTTGGAGCATTCTGTTTATTAGTCCCAGGCTCAGGTTAAAGGATAGCGCCGTCTGCTTTTCCATATAAAGGGCTATAATTTACTGTAATGCCGTGGCAACTGCGCCGCTTTATAGTTAAATATTGTTTGCTTGTGTCCAATCTTTGAGCTTTTCTAAAATATCTAATGCGGTACGGCCAAAGTCGGTGATTTCATACGCGACGGCAATAGGACGATCGCTAATAACTTCACGCGTTACTAAGCCTTGAACTTCTAATTCTTTAAGGCGTTGATCAACCATCTTTTTACTTGCGCCCCCTAACATGCGAGATAATTCGTTAAAGCGTACGGGCCCATCTTTTAAATGCCAAAGGATAGAGGCTTTCCACTTCCCCCCTAAAACGCGCATACCTCGCTCAATCAGACAGGGTTCTTCACAGCTTTGTGAATTTATTTTTTTTACGTTACTTGTTGTTTTTATTGTTTTTGTAATCATTATTCTATTTTTATCTTAGTGGTTACTAAAAGTATACTGGTTGCTTTAATTAACCACTCTAGCATAATGTGAGTATATAACCAATTTACTCTCTCGATGCATTAATGTTAATGCAATCTTAGGAAACTATTTTATGCCAAAACTTATCTCATACGATCCCATTAATAGAGCGCCTTTAGGCGAAGTCCCTGTTACTCAAGCCCCACAAATGGCAGCGGTTGTGTTACGTGCAAAGCAAGCACAAAAAGCTTGGTCAGCACTGTCTCTTGAACAACGCCAACAAAGTGTAAACAAGGCCTATAAAGGGCTGGCTATGGTTGAAGACGAACTGGCATTATTAATTAGCCAAGAAATGGGCAAAGATCACCGAAGAGCAAGTTATGAAGTGGCTGGCACCGTTCAGAACGCCTCTTATTTTACTGAAGAAATAGTGCAAGCGCTCAAAAGTGAGGCGATAACAAACAATGCACAAATGCAATATCGCCCCTTAGGTGTGGTTGCGGTTATATCGCCTTGGAATTATCCACTGGCCATGGCGAATAACTTGCTGTTACCTGCATTAATTGCAGGTAATAGTGTGGTGTTAAAACCATCAGAAGAAACACCTTTGGTTGCTGAACTTTTTGTTAATACACTCAATAAATTATTACCTGAAAACGTATTACAAATAGTGCACGGTAATGCAGATACCGGCAAAGCTTTAGTTGAAGCCGATATTAATATGGTCGCCTTTACCGGTTCACTCGCGGCTGGTAAGCATATTATGGCAAGTGCAGCAGCAGGGCTTAAACGCTTAGTTATGGAGTTGGGTGGTAACGATCCGCTTATTGTGATGGCAAACGCAGATATTAACAAAGCGGTACAATTTGCTGTTGCAAGTTCTTTTGAAAATGCCGGGCAAATGTGTACGTCTACCGAGCGCATTTATGTTGATGAGCAGATCGCCGATGAATTCGAGCAGAAAGTTACGGCTTTAGCTAATCGTTATCAAGTGGGCGCTTGGGATCAAAAACATGTCAACTTTGGCCCGATTGTTAATCCTAAGCAGCATGCTCATGTTTTATCGCAACTTAAAGATGCACACGCTAAAGGTGCAAAATTTTTATTAGGGACACATCACTACGAGTTGCCTTATATACAGCCTACTGTTGTCACTGGTATTACCGCTAATATGCTTTTAGAGCAAGATGAAACCTTCGGCCCTGTGGTGGCTATTAGTCGCTTTAATGAGTTGTCTGAAGCGGTTGAACGAGCCAATGCCAGCTCATATGGTTTAGGTGCTGTGGTTTTTGGTCATGATGGTGCTAATAAGGTTGCAGAGCAAATGGAAGCGGGGATGGTCGCTATTAATCAAGGCGCTGGAGGCCTTGGACCTTGGGTTGGGGCGAAACAAAGTGGTTTTGGTTTTCATGGCACGGCAGCTGGTCATCGCCAGTTTACCCAGTTACGCATTATCAACCAATAGCAATACACTATGGTCAGCACAACCCTTTAACTAAGCAAATGCGTTAAGGCCAGTATACCCATTATTGAAAGAGTAAAATATGAAACAAACAATAGACACAAACACTGACTTTTTTGTCGCCGCATTAGAAGCCGGCGCAGAGCACCCGGCTTTACCTGCATGGGGGAACCGTCAGGTTAATCCTGCTAATTTGAGCAAAGATTTTGATATCAGTCATATTGAACGTCGAGAACTGATAGAGGTGCCTGGAGCATTTCAATTATTGAATGTCTTGAGCAAAGATGAGTGCGCGCAGCTTATCGATATTAGTGAACAATTAGGTTTCTTGCCAGATGCTGCCGTTTCTTTACCGCGCAGTGTTCGACACAATGACAGTTTAACCTGGATAGTTGATGAACAAACTGATGGCACTATTTGGCAACGAATTGCGCATTTAATGGACGACCGACAGGCTATTTTTGGTGGTCGTAAAGCGTTGGGGATCAATGCTCGTTTTAGATTCTATCGTTATAACCCTGCTGACTACTTTAAGCCTCATTCTGATGGCTCTTGGCCGGGTAGTCGCATTATTGGTGACGAGCTAGTCACTAATGCTTATTCTGACCGATATAGTGAAATGACTTTTTTAATCTTATTAAGTGAAGACTTTCAAGGTGGAGAGACACGTTTTTTAGTCAATGCTGATGATCCCAACCAGCCAGCATCAAGAAATGACAGGGTTAAAAATGTCGATGTTCGAACCCCAGTAGGCGGTATATTATGTTTTCCTCATGGTATGCATCCTTTACAATGTATTCATAGCTCTCTACCTATTACTGAGGGGATTAAATATATCATTCGCAGTGATGTTTTATTTGAATTATAAGTGTTCCTCAATGGCCAAGTCGCTTTACATTGACGTGTGTAAAAGTGCTTTGTCGTCGGTAGAGCAAATCTAATAACTTTTAAGGTGACTGCTTATTGAACACGTAAAGAATATCAGTCAATATAGCTGAGATATTTTGTTAGATGAGTATTAGCCTTATTGACGCGCTTATTTTTAGTCTTGCCATGGAGAGGAAAAGTAAAATTGGATATACCTTATGATTGAAATGCCCTTTGATAATTATATGTCTTACACTATAGGTATAGTGGTATTTTTTATGGGTGTGTATTTAACAAAAAATATTAAGTTTCTCCGAGATTTTAATATTCCAGAGCCAGTAACGGGGGGCTTGCTTGCTGCTTTATTTATCTATGCAGTCTATATTTTCACGGGTAGCGAAATAGCGTTTGACTTATCAACCCGAGATCGACTGTTAGTCTATTTTTTTACCGCTATTGGGCTCAACGCTAGGTTTTCTGATTTAGTTAAAGGGGGAAAACCTCTGCTGATATTATTAGTATTAACCCTTTCTTTTATTGTGATCCAGAATGTTGTTGGCATAACCAGCGCAATACTTCTTGATTTACCATCAACCATTGGCGTGTTGGCTGGCTCGGTTTCTTTAATTGGCGGTCATGGCACAGCAATAGCTTGGGCTCCCGATGCTGTTGAACTTGGAGTACCTAATGCTCTTGAAATAGGTGTTGCAGCTGCTACGCTTGGACTTGTTGTAGCGAGTTTAGTTGGTGGACCTATTGCTAAATATTTATTGGCTAAGTACCAGCTTTCAAGTGAATCAACAGCAAAGCCTTCTATCGGTATTGCTTATCATAAAACGGATACAGAGTCCTTTAGCCACCTGAGTTTTATGGCGGTATTACTGGTTATTCATATTTGTATCATTATTGGTTTTTTTGCCAATAAGATGTTTATGGAGATGGGTTTAAAATTACCGCTTTTTGTGACTTGCCTGTTAGCAGGAATTTTACTGTCCAACACGGTTCCTCATCTCTTACCTAAATTACATTGGCCCGCTAGAACTCGCTCATTGGCCATCGTTTCTGACTTTTCATTGAGCCTATTTTTAACTATGTCACTGATGAGTATGCAACTTTGGACCCTAGCTGATTTAGCCGGACCATTATTTATAATTTTAGGTGTACAGACCTGTGTTGCGGTGTTATTTATTATTTATATTTTATTTCCATTAATGGGGCGAAACTATCAAGCCGCTGTTTTAAGTGCCGGCTTTGGTGGTTTTGCGCTGGGGGCAACACCAACCGCTATTGCGAATATGACGGCGGTGACTAAAGCGCATGGCGCTGCACCAATGGCTTTCATTATATTACCTTTGGTCGGTGCATTTTTTGTTGATATTACTAATGCCTTTATCATCAGGATAGCCCTAAATTTTTAAAGCGCATTGACTTTGCCTACATCGAGAAAGTTTAGCGTTAGCGACTTATTGGCTTTTAAAACGGCTGTAACTGTTCGCTTTGTTTGTCTACTTAAAGGAATACTCTAATGAAAAATCCGCTGCCATTGGCATTTATATTAATTTTTGTTTCGACATACGTAAGTGCTAAGCAAGATAAAGCGTCATGCGTCATGAAGTTGTTTACCCTTGGCGCTGAATCGATGACGCTTGGCGAAATTAGATCTGTTTGTGCTAGCCAAGAAAATGATATCACTAGACAACAAAAAAAGACCGAGCAAACAGAATTACAGAGTAGAACAGGCGGTATTACCGATAGAATAAAACGTGAGAAAATGACTGAGTTTGAACCTTATGTGCTTACTCCTCATAGAATGAATTTTGTATTGCCAGCAATGACAACAAATAAAGTGAACAAGCAAGCATATAGATCCTTTGAAGGGTATGAAGACAACTTAGAAAATGTTGAAGCAAAATTTCAACTAAGCCTTAAAGTCCCCTTAAATTATGACAAAATATTTATAGAAGGCGATGGGCTTTACGCAGCTTTTACCTTAAGTGCCTGGTGGCAAATTTATGCGAGTGGCATTTCTAAACCCTTTCGAGAAACAAATTATCAGCCAGAAATATTCTATCTTGCACCGCTTAACTGGCATCCGTTT
This sequence comes from Colwellia sp. BRX8-4, assembly GCF_014077345.1. Lineage (NCBI taxonomy): Bacteria > Pseudomonadati > Pseudomonadota > Gammaproteobacteria > Alteromonadales > Colwelliaceae > Colwellia > Colwellia sp. BRX8-4. The sequence continues at coordinate 209,266 of NZ_JACGVS010000003.1, forward strand.
GGAGGTAATACGGGCTTTATTGTCGGGGTAGAGCACGAATCTAACGGGCGAGCACAAGACTTATCACGTAGTTGGAATCGTATTTACACACATATCCTTTTTGAGAAAGAAAAATTTGCGCTATCGATTAAACCTTGGATAAGGTTATCTGAGAAGGAAAAAACTTTTGCTTTAGATCCCGACGGAGACGATAACCCTGATATCGAAGATTACATGGGTAACTTTGAGTTAAGCATGGCCTATAAATGGCGTGACTATGAATTCAATTTCAAAGGTCGACAAAATTTCAGAAGTCATTACGGCGCTGCTGAGCTTGGTTTTACTTTTCCGCTGTGGGGTAAACTAAGGGGCTACGCAATGGTGTTTACTGGTTATGGTGAAAGCCTTATCGATTATAACTATAGTCAAACTAGGTTTGGTATTGGCATCTCACTCAGTGATATTTTATAGCAAAAAAAAACACGCGCTTTATTTTATAAAGGCGTGCTTTATTGTCAAACTATGTCGGATATTAAATTACTGAAAGTACGACTTCAATGTTACCACGTGTCGCATTTGAGTAAGGGCACACAAGATGCGCTTTATCTACCATTGTTTGCGCTTGTGCTTTATCCATATCACCTAATGATATCGCTAATTTTACCGCAATACCAAAACCACCTTCAATAGCACCAATAGAGACTTCTGAATTAATATAAGTTTCGCTCGGCAAACTGATTTTTTCTTCACCAGCAACAAATTTAAGTGCACCAATAAAACAAGCAGCATAACCAGCAGCGAATAATTGCTCAGGGTTTGTACCTTGTCCATCATCTCCACCTAAACCTTTTGGCGTAGATAAGGTTATGTCTAAGCGACCATCATCAGATTTTGCTGTACCTGCGCGGCCACCCGTTGCTGTTGCTTTTGCTGTGTAAGCAATGTTTTCTAATACGTTCATAATAAACTCCAAGTCATTAATATTTACTTTGTATGCAAAATATATAGGAAACAAATACTGATTGCAAATACTTTGTGTGCAAATTAAAATGTAACCTTCAGGAGAGTATTATGTCATTTGATCAATTAAAACTTAAAAACCAGCTTTGCCATCGATTATATATGGCATCAAACAGTATTGTTCGCGCTTACCGTGAGCCACTAAGCGAACTCAATATTACTTACCCCCAATATGTGGTCATGATGGCATTGTGGGAGCATGACAAAATAACTATTGCTGAGCTTTTAGATAAAACCATGATTGATGGTGGGGCGATGACACAAATTTTAAAGAAAATGGTTGATAAGCGCCTTCTCGAAATAATTAAAGACGACAACGACAAGCGCAAGCGCCTAGTGCAATTAACACAACAAGGGCAAGAATTAAAAATAAAGGCTGCAAGTATTCCTAATACAATCAGTTGCAAATTTACCCATATTAACAGCACACAAGCCAGCCAACTTATGGAATTACTCGACCTAGTAGTCAATGATTTAGCGATAAAAACATAACAAAATGTAAATAAACCACCAGTTAAAATAATAATACTCGCATTAACTAGACGATCGGTCTATTATTAATAAATGAATATTCCAGCAATTAAAGCACGCCGCGGTAGACCGCCCAAAGTAGCGCGTGAAAATCAAGATACCAAAGCGGAGTTAATTCGCAGTGGTCTAGAACAACTCACTGAAAATGGCTTTGCCTCTTCAGGAATTGATCAGATCTTAAAGAAAGTGGCTGTACCCAAAGGATCTTTTTATCATTATTTTGCCAGCAAAGAAGCTTTTGGTCAGGCGGTCATTGAAAACTACGCTAATTATTTTGCTAACAAGTTAGATGCATGTTTGTTGGATGAAGCATTTCCTCCTTTAACACGTATTAGTCATTTCGTTGAAAGCGCCAAAGTAGGCATGGTCCGCTATCAATTTAAGCGTGGTTGTTTAATCGGCAATCTAGGCCAAGAAATTGATTTACTTCCTGAAAGTTTTAGACAGCAATTGATTGATATATTCCTTTGTTGGCAGCATCGCTTGGCTACATGTCTCAGAGCAGCACAAAAGCAAGGTCAAATCTCACCAAACGCAGATTGCGATCGACTGGCTGAATACTTTTGGATGGGTTGGGAAGGCGCGGTTAGTAGAGCAAAGCTAGTTCAAAATACTTCACCCTTAGATAATTACCTGAATTTTTACATAGTCGGTTTACCCCGATAATTTTTTCATCATTTATAGACGATCGGTCTAAATAAGGAATAGCAGATGTTTAAAGGCATTTTAATTGAAAAAGACGACCAAGGTTACCGCGCGACAGTTAAAGATATTGACGACAACTTACTGCCAGAAGGTGATGTTACCGTTAAAGTTTCTCATAGCACGCTTAATTACAAAGATGCTTTGGCCATCACAGGTAAAGGTCCGGTAGTTAGACAATTCCCTATGGTTCCCGGTATCGATTTAGTCGGAACAGTTGAACACACTGAGAGTGATAAGTTTGAGGTTGGCGATAGTGTACTACTCAATGGTTTTGGTGTCGGTGAAGTGCACTGTGGCGGTTTAGCTGAAAAAGCTCGATTAAAAAGTGAATGGTTGATCCCATTGCCAAAAGCATTTACACCACGCCAAGCCATGGCTATTGGTACGGCAGGTTATACCGCGATGCTTTGTGTCATTGCACTTGAAAAAAATGGCGTCACTCCAGATAAAGGTGAAATTTTAGTGACCGGAGCAAACGGTGGTGTCGGCAGTTTTTCAATCGCAATCCTAGCGAAATTAGGCTATACAGTTGTTGCTTCAACAGGTCGCGTTGATCAAGTGAAATATCTAGAAAAACTAGGTGCATCAGCCGTTATCGACCGTGAAACGTTATCGCAACCTGGTCGCCCAATGACAAAAGAACGTTGGGCTGGCGCAATTGACTCAGTAGGTAGTCATACGTTAGCGAATGTTTGTGCGAGTATGAAATATGGTGGTACTGTTGCAGCCTGTGGTTTAGCGCAAGGCATGGATTTTCCTGCCTCTGTTGCACCTTTTATTTTACGTGGCATAACTTTAGCGGGTATTGATAGTGTGATGCGCCCACTCGCAGACAGGATTGAAGCATGGCAACGACTTGCTGATATTTTAGACCCCGATATTTTTGAAGATATTTCTACCGACATCACCTTGGTAGAAGCTGTCGATGTGGCCAGTGATTTAATGGCAGGTAAAGTGCGTGGTCGAGTGGTTGTTAATATCAGTTAGTGAAAGCTATAAGTTAAATGAGTAAAAACTGATATTTTGTAAGTTTTTACTCATAACTAAGATGTTCTATTAAAAATTTTTTATAATAGAACATCTTAGTTAGCTGTAACTGACAAAGAGTAAAGGCTCAAGTATTTCTTGAGCCTTTACGACATAAAGACAGCTGGATTGTTAACCTTATTGAGTCTTTAACACTTTTTTAACGGTAGCTTCTAAGCTAGTTAACCCCGCTTTTTTTCCTGTAACAATCGCCTCATCAATGCTTTTATTGTGATTGAAGTGCGCATCTAATGCGAACATAGCACCAACACGGTTACCGCTGGCGCAATGAACAAAAGCTTGTTCTTTATTTGTGATGGCAGCAGTAAATAATGCGAGATTTTCTTTATTGATATCACTGGCACCACGAATAGGTATCGCAATATAATTCATGCCCAAGGCTTCTACTTTAACTTGTTCGTCAAAATCGTCAAATTCACCAGTACCCCGTAAATTTATTACCGTTTTAATACCACTTTTTGACAGCATAATGAGATCATTTTCGCTGGGTTGCCCACCAATAATAAATTGCTGGCTATATTGTGTAGCATTTTTGGCTGAGAGCTTATCACTAACGTCATTAGCTTGGCTAAAACCAGATAAAGTGAACATTAAAATTAAAAAGATAAAAACTACGCTTGCTTGTTTATTCATTAGTGTACTTCCAATTGGCGAATTAACTTTATATGATTTTTGTTTTGAACATACTTTATGAAAAGATGTAAAAAAACGCTAGTCATAGCAGTTTTTTAATATATATTAATTGTATAAAACTTGATATTAAAGGTAGCAAAATAAAATGATTTTTGGTGCAAAAAACAAAGAAGAAATCTCTCGTTTGAAAATTGAGAATAACCAATTAAAAAATCGTATTGAATCACTAGAAGAAAAATTATTATTAGCCGAAAATGATAATTCTCAGTTAGCTGAAGATATGTCTACTAACGATAGTCGTGCTCGTACACATGAAGATCTGAATAAGCTTTGGATGCAGTCTTCAAGTTTAATTGACCAAATTCGTCAAGAGTTAGCATCTTCATCTACCGGTATGATTGAGCATCGTGATACCTTTCAGTCGTCGCAGCAACTCTTTGATCAAATCATGGATATGTTAGCAACAAATATTATTTCCACGTCAGAGATTTCTAATGAGACGCAATCGGCATCAACATCAGTTGACCAATTGAAAACAGTGACTTCTGGCATTAATGACTTTGTTAATATCATTAAAGGTATTTCTGATCAAACTAACTTATTAGCGTTAAATGCCGCCATAGAAGCAGCAAGGGCTGGAGAACAAGGCCGAGGCTTTGCTGTCGTTGCTGACGAAGTTAGAACATTAGCCCAACGCTCAGCGGAGGCTTCCAATGAAATATCTAACTTAATAGAGCAAGTTAATACACAAATGGGCGATGTTATTAATGGTATTGGCCAAGTAGGCGAGAAGAGCCAAGCAATAAGCGCCAGTACTTCTTCTATTGAAGATACCGCGAATCGTATTGTGTCATTATCAAAAAATATGTATTCGGTTATTACTCATTCAACAGCCGATGCATTTTTACAGACGGTTAAAATGGATCACGTTGTTTGGAAACTTGACGTCTATAAGGTGATGTTAGGTATGTCTGATAAATGCCTTGAAGATTTTGCTGATCATACTATGTGTCGATTAGGGAAATGGTTTTATCAAGGGGAGGGCGCTGAAAAATATGCAACACAAAGCGCTTTTAAACAAATAGAAGGCCCACATATCGATGTTCATAGTCATGGGCTTGAGGCGTTAAAGGCTCATAAGGCTGGAGACTCGGCTCGTGCATTAAAAGCCCTTACTGTTATGGAAAATGCGAGTTTTAAAGTGGTTGATGCATTAACGGGGCTTTCTCAACAAGTTGCTCAAAATATTAATTCAGCAACTAAAAAGTAGCACTTTAGCTTTTATTGTTCAGGATGGCCTCTCTCAGACATCCTGTCTTTTGATACATTAGTACATCCTTGCACGTCAACGGTCATGACAGCTCTTAGGTATCGATACCTTCGCTGCCAAGGAACGTATATGTTCAGGATGAACGGTATAACGTGGTGGCATGGATGCCAAAGAACGTATATGTTCAGGATGAACGGTATAACGTGGTGGCATGGATGCCAAGGAACGTATATGTTCAGAACTGCATGGATGCAGGGAGTAGAGAGTAGGGTAACGCAGCAGCAGTTACCGAGCGGCCAATGGCGGTCTGTGTTTATTATTTAGCTTTTAGTCGCTAGGTCACTCGTTGGTAAGTACTTATATTTTGTACATGGGAACATGGGTGTTTTCTAATTTGTAACCCTTTAATGTTGCTTGACCTTGATAACTTGACTCACCGTCACCGCTGAACTCAAAATCAAAAATACTGATCCAATGGGGTCCTAAAGCTTTGCTAAAGGTTAAGCGACTTGATCGCCGCGAAAGCGAAATGAACTGCAAACCATCTTTTTCACAATATGCTGTTATGTGGCGTAAAGCGAATTCTGAAACTTTTCTAAGGTAAATGAAATACCACAAAAATAAACAGACAATCAGTAATAAATAAATATTTTCCATTCTAGCTCTCTATCATTAGCGTTGAAATAACATACCAATAGCTTTACTTAACTCATCGCTACGGTTTGGCGCTCTCATACATTGAAATATTAATGGCCGTAAAGTAGGAATAGCCACTAAATCTTTAAAAATAGCTTGGAAAACGGCAATATCATGCTGAGTTACTAATAACTCCAAAAAAGACATGATTTGCGGTTCACTGGTGAAAACTTGCCAACATCTTCCAGCAATCACTATCGCTATTTCTTCAGACATTCCTTGTGCAGGCGACGCTTGCTTAATCAGGGTATTAATAAATATTACCACATGAGGGTGTTCACAACTTGATGATAAACTTCGTAATATAAAACTCAGCTCAGCGTTACTGTCTTCATCTTTTGCACTCTCACGCAGCTTAAATTCTGCAATGAGTCTATCAATAATATCTACTGATAACTTAACATTTTCTAATGCTGAACATAATGGCTTAAGAACCTGCGAAGGTAATTGAGGAAGAGCGTTGACTATTATTTTTTGTATTTCTTTAGCTGATAAACGTACGGCAAAATCATTTAAGCCTTGCACGCCTACGTTGTGGTAATCCTGCCAAGAATTTTCGCCCGATAAATAACTTAATGCGCCTGAAAAATATTGGCTACTATTATTTTTTGTTTCTAGCGAAATTAAACTGTTCATATAGGCTAGTTTGTATTGTGGCGGAGTAAAATGATAAGGATTACTTTTAAGTAAGGCTTCTTGTTGCTCGCTTGGCGCCGTACTAAGTTCAGCACCTAATGCTTCAATAATAATAGCTATAAAATGATCCCTTGCGGCTAAGTTAAGTAAACCACGCTCATCAAGAGGTATCTTTACAAACCATAAATATGGTGAAGCGTTTTGCTTTTGCCAAAAAGCTATTGCTATAAAGGCATGGCCTTGAGAAGGGAATGGATAAGGGATCTGGTTTGCTTCAATTTTAGTAAAACTATCTTTTGATAATTTATCTATTTTTCGGCCAATATCAAATACCCGATATTGAGAGCCAGAAAGCTTTAATAATTCAGAAATAGAAGAAATAGTATTCATAGCTTAAATAATAAATAAAATAATAATCGAATAATGTTGGCATTATAGAGATAATAATAGATCAATACTATTTGCTTTTTGCATAGCAGATAAGAAACCTAGAGATAATCATGCCTTTTGATGAAAAACCCATCTTAACGATATTATATCAAGATGATTACATTGTTGCCGTTGACAAACCAGCAGGACTTTTTGTTCATAGAAGTTATATGGATAAAGATGAAATATATTTTGCCTTACAATTGGTGCGTGACCAAGTGGGTAAATATGTTTATCCCCTTCACCGATTAGATCGCCCGACATCAGGTGTTCTATTATTTGGTTTAACCGAAGAAGTAGCCCGATTAATGGGGCAAGTGTTTATTGATAAAAAAATTCAAAAAACATACTTTGCTTTGACGCGTGGTCATTTACTGGGGGCAGGCGAAATAGATTATCCCCTTAAAGAGAAGCTCGATAAATTAGGTGATAAAAATGTTAGCCTTGATAAAGCACCGCAAGATGCTGTTACTCACTACGAGTCTTTATTAACTGCAAGTTTATCTATTAAGGTCGGTAAATTTGATAGTGTGCGTTATTCATTAATTAAATTACTGCCTACCACGGGAAGAAGACATCAAATTCGCCGTCATTTAGCACATTTACGCCATCCTATTTTAGGTGATATTAATTATGGGGATAATAAACAAAATCCATTTTTTATTGAACATTTTGGCTTTAAGCGGCTGATGTTAATCGCTAAAAAAGTGGTATTTATTCACCCTATTACCAACGTACAGCTGACAATTGAAGCTGAATTTGATCAGCAATGGCTAGAGGTTTTTGATGAACTATCTTGGGAGACTAAAATAATAAAGACCTTAACGTAATCATTAAATTAGCTTATTCAGCGGTAATAATACGAATAGAATTTACATCTCTAGCAATTAAAGCAGCATAAACATGTGTGGTTCGTTGGCTATTATCGTCGCTAATTTTTGGCCCTTTAATATTGACAGTATTAACAAAAATATCATTACTATAACGTTCGCGTTGCTGAGCAAATGCTAACATCATTTGCTGATCTTCCGTTACTGGACGATGAAGCAATGACATCATCAAATGATGGTCAGAGAGCAATGGTTTTTTTTCTATTGCTACTTGTGGGGTCGAGCGACAAGCCGTCAGAAATAAAGCGCTAAGAACAACAAGCAAAGTTAAAATATTTTTCATGATCAGTCAATAATAAAACAAGTGATACCTCTAGATGGCAAATGGTATGCCAAGTGTTTTATTGATTGTTAAATCAGTTGAGCTAAATGAAGTGAGGATAATTAATTAACTGTTATTTATAAAGAATTTTTAATTTTTTTATTTAATGAAAGCAGGTGTTTTTGTAAAGATCATTAACTTTGACAGCCAAGCTATAGCAAAGACTGTTCAGCTGTCAAAAAAATAGCGGTTATAAATTCACCGCTATTTTTACAAAGAATTTATCGCTTTATTCTTCTGATACCGAACGAAGTAAAGCATTAATACCAACTTTTGCACGTGTTTTAGCATCGACTTTTTTAACGATTATCGCTGCGTATAAACTGTAGGTACCACACTTAGAAGGTAAGTTGCCCGGTACGACTACTGAGCCTGCTGGCACACGTCCATAATGTATTTCACCCGTTTCACGGTCAAAAATGCGAGTACTTTGACCAATGTAAACGCCCATAGAGATTACAGCGCCTTCTTCAACAACTACACCTTCAACAATTTCCGATCGTGCACCAATAAAGCAATTATCTTCAATAATGGTTGGTCCTGCTTGTAAAGGCTCTAAAACTCCACCGATACCAACACCACCAGATAAGTGTACATTCTTACCAATTTGAGCACATGAACCGACAGTTGCCCATGCATCAACCATACAGCCTTCATCAACATAAGCGCCGATATTAACAAAGCTTGGCATAACCACTACATTCTTACCAATAAAACTACCCGTGCGCACAGATGCGCCAGGAACGACACGAACACCGTCAGCTTCAAAGTCTGCTTGTGTGTAATCAGTATATTTCATCGGAACTTTATCAAAAAAGGTACTTTCGGCGCCGTCGATGACTGCGTTGTCCCAAATTCTAAAAGAGAGTAAAACTGCTTTTTTTAGCCACTGATGAACAACCCATTCACCGGCTACTTTTTCTGCAACACGTGCTGAACCATCATTTAAGGCGGCTAATGCGTTTAACACCGCCTGCTTTACTTCAGTTGAAACCGTTTTTGGCGTGATGTTCATTCGATCTTCAAAAGCTTGTTCTATGGTGCTTTGTAAGTTTGACATGGTAATTCCTATTCTTTTAAATTTATGGTCTAAAGTGTTAAATGCTAAATTGTTTTTCACATAGCATCGCTGAAAGTTTTTGCTGTTGTTCTTGTGTTAACGCTAAATTATCAGTGTTTGAAACCGTAAAAACATCATCTATCTTTTCACCAAAAGTTGTGATTTTTGCTGAGTGAATATTTAGTTTGTTTTCTTGAAAAATTTTGGCAAATTTAGCTAATAGGCCGGGATGATCAAGCGCAATTATTTCTAATACCGTAGTTTTATCGGTTGCCGTTTCGATAAAGCTCACTTTAGTAGGAACTTTAAAGTTATCAATATAAGCGGGAGCAGGTTTGTTTTTTACTTTTGGCAGTGGCTTCATTAATGATTTAGTGAGTTTGTTTGCTATATCTAATGCCCGACTGCTGTCCGTAATCGCTCTGTTTTTTTGATCTAATACCACAAACGTATTTAAGGTATAGCCTTTCTTACTGCTAATTATTTTAGCATCATGAATCGATAAACGCTGCGCGTCGAGTAAGGTCACCATTTTTGCAAAAATATTTGCTGAGGCTTTGGTATAAATAAATATTTCAGTACCGCCTCGATAAGGTTTAGGACTGATCAACACTAAAGGTTTTACGATACTATGTTTTATTATATGACGGCTATGCCAAGCAATTTGTACCGGTGAATAACGTAAAAAATATTCGGCTTTAAGCTTTTTCCAAAAGGTTCTAATTTGATTAGCATCGCACTCGTAATCTTTGAGCAGTTCAAGTGCTTTTTCTTGGTTTTCTCGTGTTTTTGCACGTAAATCAACTTGTTTTTCGAGTCCGCGGCGAAAGGCTCTTTTGGTATTAAAATAAAGCTCTTGCAGTAAATTTGCTTTCCAGCTATTCCATAAACTTTCATTGGTTGCACGCATATCAGCAACGGTTAAACAATAGAGATAATCTAAGTGAGCTTCATCCCTGACAATAGCAGCAAAATTTCTGATCACTTCTTCATCAGCAATATCTCGACGTTGTGCGGTTACCGACATCACTAAATGGTTTTTGACTAACCAGGCTATCATGCGCCCATCGTGATCACTTATCGGGTGAACCTTGCTAAATTCTAAGGCATCAACTGCACCTAACTTTGCATGGTCACCACCACGACCTTTCGCAATATCGTGAAAAATGCCTGCAATATATAATACTTCTGGCTTACGAATACGCTGCATTATCTTGCTACAAAGCGGATAATCATTGTCGTGTTGAGGTTGGCTAAAACGGTAAATATTTTTAATTAAGCGGTAGCTATGTTCATCAACTGAATATGCATGAAATAAATCAAACTGCATCTGCCCAACAATACTTCGCCATTGTGGTAAATAAGCGGCAATAATCGAATGGCGATGCATTAAGCTAAAGGTTAATCCTAAGCCATTAGGATGCTTCATAATTTCGATGAAGATTCGTCGACATTCGGCGTAATCCATCAGCCCTGAAATTAAACGTCTACGGGCATTTCTTAATAATCTTAGTGTCTGAGGGTGTAAATCGGTAATATTTTCATTTTGAGCAACCAGTAAAAACAGTTCCATAATTTTTACTGAACTCATAAAAACTCTGTCATTTACTGCATTTATTTGGCCATCAATAATAATAAAATCTTTAGTCAGGGGGATCTTTTCAACCGGATGATTCTTTTTGATAATGGCATATTCAAAATGCTGTAATAGCATTTTATTAAGTTCAGCAACACGGCCAATAATACGAAAAAATCGCTTCATCATGCGTTCAATAGCAAATTTACCTTCATCACCAAAGCCCATTAAACTGGCAACTTCACCTTGGTAATCAAAGAGTAAACGGTTTTCATTACGACCCGCAATAATGTGCAAAGCGGCACGCATCCGCCATAGGTAGTCTTGACACTCTAATAATTCAAAAAATTCGTTTTGTGTTAAATAGTGATGGGCAACAAGTTCTTCAAGTGAGTCGGCAACAAAATGTCGTTTGGCAACCCAAGCTATGGTTTGAATGTCTCGCAGGCCACCCGGATTAGCTTTTAAATTGGGCTCTAGCGTATAAGAAGCACCATGGTATTGTTGGTGGCGTTCGTATTGTTCTTCGCGTTTGGCCAAGAAGAATTTTTTTGAGGTCCAAAAGCCATCTTTTGCCAATAACGGGTATAAATTCTGAGTGAGGGCTTCGTTGCCACAAATTTGGCGCATTTCCATCAGGTTTGTCGCTATGGTAACGTCGCTTTTTGCTTGTTTTACACATTCTTTAACACTGCGGACACTGTGACCAATATCGAGCTTTACATCCCATAGCTGAGTAATAAAAGCAGATATTTTTTCGGATAAGGCATCACTGATCTTTTCTTTAGTCAGTAATAATATATCGACATCAGAATAAGGATGTAATTCACCTCGACCATAACCACCAACAGCAAGTAAGCTAATTTGATCTTCATCTAAATTGTGCTGGCACCAAAGTTTATGGAGAATTTTGTCGACAAACTCTGAACGCGTTGATACTAATATGGATACCTCTACATAAGGAAATTTATCTTTTTGCCATTGCTGAAAATCGCGGCTAAGTTGACAAATATCTTGAGTAGAAATAAAAGGGGAGCTAACGGCTAATGGGGTACTATATTCTATCGGAAAAAGAGTTTGCATAGCTGAATATTTTACTCAATAAGTTAAGGCGATAGACATCATGCTTTATTTAGCCATTAAAAAGCAAATAACGACTATCGCTAACTTATACTTTGTTAACAAAACTAGTAATAAAACTAGTTATGTAGATGTCTTGGAATCGTATCATCGCTATGCAATGTTAAAATTTCACAGCCTGTGCGAGTAACCACAAGTGTATGTTCCCATTGTGCCGACTTTTTGCCGTCTAAGGTGTAAACGGTCCAATTATCTTCTTTATCTAGTAGTGTATTAGCACGACCAAGGTTAACCATAGGTTCGATAGTAAAACACATACCTTCAAGCATTTTTTCTTTGTCGGTATTTTTATAATGAACGATCTGTGGTTCTTCATGAAAAACGCTGCCAATACCATGGCCACAATATTCTTTTACAATAGAGTAACGACCTGATTTTTTTAAAAACTTTTGAATAGCAGTGCCAATCTCACCAAAGGTGTTGCCAGGTTTTACTTTTTTCAATCCGACGTACAAAGCTTCTCTGGTGATACGACATAAACGATTGTCTTCAAGACTTACTTCGCCAATAAGAAACATTTTACTGGTATCACCGTGATAGCCATCTTTAATAACAGTGATGTCCATATTAACGATGTCGCCATCAACTAATGGCACGTCGTTAGGAATACCATGACACACCACGTGATTAACTGAGGTACAAATTGATTTAGGAAAGCCATGATAATTTAATGGCGCTGAAATGGCATCTTGCACTTTGTCAGTATAGTCAGCGCATAGGGTATTTAACTCATTGGTTGTCACACCCGCTTTTACATAAGGTGTGATCATCTCTAATACGTCGGCGGCAAGTTTTCCTGCTATACGCATTTTTTCTATTTCTTGCTGAGTTTTAATTGTAATACCCATTTATTCCTCTATTGTCTGTTTAGTGTAAAGGCTACGGTTGTTATTTTGCCTAAAAGTGTCGTTATTGTCTATTGGTCTAGTTTTTTGCAAGTTCAAGCTCAACAGCTTCTATTATTGCACTAGGGTTTTGTAAATATAAGTTATGATTGAGTAAGGTTAGGTTTTCATTATGAGCAATTAGTAATGCGGGGATCGCTTTTGTACCAATATACTCTTGAAAGTCATAAATTTCTTGTAAAACAAATTCGGCTTCCTTAGCTATTTTACCTTCTTTAAATACTTTTGCAGGCGGTGATAGCTTAAGTTCATCAATGATAGGCTGAAAATCACTTTCGTGCGTAAACGCTGTGCCTTGTTCAAAATGCTGTTTTTGGATAGCGGTAATAAGCTCTAAAGTTAAGTGAGGCACTTTTTGACTGACCCATCCTATTAAATTAGCACTTAATGTTGAGTCTTTCTCTACGTTAAGTGTCTTCACATATTCGTGACTAAATTCAATGTTAGCGTCATCTTCAACGGCATCAATAGTTTTTCGGCTGACTTTCTCATCTCCTTCATAGTGAGCACTGTGCCATAAATTTAAAGTGATATTTGGATAAGCATCAGCAATTTCTTTAACTAAAGAAGTTGTCGCAAAGCTCCAAGGGCAGTGTGTGTCATAAATAAAAAAGAGTTCAGTAGACATGGTCATATATCGCCGTAGTGTTAAGTCAAAAATTTAATAAAATATAGAACCGCTAATTTTAGCGCGTACAGTAAAATTATCCCAGTAATATTATTACTATATTAATTAAGAAATATTGACCTTTAATTGTTAATTTCTAGCCTTTGGTAAATTAATATGGTATAAAGTGCGCCGTTAAATTTGTCGATTGAATAGCATAGTTATTTAGATTTTATCTAAGTATTACTCAGTGTTTTCGGTTATCCGATTACTAACTTGTTGTTATCGATAGTGTTTAGCTTTTAAACTTGTATTATTAAAAATAATAATACTTATTATAAATTCACATACATTTATTAAGAATATGTCGGGGTGCTCAGTTTGAATTTGTCTTAATTATAAGCAAATAATCGAACAATAAAGAGTCAGGTATATTTGAATGTATGAACGCTTAACCCCCTAAACCAAATAAAGGAAAAATCATGCCAAACGTTTCTATGCGCGATATGCTTAAAGCAGGTGTTCATTTCGGTCACAAAACCCGTTACTGGAACCCAAAAATGAAAACTTACATTTTTGGTTCACGCGATAAAGTTCATATCATCAACCTTGAACAAACTGTTCCTATGTTCAATGAAGCCCTTGCTTTCTTATCAGGTGTTTCTGCGAAAAAAGGTAAAGTTTTATTTGTTGGTACTAAGCGCGCTGCAAGCGATGCAATTAAAGATGCTGCTATCAAATGTGATCAGTTTTACGTTAATCACCGTTGGTTAGGTGGTATGTTGACTAACTGGAAAACAGTTCGTCAATCAATCAAGCGTTTAAAAGATCTTGAAGCACAAAGCTCTGACGGTACTTTTGAAGCTCTTACTAAAAAAGAAGCTTTGATGCGTACACGTGAAATGGAAAAACTTGACAAAAGTCTTGGTGGAATCAAAAACATGGGTGGTTTACCTGACGTTTTATTCATCATTGATGCTGATCACGAACACATTTCTATTAAAGAAGCTAAAAACTTAGGTATTCCAGTAATATCTGTAGTTGATACAAACTCAAACCCAGATAACATTGATTTCATTATCCCGGGTAACGACGATGCAATTCGCGCTGTGACTTTATACACTGATTCTGCTGCTAACGCAGTTTTAGCTGGTCGTGAAAAGAACATTGTTGTTCAAGCTGAAAAAGACGGTTTTGTAGAAGCTGAATAATTTCAGTTTTTCATAATCTTTTTTGCTATTGCCACAAGCGTGTTAGCGCTTGTGGCAACATATTAATATTTATGCCCGGCTTTAAATAGTTTAGGGGATAACAAAATTTGAGGAATTCTCTCATGGTAATTACTGCTGCAATGGTAAAAGAACTTCGTGAACGCACAGCTGCGGGCATGATGGATTGTAAAAAAGCTTTACAAGAAGCTGAAGGCGACATGGAACTTGCGATTGAAAATATGCGTAAGAACGGTCAAGCAAAAGCGGCTAAAAAAGCCGGTAACATCGCTGCTGAAGGTGCTATTTTAATTAAAAGCGCTGATGGCGTTGCTGCACTTCTTGAAGTTAACTGTCAGACTGATTTTGTTGCAAAAGATTCTAACTTCTTAGGTTTTGCTAACGAAGTTGCAGACGCTGCTTTAGCATCAAAAGCGACAATCGAAGAGTTACAAGCTCAATTCGAAGAAAAGCGTATTACGCTTGTGACTAAAATTGGTGAAAACATCAATATCCGTCGCGTTTCATACGTTGAAGGTGCTGCATTAGCTTCATACAGCCATGGCGCTAGTATTGGTGTTGTTGTTGCTGGTGAAGGCGATGCTGAATCATTAAAGCACATTGCTATGCACGTTGCTGCAAGTAAGCCTGAATTTTTAACACCTGAAGATGTTGCTGATAGTGTTGTAGAAAATGAACAACGTATTCAACTAGATATCTTAAAAGCTGAAAACGATGCTCTTGATGATAAAAAGAAAAAACCTGTTGAATTACTTGAAAAGATCATCATAGGTCGTATGAAGAAATTTACCGGTGAAATTTCTTTGACAGGTCAAGCATTCATCATGGAACCTAAGAAAACTGTTGGTGTTGTTCTTAAAGAGAAAGGCATTACGGTTTCTAACTTTGTTCGTTTAGAAGTTGGTGAAGGCATTGCTAAGAAAGAAGAAGATTTTGCTGCTGAAGTTGAAGCACAAATTGCTGCATCAAAAGCTTAATTTTTAAGCATTTAATTCAGTAAAACAGTTCTTTTTTCAGTTTAGACTTTCGATAGTCAGCTAAACGTATTAAAATAGCCGCGGTCAAATTGATCACGGCTATTTTTTTCGCCTATTTATAGACAAAATACAGGAATGTTTTTTATGAGCATCAGTCCAAAACCAATATATCGTCGAATTTTATTAAAACTTAGTGGTGAAGCCTTAATGGGTGAAGAGGGTTTCGGTATCGACCCTAAAGTTTTGGATCGTATGGCTCAAGAAATTAAAGAACTGATTGAAATGGGCATCCAAGTGGGTTTAGTTATTGGCGGCGGTAATTTGTTCCGTGGCGCTGGTCTTGCAGAAGCAGGAATGAACCGCGTTGTTGGTGACCAAATGGGTATGTTAGCAACCGTAATGAACGGTCTTGCGATGCGTGATGCCTTACATCGCGCTTTTGTTAATGCTAAATTAATGTCTGCTATTGACTTGGCAGGTGTTTGTGACCGTTATAACTGGGCTGAAGGCATCAGTTTATTAAAATCTGGCCGTGTTGTTATTTTCAGTGCCGGTACCGGTAATCCTTTCTTTACCACAGATTCAGCAGCCTGTTTACGCGGCATTGAGATTGAAGCTGATGTGGTTTTAAAAGCGACTAAGGTAGATGGCATCTACTCAGATGACCCTGTTAAAAACCCTGATGCTACCTTATATAGCCAATTAAGTTATAACGAAGTATTAGAAAAAGAACTCAAAGTAATGGATTTAGCCGCATTTACGCTCGCGCGTGATCACAATATGACTATTCGTGTTTTTAATATGAATAAGCCAGGTGCACTAAAAGCAGTGGTAATGGGCGGTAATGAAGGTACAACTATCGACCATTCAGAAAATTTAGTTTAATTTTTGATTTAAAGGAAATTCAACGTGATAAATGAAATAAAACAAGATGCTCAAGACCGTATGAGTAAAAGTATCGAATCATTAAAAAGCAATTTAAACAAAGTAAGAACGGGGCGAGCACATCGTTCTTTACTTGATAATATTGTTGTTGATTATTACGGTATGGAAACACCATTAAGTCAAGTGGGCAACATTGCTACACCTGATGCGCGTACTTTAGCGATTACTGTCTTTGATAAAGGCATGATCGGCGCGGTAGAAAAAGCAATTTTGAAATCTGATTTGGGCTTGAACCCATCATCTCAAGGAACACTTATTCGTATTCCTTTACCACCTTTAACAGAAGAGCGTCGTAAAGATCTTGTTAAAGTGGTTAAAAATGAAGCTGAAAATGGCAAGGTCGCTATTCGAAATATTCGCCGCGATGCTAATTCAGATGTAAAATCATTGAATAAAGAAAAAGAAATTAATGATGATGAAATGCATCAGTCTGAAGATGATATTCAAAAATTAACCGATACTTATGTAAAACAGGTTGATGATATCTTATCTATTAAAGAAAAAGAGTTAATGGAAATATAACTTCTTTAACCGATAATATAAACCGTAGTTATTAAATGATCACTACGGTTTTTTTTACAGAAAATTTGAATCTAGCTTGATTAGTATGACGGAACGATTATGACTGAAGCAATAACAGATACTTTAATCAAAGTGCCGCAACACGTTGCCATTATAATGGATGGTAATGGACGCTGGGCACAACAACGTGGAAAAACACGGGTTGCAGGTCATAAATCAGGTGTTGAATCAGTTCGAACATCAGTGAGTACTGCGATAAAATACGGGGTGAAAGCATTAACACTTTTTGCCTTTAGTAGTGAAAATTGGCAACGTCCAGAACAAGAAGTTAGCGTATTGATGGATTTATTCATGTTTGTGCTAACACGAGAAGTGAAAAAGCTTCATAAAAATGATGTGCGCTTCCAAGTGATTGGCGATGTTTCACGTTTTTCAGAAAATTTACAAAAAAAAATAAAAGTTTCAGAAGATTTAACCGCAAACAATAAAGGTATGGTATTGTCTGTTGCAGCTAACTATGGCGGACGTTGGGACATAGCTAATGCCGCTAAAGTTTTAGCTGAAAAAGTATCCAATAACACCATGTCTGTTGATGATATAACCGAAGAAACACTCCATCAATATACTTGTTTAGCTAACTTACCTGAACTTGATTTACTTATTCGTACCGGTGGTGATTTTCGCATAAGTAATTTTTTGCTATGGCAAGCAGCTTACGCAGAATTTTATTTTACAGAAACACTATGGCCTGATTTTGATGAACAAGCGCTCATTAACGCAATGGGATGCTTTGACCAAAGAGAACGACGTTTTGGTCAAACAGGTGAACAAATAAAAATTTAAGACTATAAATTAAAAACAATAATAACGATAAAATTAAATAGCATTTATAAGGGTTTCCATTTGTTAAAACAACGTATTATTACCGCTGTTATCTTAGCGCCTTTAACTATTTTCGCCATTTTCTATTTACCTCTAGATCAATTTGCGGCTTTGTTTATGGCTGTTATGGCTATTGGTGCATGGGAGTGGGGGCCTTTAATGGGCTTTGCCAATAAACGCCGTCGTCTTGCTTTTGTTTGTGCGACGATTATTCTTATATCTGTGCTTTGGTACGCACTACCATTGTTACAACTCTGGTCTAATGATGGGCAGCTCCATTCAGGTGTGTCGCTGGTATTATGGATTGCTGTTGCTTGGTGGGTGCTATCAGCAACGCTAACCTTTCTTTATCCTCGCTACAGTAAGTTTTGGTCAAGCCATCGCTCGATTCGTGGTGTATTTGGCTGGTTAACGCTTATTCCTACTTGGCTCGCTTTTATGGTGCTGCGCAGTAATGATTACAACCAAGATCCGTATAATGGCGCTCAGCTGATTATGTTTTTATTCTTAATGGTGTGGAGTGCTGATGTAGGTGCTTATTTTGTCGGTAAATCTATCGGTAAACGTAAACTCTTACCCAATGTCAGTCCAGGCAAAACCCTCGAAGGCTTTATTGGTGGTGTTGTTTGTGCCTGTATCTTTATCAGTATTGCCGGTTACTCGCTCGGATGGCAGCAACATCAATTTACGTTAGCGTTAATTGTCACCGCTATCATCACAACAGTGTCAGTGCTAGGTGATTTAAATGAAAGTATGTTTAAACGACAAGCAGGCATAAAAGACAGTGGCGCAATCTTACCTGGTCATGGCGGTATCTTGGACAGAATTGATAGTTTAACGGCTACTGCGCCGATTTATGCATTATGTTATGCCTTATTAGGCTGGCAGTAGGTTGATATAAACGATGCGTAAACTTTGTATTTTAGGTTCAACAGGATCGATAGGTGTTAGCACCTTAGAGGTTGTTAGACTTCATCCCACGTTATTTTCTGTTGAGTCTTTATCGGCGAATACCCGGGTTGATGAAATGTTGGCGCAGTGTCTGGAATTTAAACCGAGCACTGTCGTTATGGTGGCCGAGCATGCGGCACAAGCTTTAAAAGTAAAACTCGACCAAAACGGTTTACAAAATATTGAAGTACTCAGTGGCGGACAAGGCTTAATTGATATTGCTCAAGCTGATACCTCAGATACTGTTATGGCTGCTATTGTTGGAGCGTCAGGTCTTTTGTCTACTATGGCTGCAGTTAAGTCGGGTAAAAGAGTACTGTTAGCAAATAAAGAAGCTTTAGTGACTTCAGGCGCTTTGTTTATAGATGCGGTTGAAAAGTATGGTGCAGAATTATTGCCGATAGACAGTGAACACAATGCTATTTTCCAGTGTTTACCCGCTAATGTACAAGCTAAGCCAGGTCGATGCGACTTAGCAAGTAATGGCGTCAGTAAAATATTACTGACCGGCTCAGGTGGTCCGTTTAGAACTTTTTCAGTCGAACAGTTAGCAGAAGTAACCCCAGCACAAGCGTGTGCCCACCCTAATTGGGAAATGGGCCGTAAAATTTCTGTAGACTCTGCGACCATGATGAATAAAGGTCTAGAATTTATTGAAGCAAAATGGTTATTTAATATCGACCCTGACGATATCCACGTTGTTTTACATCCGCAAAGTACCATTCATTCAATGGTGCAATATAAAGACGGTAGCGTGATAGCTCAAATGGGTAATCCTGATATGCGTACCCCCATTGCTCATGCCTTGGCTTATCCGCAGAGAATTGATTCAGGTGTCGCACCCTTAGATTTTTTCAATACGCCATCATTTGAATTTGAAGATGTCGATTATCAAAAGTATCCTAATTTAAAATTAGCCATAGCGGCTTGTAAAAGTGGCCAAGGTGCATGTACAGCCTTAAATGCCGCTAATGAAATTGCCGTTGATGCTTTTTTGAACGAAAAAATAAAATTTACTGATATTGCAAAAATAAATGAAACTTCTGTGAATAAATTTGTCTCAGAAAGGGTGGCATCAATTGATGATGTCGTTGCGCTTGATGCAAGTGCTAGAGAATTTTCACGTAATTTAATTGCCAGTGGCTGCTTTGTAGTCAATGATGTGGCGATTAATGAAGTTAACGAAAAAGGTAATCTATAGTTGTTTGATTTTTTTTGGAATTTAGCCTCTTTTGTTGTCGCTTTAGGTATTTTGATTACGGTGCATGAATACGGCCATTATTGGGTTGCCCGCAGAAACGGCGTGCAAGTAGAGCGTTTTTCAATTGGCTTTGGCAAAGTATTATGGCGAAAAGTTAATAAAGAAGGTACAGAGTTTGTTATCGCCTTAATTCCATTGGGTGGTTACGTTAAAATGCTTGATGGCCGCGTTGATGAGGTCAAACCCGAAGATATTGATAAAACTTTTAATAATAAAACGGTTTATCAGCGTATAGCGATAATTGCTGCTGGGCCTCTAGCAAACTTTGCTTTTGCTATTTTTGCTTTTTATCTGATGTTTCTAATTGGTGTGCCGAGTGTAAAACCGATTGTTGGTGAAATAATGCCAGAATCTATAGCGCAGCGGGCGAATCTTACCAGTAACAGTGAAATCATTGAAGTTGCCGGTCAAAAGACCTTAGATTGGCAAGATGTCAATCTAGCGTTAGTCTCGCAAATAGGTGAGAGCGCTTTTACTATAAAAACAAAAGAACAAGGTAGTGCTTCACCGAAAACTTATAATTTGGATGCGGCTAACTGGTCTTTTTCACCCGATAAAGAATCAGCCATTAGTAGTTTAGGTATTGCTCCTTATAGAGCCGCTGTTTATGCTGAGCTAGCTTTTATTGAAGAAGGTAGTGTTGCAGATAAGGCCGGTCTAAAAGTTGATGACAAGTTAATTAGCATCAATAACGAAAGTATTAATGGCAGTTGGGCGATGTTTTCAAAAAATATTAGTCAACTTCCGGAACAAAACGTTATTTTAGTCGTCGAAAGACTTGGTGAAAACAAAGAGATAATGGTAACACCGGCTTTAATTGAACGTGCGGGTAAGAAAATAGGTTATTTGGGTGTGGTTCCAAAATCTGACTCTTACCCAAAAGAATATTTATTTGAGTTACGTTACGGCGTTGTTGATGCTTTAGGACAAAGCTTACAGCGTAGTTGGAACTTAGTAGTATTGAGTTTTGACATGATAGGCAAGCTCTTGACGGGTGATATTTCTGTTAAGAACTTAAGTGGGCCTATTTCTATCGCACAAGGAGCAGGAAGTAGTGCACAATATGGTTTGGTATATTTCCTAGGTTTTCTGGCTTTAATTAGCATTAACTTAGGTATTATAAATTTATTACCTTTACCAGTGCTTGATGGCGGGCATTTATTTTATTATCTTGTGGAAATTGTCACAGGTAAACCCGTATCAGAAAAAATACAAGAAATAGGTTTTAAGTTTGGTACACTAGCCCTCTTAGGCTTAATGAGTATCGCATTATTTAACGATTTTTCGCGGTTATAACAAAAGAAGTAATAAAAGTTAGCATTTATGATAATTAAAAAAATTGCCCTTGCGGTATTATTAGGTGCCTTAGGTACAACAGCACAAGCCTCTGAAGAATTTCAAGTAGAAGATATTGAAGTAAAAGGGTTACAGCGTGTCGCACTCGGCGCTGCTTTGACTCATATCCCTTTTAATACGGGAGATACGCTCAATGAATTCCGTATTTCTCAGTCGATAAAGTCTCTCTACAAGTCAGGACATTTTAATGATGTTGTCGTTTATCGTGAAGGTAATAGAGTTATCTATCGTGTTCATGAGCGTTCAACGATCAGTGAAATCACCTTCGATGGCAATAAAGACTTAAAAGCAGAGCAACTAACTGAGAGTCTTGACGGCAGTAATATTCGAGTCGGTGAAACACTCGACATGACTATAATTTCCGGTATTGAGGTAGGCTTAGAAGATTTCTACCACAGTATTGGTAAATATAATGCCGATGTAAAAGCTGAAATTATTCACTTGCCTCGTAACCGTGTTGACATAAATTTTGTTTTCACCGAAGGCGATGCTGCAGCTATAGAGCAGATTAACGTCGTTGGTAACGAGATATTTTCTGATGTTGAGCTTCTTGAACGCATAGAACTTACCTTTGATTCTCCTTGGTGGGATTTTATGGCGCAAGACCGCTATCAAAAACAAACCTTACAAGGTGATATAGAAACGATTAAAAGTTACTATTTAGACCGTGGTTATCTGCAATACAAAGTAGACTCGACTCAGGTGTCAATGACCCCTGATAAAAAAGCGGTTTATATTGCCTTGAATATCACTGAAGGTGAACAATTTAAAGTCAGTGAAATAGATTTTATTGGTGATATGGTTGGGTTTGAACGTACGATCCGAGCTATTAACCCATTACGTCCAGGTAAACTTTATAATGGTGCAGAGGTAACGTATACCGAAGAAACTATCAGCCGTTATCTAGGCCGTTATGGTTATGCTTACCCGAAAGTAACCGTTATTCCTGAAATTAATGAAGAAGAAAAAACGGTTAAACTGACTATTTCTATTGACCCTGGCAAACGTGTTTACGTTAACCGTATTAACTTCGAAGGTAATAATGTTACTGCCGATAAAGTACTACGCCGTGAAATGCGTCAAATGGAAGGTGCTTGGTTATCGAATAATGCTGCCGAAAGTTCAAAAGCATGGCTACAGCGTTTACCTTATTTGGAAGATGTTGAATACGAAACTAAACAGTTACCAGGTGATGATGACTTAGTTGATATTGACTTTACGGTTAAAGAGCAACCCTCAGGGTCTTTTACTGCCGGTATTGGTTATGGTTCTACGACTAATTTAAGTTTAAGTGCAGGTATACAGCAAAACAACTTTTTAGGAACGGGTAACCGCTTGGCATTTAATGTTAATACTATGAGTTATCAGCAAAGTGCGAGTATTTCTTATACCGACCCATACTTTACTGTAGATGCTGTTTCTTTAGGCGGGCAAATATATTACAGCGAGTTTAATGCGGGTAATGCGAACTTAGTTGAATACAACAATAGAACTTATGGTGTTGGGCTTAACTTAGGCTTTCCTATTAATGAATATGTTCGTTTAAACTTTGGCGTAGGTTACAAAAGTAACGGTATTACACGTTTACAAACTTATGAACAAATTCAACAATTTTACGAGATATATTCTGATCCTAATAATCCTGATGGTGGTTTAGAATTTGAAAGTTTCGATTTATCGATGGCTATATCTCGCACGACATTAAACCGTGGTACCTTTCCAACAGACGGCTCAAGTCAAAGTTTGACTTATAAAATGACAACGCCAAATTCAGATGTTGATTATTTTAAAATTAACTTAGACACTAAATGGTACTTCCCATTAACACAAGATCAACGTTGGACAGTGCTAGCACGTTTAAACGCCGGTTACGGTAATGGTTATGGCACCATAGATGGTAATGACCAGATATTGCCTTTCTGGGAAAACTTTAGAGCGGGCGGTTCTGATACATTACGTGGCTTTGAAAATAACATTGTTGGCCCACGTGCGGTATTTCGCTATCCAACACAAATCACAGGTACTCCTGATCCGGTCGAGGGTGGAAGTAGTTGTTGTTTAGGGCAAGATCACGATTTTATTAACGTCTCACAGCGTTCTGTTGGTGGTAATGCCATTATTGTCGCGGGTATCGAACTTATTGTACCAACACCATTACTTGATGAAGGTTTCTCGAACAGTGTTCGTACCAGCTTTTTTGTCGATGTTGGTAATGTTTGGGATACAGAGTTCAACTTAGAAGACTACAACGATTTAGTAACCTCTGAATTTGAAAAGATTGATGATTATTCAGATGTTGGTCGTTATAGAAGCTCTGCCGGTTTATCAGTGCAGTGGTTATCTCCTATGGGCCCAATGATCTTTAGTTTCGCGAAAGCACTAAAATCAGAAAAAGACGATGATAAAGAGTTCTTTAGTTTTAATATAGGTAAAACATTTTAATAAAGAGAACTTTCAGGCATAGTGCGTATAAATTTACTAAGGGGGTTTAATTCTTATAGTTAGCCCCCATAGCTATTACATGACAATTATAAAAATTAATGCAACTTATATCAAAGTTGTGAAGTAATAATATTTTGGAGATAAAATTGAAAAAATTCATTAAAACAGTTACTTGCTCTGCAGTAGCGTCAACGTTGTTATTAGCAAGCTCTGTAATGGCTGCTGATCAAAAAATCGCCGTGGTTAATTTCCAAGAAGTGATGAGTAAAATCCCACAAACAACGGCAGTAATGCAGGTACTAGAAGCTGAGTTTAAAGATGATAAAGCTATTTTAGCTCAGTTAGAAAAAGACATTAAGTACTACCAAGAAAAGAAACAGCGCGACGGTTCATTAATGAGCGCTAAAGATATCGAAGAACTTGATACTCAAATCGCAACATTATATCAAGATTACCAAGCTAAAGGTAAAGCGTTCCAACAAGCAACTGGCTTGCGTAAGAACGAAGAAACAAACAAAATTATAGCCTTGGTTCGTCAAGCTATCGACAGCATTGCTGCAAAAGACAAATATGACCTTGTTTTAGAACAGCAAGCCGTTATTTTTGCTAAGCCAGATGCAATGATCACTAATAAGGTTGTTGAACAGGTTAGTAAACTTAACTAAGTCTACCGCTAAGTAGTAGATATAAGGTTAATTTAAGCCTTACCGTTATAAAACTTGCAACTATTATTAATAATATTAGTTGCAAGTTTTTTTTCTAGCCTAATAAAATCATATTGGTTTTAGCGTCTTTTCCAGTTATGCTCATTGAGCATCCATAAAAATATTAAGTGTTTATGTCTTATACTCTCAAACAGCTAGCTGAAAAAATTGGTGCTGAGGTTCATGGTGATGAAACATATATCATTCATTCACTTGCCACATTATCAACAGCTAATGCACAACAAATTGCATTTTTAGCCAATAAAAAATACAGCCAACAGCTTGCTGATACTAAAGCTGGTGCGGTTATTATTTCTTCTCAACACCTTAATGACTGTAATACCCATGCGCTAGTGATGAATAACCCCTATTTGGGTTATGCACTTACCGCACAATTACTTGATACCACTCCAAAACCGGCTAACAGTATTCATCCCTCGGCTCAAATTTCAGCGGATGTTACTTTAGGTGATAATGTCGCCATCGGCGCTAATACTGTGATAGAGCAGGGCGTAGTTATTAGTGATAATGTTACCATTGGTGCGGGCTGTTTTATTGGTGTTCAAGCAAAAATCGGCGCAAGTACTAAATTATGGTCCAATGTTAGCATTTATCATCGTGTTGAAATTGGCCAAGATTGTCTAATTCAAGCGAATACGGTTATTGGCTCTGATGGCTTTGGTTATGCAAATGACCAAGGTAAATGGTTGAAAATACCTCAGCTGGGAAGCGTTATTATTGGTAACAAAGTCGAAATTGGTGCCAGCACGACTATCGATCGTGGCGCGCTAGAAAATACAGTGATTAAAGATGGTGTTATTTTAGATAATCAAATTCAAATTGCTCATAATGTTGTTATTGGTGAAAATACCGCGATGGCAGCTTGTAGTGTTATTGCAGGCAGTACCGTTATTGGCAAAAATTGTGTGATAGCGGGCCTTGTTGGTATTAATGGTCATATTGAAGTTGCTGATGGTTGTGTTTTTACCGGCATGACCATGGTGACCAAAGATATTAATGAATCCGGTGTTTATTCTTCGGGCATGCCGTGCCAACCAAATAAAGAATGGAATAAAAATAATGCCAGAATTCGCAAATTAGAAAGTATACTTAAGCGCATTAAGAGTGCAGAGCATGACATCGAGCACTTAAACAATATTATTGAAAAGGAATAGTCCGTTGGAATTACCAAAAAACACCATTGAAATTGCAGAAATAAAAGCATTACTGCCACATCGTTACCCCATGCTTTTGGTCGATCGCGTTTTAGATTATCAGCCAATGAAAACATTGCATGCTATTAAGAATGTTAGTATTAACGAACCTGTGTTTAATGGCCATTTCCCTGATCTCCCTATTTTTCCTGGTGTGATGATCCTCGAAGCTTTAGCACAAGCAACTGGGCTTTTAGGCTTTAAAAGTACAGATGGCAGAGATAAAAATGAAATGTACTTATTTGCTTCAATTGACAAGGCAAAATTTAAAAAGTCTGTTGTGCCAGGCGATACTATGCATTTGCATGTCGAGTTCTTAAAAGAGCGTCGTGGTATGTGGAAATTTTATGGCGAAGCTAGGGTTGAAGGTAAAGTTGTTTGCTGCGCTGAACTTATGTGTGCAAGAAGAGTGGTATAAATGGTGACTTCCAATAAGCAGAGCTTAATTCACCCTCAGGCGATTATCGAAGAAGGCGCTAGCATTGGCAAAAATGTTAGTATTGGCCCTTGGAGTTATATTTCTAAAGATGTCGTTATTGGTGACAACTGTGTGATTAATTCTCATGTTGTCATTAAAGGCCCAACAAAAATTGGCGAAGGCAACAAATTCTTTCAATTTGCCAGTATTGGTGAAGATTGTCAGGATCTAAAGTATGCCGGCGAGTTAACCGAATTGATTATTGGTGACAATAATGTTTTTCGTGAATCTTGTACAGTCCATCGCGGCACGATTCAAGATAACAGCCTAACGCAAATAGGCAGTAATAATTTGTTTATGGCGTATACCCATGTTGCCCATGATTGTATTGTTGGCAGTCACTGTATTCTTGCAAATAATGCCTCTATTGCTGGCCATGTTCATGTAGGTGATTACGCTATTTTAGGTGGTATGACAGGCGTTCATCAGTTTTGTCATATTGGCGCGCACAGCTTTGTTGCGGCAAATTCGCTGATTTTAAAAGATATACCGCCTTATTTGATGGTGTCTGGTCAACCGGCTTCTCCTTTTGGTTTAAACTCAGAAGGGTTAAAACGCCGAGGTTTTGACAAAGAGGTTATTTTAACGATCAAACGAGCCTATAAAGAAGTTTATCGTAAAGGTTTAAACGTTAACGAAGCTTTAGAAAAAGTTGCCGCATTAGCCGATGATATGCCAGAGTTAACCTTGTTTGCTGAGTTTATTAAAAACTCTAGCCGTGGCATTGCCCGCTAAACACGATTGTTAAAAGTATAGAGTAAAGGTTAATGACAAAAACAGTAGAAAAACAGGCTATTCTCCAAACATCACCCATTATAAATAGTTCAACTGCTCAACAATCGCCCGTGTTTGGGCTTGTTGTTGGCGAGCATTCTGGCGATACGCTCGGCGCTGGTCTTATGAGCTCTCTAATATCTGTCTATCCTAATGCCAAGTTTATCGGTATTGGTGGTCCAAAAATGCAAGCTTTGGGTTTCGAAAGTTTGTTTGAAATGGAAGAGCTTTCCGTGATGGGCATTTTTGAAGTATTGGGCCGCCTCAAACGCTTATTTCATGTCAAAGACTGTTTAGCCGCGCAGTTTATAAATAATAGACCCGATGTGTTTATTGGCATCGATGCACCCGATTTTAATTTACGGCTAGAAAGACAACTAAAGAAAGCGGGTATTAAAACAGTTCATTACGTTAGCCCATCTGTTTGGGCTTGGCGTGAAAAGCGTATTTTTACCATTGAAGCGGCTACCGATATGGTGCTGTCGTTATTGCCTTTTGAAAAAGATTTCTATGATAAATATGAAGTGCCCTGTACTTTTGTCGGCCATCCGCTAGCAGACGACATTCCATTTTATTCGGATAAGCGTGAAGCGAGACAAGCACTCAACTTACCGCTTGATAAAAAAATACTTGCGCTTATGCCTGGTAGTCGTGGTGGTGAGTTATCTCGATTAACCGAGTCTTTCTTACTTTCTGCGGTACAACTTTTAGCACAAGACCCACAATTACATTTTGTTGTGCCGATGATCAGCGATAAGAGAACCGAACAATTTAGCCAATTGAAAGAAAAGATAGCGCCAAATTTAGCGGTAACAATTATTACTAATAAAACCCAACAAGTGATGGCTGCCAGTGATTGTTTACTTATGGCCTCAGGTACGGTAACACTGGAAGCTGCGTTAGTTAAACGCCCCATGGTGATTTGCTATAAGTTCAATGCTTTTACTTATCACATGTTTAAAGGCCTAGTAAAATTAGAATGGTTTTCACTACCTAATTTATTGACGAAAAAAACACTGGTACCTGAATTACTGCAAGGTAAAGTCAGCGTTGATAACATTGTGCCGTTAGTTAAAGAACGTTTATACCAAGACCAATCGTCACTTGAAGATGAATATATGAAAATTCATCTCGCTTTAAAACAAAATGCCAGTCAAGAAGCGGCGAAAGCTGTAATGGATCTAATGTCAAAATGAGTAATGAAGCGGTAAGCGATACCAGTTTAACCCCCCGTAAGAAAGTGGCAAAAGCTAAAAAGATTTTCCCACCTTTTGAATACCCTATTGCTTACTGTATCGCAGGAGTCGATGAGGTTGGGCGAGGACCTTTGGTGGGTGACGTTGTTACCGCGGCGGTTATTCTTGATCCCGAAAACCCTATTGAAGGTTTAATGGATTCAAAAAAACTATCAGATAAAAAGCGTCAGTTACTTGCGGTGGAAATCAAAGAAAAAGCTATTGCTTGGGCTGTTGGAAGAGCAAGCCCGGAAGAAATAGACACCTTAAATATTCTTCATGCCACTATGTTAGCGATGCAGCGAGCAGTACAAGATTTATCAGTAACACCTGATTATGTTTTAGTTGATGGTAATCGTTGCCCTATTTTTATGCAGGTGAACGGCAACATTGCTAGCCAATCTGTGGTTAAAGGCGATGATCGGGTTAGTGAAATAAGTGCGGCATCAATTCTTGCAAAAGTTGTTCGAGATGATGAAATGCTCGCTTTAGATGAATTACATCCCGAGTATGGTTTTGCAAAACATAAAGGTTACCCAACCAAAGCCCATTTAGAAAAAATAGTAGAGCACGGTGTACTTGATTGCTACCGAGCAAGCTTTAAGCCAGTAGCACAAGTTATTGCTATGCAGGGTGTTTTACCAACAAAAACTAAACAAGAAGACTCTCAGGTGAAGTGTTAATGTCAGAGCAAGTATTAGTTGATGCAGCCGAATTAGTGTCAGTCAAAGCTCAACCAAAATTTATTCATTTGCGAGTGCATAGTGACTATTCATTATGTGATGGTTTAAATAAAGTAAAACCTATTGTCGCCAAAGCCTCAGCTTTAGGGATGCCAGCCATCGCGCTAACCGACCAAACAAACCTTTGTGGTCTGGTTAAATATTATCATGCCGCTCACGGCGCGGGTATAAAACCAATTATTGGTTGCGATCTCTGGGTTAAAAGTGATGAATTAGAGAATGAACTTTCCCGCATTGTTGTTTTAGCCACTAATAATGTCGGCTACAAAAATCTCACTGAACTCATTTCTAAAGCCTACCTTCGGGGTCATGTTCAAGGCAAGGCGGTTATTGATAAGCATTGGTTAATTGACTATGCTCCGGGTTTGATTTTATTGTCGGCGGGTCGCGAAGGTGATATTGGTAAAGCGCTGATTAAGGGAAATTTCGAGCTGGTCAATAAAATGGTCGATTTCTACCAAAGCTACTTTCCTGATTGCTTTTATCTTGAACTGATCAGAACCAACAGAGAAAACGAAGAAAACTATATCCATTTGGCAGTCGAGCTGGCAGAAAAAGCGTCACTCCCTGTGGTAGCGACGAACGAAGTGATGTTTATTTCTCCTAAGCGCTTTGATGCCCATGAAATACGTGTTGCCATACATGATGGTTTTACCCTCAACGATAAACGTCGCCCGAAAAAATATTCTAAAGAGCAGTACCTTCGAACTGAAGAGGAAATGTGTGAGTTATTTTCAGACATCCCTGAAGCGATTGAGAATACGGTTGAAATCGCCAAACGCTGTAATGTTACGGTTAGGCTTGGAGAGTATGTTCTCCCTGATTTTCCAACAGAAGGTTTATCGATAGAAGATTACTTGGTTAAAGTGTCTGAAGAAGGTTTACAAGACCGCTTAGAGACCTTATTTGATAAAGACGCAGCAGATTTTGCTGAAAAGCGTAAACCCTACGACGAACGTTTAGCCATTGAACTTAAAGTGGTTAACAATATGGGCTTTCCCGGTTATTTTTTAATCGTGATGGAATTTATTCAGTGGAGTAAAGATAATAATATTCCTGTTGGTCCTGGTCGTGGTTCTGGTGCAGGCTCTCTGGTTGCTTATGCCCAAAAAATTACCGACTTAGATCCCCTTGAATACGATTTGCTCTTTGAACGTTTTTTGAATCCTGAACGTGTCTCCATGCCAGATTTTGATATCGATTTCTGTATGGACAGGCGTGATGAAGTTATTGATCACGTTGCTGAACTATATGGCCGTGATGCCGTGTCGCAAATTATTACCTTTGGCACCATGGCAGCCAAAGCGGTTATCCGAGATGTTGGTCGAGTACTCGGTCACCCTTATGGTTTTGTTGACCGCATCTCTAAGCTTATACCGCCAACACCAGGCATGACACTAGCCAAGGCCTTTGAAGAAGAGCCTAAGTTGCCAGAAGCTTACGCACAAGACAGTGAAGTCAAAGATTTAATTGATATGTGCCGTATTTTAGAAGGCACAACACGTAATGCCGGTAAACATGCCGGTGGTGTGGTTATATCACCAACCACCATTACCGACTTTGCGCCACTTTACTGTGACGAAGAGGGTAAAAACCCGGTTACTCAGTTCGATAAAAATGATGTTGAAGATGCCGGTTTAGTTAAGTTTGATTTCTTGGGACTTCGCACGTTAACAATTTTGCAGTGGGCCATCGAAATGGCTGATGCAAAATTGTTAAAACAAGGCAAAGCGCCTATTGATATTACCCGGATTAATTTAGAAGACCCAGCCAGTTTTAAAGTGTTATTAAGATCTGAGACGACGGCAGTGTTTCAGCTCGAATCTAGTGGTATGAAATCACTTATTGCCAAATTAAAACCTGATTGCTTTGAAGATATTATCGCCTTGGTTGCGCTCTTTAGACCGGGGCCATTGCAGTCTGGCATGGTTGATAACTTTATTGAACGTAAGCATGGTCGTGAAGAAGTAAGCTATCCGGATGCTACTTGGCAACATATTGACTTAAAGCCTATTCTTGAACCGACTTACGGTATTATTTTATATCAAGAACAGGTTATGCAGATTGCGCAAGTATTGGCGGGTTACTCGTTAGGTGGCGCGGATATGCTACGCCGCGCTATGGGTAAGAAAAAACCTGAAGAAATGGCCAAACAGCGTGATGGCTTTGAGCAAGGCGCGATCAACCGAGGTGTTGACGGCGAACTTGCGATGAAGATCTTCGATCTGGTGGAGAAATTTGCGGGTTATGGTTTCAATAAATCGCACTCAGCGGCTTACGCCTTGGTTTCTTATCAAACCTTATGGATGAAAACACATTACCCTGCGCCATTTATGGCAGCGGTAATGTCAGCCGACATAGATAACACCGATAAAATTGTTACCCTAGTTGATGAATGTGGCAATATGGGGATAGATTTACTGCCTCCTGATGTTAATGCCGGTCAATATAAATTTACCGTTAACGAGCAAGATCAAATTGTCTACGGTATTGGCGCAGTAAAAGGTGTGGGTGAAGGTCCTATTGATGCCATTATTGCCGCACGCGAAGCTGGCGGTGAATTTACCGATCTTTTTGATTTTTGCGCGCGACTCGATCTTAAAAAAATTAATAAACGTGTTTTAGAAAAATTAGTTAAAGCTGGGGCCATGGACAGTTTAGGGCCTAAAAAAATTATCAACGGTAAAGAAGTACCACATCGTGCTGTTTTATTTGAAACATTACCTGAAGCAATAAAGGCTGCAGACCAATATGCAAAAGCACAGGCAGTTGGACAGAATGATTTATTCGGCTTAATTAATGAAGCGTCAGCAGAGCCGCGACAAGCCTTTAAAGATGTGCCGATGTGGGCTGAAGAAGTTTGGCTCAATGCAGAGAAAGAAACGTTAGGTTTATATTTAACCGGTCATCCTATTAATCGTTTCTTAAGTGAAATAAAGCATTATGCGACTGGACGGTTAGTAAGTCTGCAACCGACCAGTAAAGACAAAACCACGGTTGCGGTTGGTTTAGTGTTAGGTGTTAGAGTTATGGTCAATAAGCGCGGCAGACGATGGGCCTTAGTTACGCTTGACGATAAAAGCGCTCGCATGGACATTAGACTCTTTCCCGATGACTATGATAATTTTGCTGAATTGCTGGTAAGTGATGCTATTTTGGTCTGTAGCGGACAGGTCAGCTTTGATGAATACTCCGGAGGCATTACAATGACCGCTCGAGATATCATGACGGTTGGTGATGCTCGTGAAAACTATGTCTCTTCAGTAGATAT
This sequence comes from Colwellia sp. BRX8-4, assembly GCF_014077345.1. Lineage (NCBI taxonomy): Bacteria > Pseudomonadati > Pseudomonadota > Gammaproteobacteria > Alteromonadales > Colwelliaceae > Colwellia > Colwellia sp. BRX8-4. Next base: position 241,696 of record NZ_JACGVS010000003.1, read on the forward strand.
TAATGTCAATAAAAACAAGGCAGGCGCAGGTTTTATTGATAAATTTACCGAGGTATTAACACCTTATAAGGATGGTACGTGTCCTGTTCGGTTGTTTTATCAAAGAGATGAAGCAAAAGCTATGCTAGAATTAGGCGTACAATGGCGCGTTACGCCTGCAGACCCTTTATTACATGAATTAAGAACCTTATTAGGTGATGGCGACGTTACTTTAAGGTTTAAATAATTTAGGGCGCATTAAAGGGTTATTTATTGTTAACCATTATAAAAAATTTATAACAAGGTCGATAACGGCTTTGTTAGCAACTTAATAATCAAATTAAAATTATTAAGTACTCTATTTGAATAATCATGCTGTTGTTATAAAACGGCATAGAACATAGGTAAGAATAATCATATGTCATTAAATTTTTTAGATTTCGAGCAGCCTATTGCTGAGCTTGATGCCAAAATTGAAGAGCTACAATTAGTCAATAACGGTCAAGAATTAGATCTTGACCTTGAAGATCAAATTACTCAATTACGCGGTAAAAACGCTGAGTTAACCAAAAAGATTTTTGCAAATCTTGACCCTTGGCAAACAGCTCGTGTGGCACGTCATCCACAGCGTCCTTATACGCTTGATTACATACCACGCATTTTTACTGAATTCGACGAGCTTGCCGGTGATAGACACTATGCGGATGATAGAGCCATTGTTGGTGGTACTGCGCGTTTAGACGGTAAACCTGTGATGATTATTGGTCATCAAAAAGGGCGTTCAACAGCAGAAAAAGTTAAACGTAACTTTGGTATGCCTCGTCCAGAAGGTTACCGTAAAGCCTTACGCTTAATGCAAATGGCTGAACGTTTTAATATGCCCATTATTACCTTTATTGACACTCCTGGTGCCTACCCGGGAATAGGTGCAGAAGAGCGCGGCCAAAGTGAAGCGATAGCGATGAACTTAAAGGTTATGTCACGTTTAACCGTGCCGATTGTTTGTACGGTTATTGGTGAAGGTGGTTCTGGTGGTGCATTAGCGATTGGTGTTGGTGACCGTGTCAACATGCTGAAATATTCTACTTACTCGGTAATATCTCCTGAAGGTTGTGCATCAATCTTGTGGAAAACTGCTGAAAAAGCACCTACTGCCGCTGCCGCTATGGGTATTACCGCTACGCGTATTAAAGAATTAGAACTTATCGATAATATCGTTGAAGAGCCATTAGGTGGTGCACATCGTGATATGGATATTATGGCGGCTAACTTAAAGCAAGAATTAAAATCAAATCTTGCCGAACTAGAAGGCTTGTCAAAAGAAGAATTAATTGAAAAACGTTATGACAGATTAATGTCTTTCGGTTATTGTTAAGTTGTTATAAATCGACACGAGCAAAGTAGTATTGAATGCTTTGCTGATGAAGTTGTAGCCTTATCTTACTGATTCTATCTCTAAGTTAAGGCTACAGTTTTTGTTTTCAGTGTCAATTAACCAAGTATTCTATGATTAAACAGACCTTAATAGATTTTTTTTCCAACCACCCTCAAAAATCACTGCTTATTGCCTACAGTGGCGGTATCGACTCTCAAGTGCTGTTACATTGCCTTGGTGCTTTAAAAACACAACATGCTATTAATAGCGATATTCGTGTTTGTCATGTTAATCATGGCTTGAGTGTTCATGCCGTTAAATGGCAAGCCTTTGCTAAAGCTCAATGCCAACTATTTGGCCTGCCGTTAGACATTATTGAAGTAAACGTGCAAGCTGTTGCCCAAAAAAGCTTAGAAGCGCTTGCGCGCGATGCCCGCTATCAAGCACTAAAATCAGTAGCTAAAGCAGGTGATTTAATTGTTACTGGTCATCACAGTGACGATCAGGCTGAAACTTTTCTACTCGCCCTAAAAAGAGGCGCAGGTTTGAAAGGGCTCTCAGCGATGCAAAGTGAAATGATGTTGGGGCAGCAATTACTGGTCAGACCGTTATTAACTATTTCACGAGCCGATATTGAAGCCTATGCGAAAGAGTATGGCTTAGTTTGGATAGAAGATGAATCGAATACGGATGAGCGTTTCGACAGAAACTTTCTCCGCCATCAAATTTTACCTAAGTTAAATCAACGTTGGCCAAGCATCAATAAGACGATTGCACGCAGTGCTGAACATTGCTTTGAAGCACAACAATTACTCGATGAATTAGCGCAGCAAGATTTAATTGCTTGCCAGTCTTCAGCTAATAAGCTGAGTGTTGTTGATTTAAATAAGCTCAGCGAAGCACGTCTTAAAAATCTATTGCGCTATTTTTTATCTTGCCATGGATTTTTAATGCCAAGCCAAAAGCAACTAATGCAAATATGCCAGCAGCTTAATGCACAAGCGGATAAGTCGCCAGTTGTGCAATTAGCTGAGTGTTGCATCAGACGTTATCAAGGTGAGTTACATCTAACGGGTATCTATCAGGACCTGTCGCTGTGGCAACAAAACCTAGCATTAGCGCTGTTAGCCGATGATAAACCGTTAGATGTTTGTCTTCCCGATCAATTAGGTTGGTTAAGTTTTTCGAATTTATCAGCACAAGTACAAGAAAACAGTGACTGGCAGTCGGTGATAAAAAAACCGGCAGAGCAACAAAAAGTGACGATTAGTTTTTCTCACGAAAACCCAAGGTGTTTGCCACAATATCGACAGCATTCAAGACCATTAAAGAAAGTCTTACAAGAGCTTGCTATACCAACATGGCAGAGAAAAAGGTTACCTTTTATCTTTTATGATAATGAGTTGGTTGCGGTAGTCGGACAGTTTGTTTGTCAGCGCTATCTAGCCGAGAACAGTGACTCAGCATTTACGCTATCATGGCATGGTCAACTGCCTCTTTAAAGGTACCGTGTAACGAATAAACTAGACAGTGTCGGTGCATAAGTGGTAAAAATCTTTCATCGATGCGTTATCTTAATAACAAAAACAATAACTAAAATAAGACAAACTATGACAACACAAAATACCTCTGTAGAAAAAACATCACTTTTTGGTAAGCTAAAAGCTATTAACATCGTCAATCAAATCATTATTGCACTTGTTGTTGGTATTGTTTTAGCGCTTGTTTTACCTGAAGTTGCACAGTCATTTTCAATACTCGGCAGTTTATTTGTTAGTGCACTAAAAGCGGTTGCTCCTATTTTGGTGTTAGTTTTAGTCGCTTCATCTATTGCTAACCAAAAACAAAATAGCGATGCTAACTTAAAACCGATTGTTGGGCTTTATTTACTCGGCACAATAAGTGCTGCGCTGGTTGCTGTAGCACTAAGCTTTGCGTTCCCGGTGCAATTAACATTAGATATTGTTGGCGCAAGTGCTAATCCGCCACAAGGACTAGGTGAAGTCTTATCAACCTTAGCGTTTAAAATTGTTGATAATCCGTTCAATGCAGTTGTTACTGGAAACTTTATTGGCATTTTAGCGTGGGGCTTAGGCTTAGGTTTTGCGTTGAAAAAAGGCAGTGAATCAACGAAGGTTATGGTTCATGATTTAGCCGAAGCAATTTCAAGTGTTGTTAAATTGGTTATTCGTTTTGCACCTTTAGGTATTATGGGCTTAGTCGCTAATACGGTTGCGACCACAGGCTTTGATACCTTAGGTGAGTTTAGACACTTAGTACTGTTACTTTTGGGTTCTATGGTTATTATTGCTTTAGTGGTTAACCCGCTGATTGTTTATTTTATTACGCGTAAAAACCCTTATCCGCTAGTCTTTACTTGCTTAAAAGAATCCGGCATTACCGCTTTCTTTACGCGTAGCTCTGCAGCAAATATTCCGGTTAACATGGAACTGTGTGAAAAACTTGATTTACATGAAGATACCTATTCGGTTTCTATTCCTTTAGGTGCCACCATTAATATGGCTGGTGCGGCGATCACCATTACGGTATTAACGCTGGCTGCGGCCAATACTTTAAATATTGAAGTTGACTTTGCAACTGCTATTTTATTGAGTGTCATCGCCTCAGTATCAGCTTGTGGTGCCTCTGGTGTTGCAGGTGGTTCATTGTTACTTATTCCATTAGCCTGTGGTTTATTCGGTATAGACAGTGATATTGCTATGCAAGTAGTCGCGATAGGTTTTATTATTGGTGTTATTCAAGACTCTGCCGAAACAGCCTTAAATAGCTCTACCGATGTTATTTTCACCGCAGCCGCTTCGCATCACATCACTAAAAATCTAGAATAAATGAAGTCTTCGTTAACCACCTCATATAGAGGTGGTTGATTTTAGACCCTGAAGCTAATTCAGGGGATAGCTTTTTTGCCACTTTATAGCCCTCAACAAAACTATACTTTCACTTTAATATTCAGCAACAGAGCTATACCGCCACTTTAGTATTCAGCAACTAAGCTATATGGTCACGTTTTAGCCAGAGTAAAGTGCAGCCTTTAAATAATGGCTCAGGTCAATTATTCCCCGTTTTTAATCAGCACTTTTTAAATCACTGAATTAGGAGCATAATAGCGAAAAATCTTCTTCAAAAATTAGTGAATTAATATTATGCCTACCGAAAATGCCTTAAAAGCACGCAGTAATGCTAGCTGTGAATTATGTACGTCAACTGAACAATTAGCGGTGTTTCCTGTGCCACCAACTAGCGACTTAAGTGCTCAGCAATGTGTATATCTATGTGCTACATGCACAGCACAAATTAATGGTGACACTGCAATGGATGTAAGTCACTGGCGTTGTTTGAACGACAGTATGTGGAATCAAGAACCTGCTGTGCAAGTTATGTCGTATCGCTTGCTTCATAAACTGTCAGCAGAGAGTTGGGCACAAGACGCTTTAGAAATGATTTACATGGAAGATGATGTTAAAACTTGGGCTGAGCAAGGCATTGCCGCTGCTGAGCGAGAGGGGCCAACAAGAGACAGTAATGGCACTGATTTACAAGACGGCGACGATGTTACCTTGATTAAAGATTTAAAAGTTAAAGGCGCTAACTTTACGGCTAAGCAGGGCACTATGGTGCGTGGCATTACCTTAACGGATAATCCTGAGCATATTGAAGGAAAAGTTAACGGTACACGTATTGTTTTAGTCTCGGCGTATCTGAAAAAAGCTTAAGCAAAACTTGCTGTTCATAATCGCCTTAAAAAGCTATGTAAAGTCAAAAAAAGCATCAAAGTAAGTCAGTAAAGCCCCAACATTGCGGTTTTACTGTCTTACTCATATCGTTTATAACCAACGTCTTACTTTTAGCTGATAATCACGGTATTGTTGACCAAATATTTTTGTTAACATTTTTTCTTCGGGGATTATTTGAAAACGTGTCATGTAGCCAATAAATATTAAAATAATAGGTAAAGATGCTAAATGTTGTAAGTAATAAGCGAGCGAGATCAGTGAAATCAGCATGGCTAAATACATTGGATTTCTTGAAAATGAATATATACCAGAACTTACCACGGTTGAGCTTGTTTCTGGTTTAGTGGGGTTAACAGTTGTTTTGTGTTTTTTAAAACTGACTATTGCACAAAGGCCCACAACTATCGCGATAAATAACAGCGCGAGGGCAACTGGCACATGAGCCGGCCAGCTCAAGGTGAGATCGGGTGATATTTTATAAAAAATCATCATTAATAACACGGCTATTAATATCTGCACAACGGGTATTACTTTTAACTCCATGATTTACCTTAAGCTTAAAAAGTTTATTGGCTGTTATTTTAGCAGGTATTAGTGGTTATTAAGCACACTATTCGATAAGTTTATTTTTAGGTGTTATTGACGTAGTCAGATAATATCGCCATTGTTCATTTGTATACTCGTTATGTTTATTTAGCTTTCTTCCTGTTAAATTTTCAATATAGTACCGATAAAGGATTTATGAAATGTCAGTCCCCATCGCTTATTTTGCCGTTATTCTTATCTGGTCAACAACACCACTAGCGATAGTGTGGAGCAGTGAAACTATTCATCCAACCTTAGCGGTTTTGTTGCGGATGCTGATTGCGGTTGTACCTGGCTGGTTAATACTGAAGGCTTTTCGTATTGAGCTTCCTTGGCATAAAAGTGCGCTTAAACTTTATAGTTTTTCAGCGATAGGTATTTTTGGCGGGATGTTATTTGCGTATTTAGCCGCTGGCTACATTTCTTCTGGGCTGATGTCGTTAATGTTCGGCTTGGCACCTATTTTATCTGGGGTACTAAGTCAGCGCATTTTGGCTGAGTCTGCATTATCACCAGCAAAAAAAATAGCATTGGCGATCGCTATTTGCGGCTTAGCTACGGTATGTTTTGATAAAATATCACTTAAAGATGATGGATATATTGGCATTATCGCGGTATTGATTGCTGTTTCATTTTTTAGTTTAAGTGGTGTATTGGTAAAAAGTGTTGAAGTTGCTATAAACCCTATGGCAACAACCCTAGGTTCACTATTATTAAGTCTGCCTTTATTTATCTTAGTTTGGCTTATTTTCGATGGCAATATTGCGCATCAAACATGGAGTAACAAATCAATATTAAGTGTCGTTTATCTTGGTGTTATTGGCTCTTTAGTGGGCTTTATTGCTTATTTCTATATATTACAACGCCTAAAAGCGAGTACGGTGGCATTGATCACTATGATCACCCCAGTGATTGCCATTTCACTGGGGTTACTATTAAATAATGAAACAATTAATATTAATTTAATCGTTGGCGCATTAGCTATCATTGCTGGTTTAGCTATTTATCAATGGGGCGATTTAGTGATTAAACACCATCGTAATAAATATGCTCACTGATGAAAAAGTAACCATAGGATTTCGACAAGCCCAGCAGAGTGATATAGGCTATTTATTACAATTAAGAAAAGCCTCAATGGGTGAACATCTTATTGCCGCAGGTTTGGATTTATCTGATCAGCAACACCTTGCACGAGTGAATGAATTTTTTGCAGATTCAACTATTATCTTGATGAACAATGCCCCGATAGGCTTAATAAAAATAGCAGTTTTAGCGGATAAGTTACACATCAGGCAGCTACAAATCATACCAATACATCAAGGAAAAGGAATTGGTGGTAAGGTTTTAGCCTTAATTAAAAGAAAAGCAAAAGAGTTAAAACTACCAATAACATTAAATGTTTTGTTAGCAAATCCGGTTATTTCTTTATATTTACGCCATGGTTTTGTTGTCACTGGCCAGAATGAAGTTGAATATCAAATGTGCTGGTTACAATAAAATAAGGCCAGTAATTAAAATCACTGACCTTATGTTCAGGATGAACGGTATGTCACGATGCCATGGATGGCAAGGAGTGACGATGTTCAGGATGAACGGTATGTCACGATGCCATGGATGGCAAGGAGTGACGATGTTCAGGATGAACGGTATGTCACGATGCCACGGATGGCAAGGAGTGACGATGTTCAGGATGAACGATCAAACTTAATAGATTTTACCACTCGCTCGAACGGTGTTTACATCAATACGTGTTGGGGTAATACTGCCATCAACTAGTCCTTGCGTAGCGACTGATAACGACTCAATAACCTGATACATCGACGCTAAGTCTAGGCTGCTAATATCATCAGACGTTTTATGATAATGCTGGTCTTTATCAAGTTGGGTACTACTAAAACTGTGAGCTGGAACACCTAAACGCGCAAGTGTTGCATTGTCTGAACGATAAAATAAACCCTGTTCAGGGTAAGGGTCTTGGTAAATCTCACTGTTTTTAGCCGCTAAGCTGACGTTAAGTAATTCACCTAAATTTGAACGCTCCATTCCTGTCATCCAAACTGAACCAGCGCCAAACTTTGAAGGTTTACCTATCATCTCAATGTTTATCATTGCCACAACGTTGTTAGGATCTAATTGTTGTGAAAAATATTTAGAGCCAAAGCCACCAATTTCTTCGGCGGTAAAAGCACTAAACATTAAGGTTCTTTTGTTCTCACCTTGATGGGCATAGTGTTGTGCCAGATTAATAACAGCAGAGGTGCCCGACGCATCGTCATCAGCACCATTAAAAACCTCTTTACCATCAGCCGTTACACCTAAATGATCATAGTGTGATGAATATAAAACCACTTCTTTTGCTGTCGCTGGATTTTTATCTTTACCCGGTAGTATCGCAACAATATTGGTTAAGGTTTTTTCAGTTATCGAAGTACTCGCGTTAACGTCTACCGTGGTAATTTCATTATCATCGGCTAAAACCATAACAATAGCCCCTTGGTGCTCAAGGTTAAGCTTAGTTAAGCCTCGTTGAAAGTAACCTCGGTAACCGGCAAAGGTTTTAGCGTGAGCGCTATGGATAATAACCAGATGCTGGCCACCGTCATTATTCATTTTACCAAGGGCCGCGCGCATATCATCCGCTTCAGCAATAATATGGGTGTTAACATTTTCAAGGCTCTGCCATGAAAGCGTGGCCATAGTACTTGCCATGCCTAAGTTAGCGTCAGCAATAGTCTTACCATTTAAGGTCACCGTTAATGCTGTTGGCATAATACTGGTTACATTAAATGTTTGTTTGAAATCTTTATTGCCTACCATTGGGCTTAGTCCAATTTCGGTAAACCTTTGGCTAATATAATCACCCGCTTGGTCAATACCAACAGAGAAGCTGGCTCGGCCTTTTAAATCGTCACTTGCGAGATAAGTAATATCTTTAATAACTTGTTCCGATGACATTTCAGCAATTTTGGCTTTAGGTGCTTCAGGCTCACTGCATGCAGAAAGGAGTGTAATGCCAGTAAAAAGAGCTAAAGTTAAGCGGCTTTTAGTAAGGTGACTTTTCATGCTTATTATTTCCCTATCCATGTTGGTATTAATTATTGTAATTTTGTTGTCTCAATTAACAGTGTTTCATCACCGGCAGTTAACCATAATTGGCCATCTTGGATACTGCACTGAAAGTCCATAGAGCGACCAGCAAGTTTTGCTAATGCATCACAGGTTTCTTGGCTAATGAGCTCAATGGAAAGTTTATTGAGTAGACGTAATTTGTTTTGCGACTGTTTCCACCAGGTTTCAGCACTGCTGCCATAAGCATAAAGAATCACTTTTTGGGCACGATTACAGGCTTTTTTGAGACGTTTTTCATCCAGTTGCCCAAGCTCTATCCATAGCTCAATCACTTCAGAGTAATTAATTTGCCACAGAGCCGCTTCTTCTTCGTCACTTACACCCTTACCAAACTGCAAATGTTCATTTGCATTTAAAATAAAAGCTAACAAGCGCACCATCATACGAATATCTGTTTCTGAAGGATGTTGGGCGATGGTTAAATTGAGGGTATCGTAGTAATTTCTGTCCATATCTGACAGTTGTATACTGGCTTTATTTATTGTTGCTTTTAGTGCCATGATTATCCGTAAAGTAAGAAATGCTAATTAAGCTTATAATACTCGTATAACATCAAGGAATACAGCAGGTAAGTGCTTTTATTCGACCAACCACTCTAATTCATCAATGACTTTTCTGGCTTCAGCAATCGTACAATCAGTGCGAGCCATCAATTGGTTAACAGTAATGTCTGACTTTAATTTAGCAATACGCATAAGTTCATCGTGACTAAGTGCCTGCCTTTGACTCATTAAGTAATTAACTAGCCACTGCCAACTCGGCTCTTCTGAGTCTTGTATAAAAGCGACAACGTGTTCTAGTTGTTCAAAGCTAGCTTTGAGCTGCCAATTGCGTGAACGGCCAATTCTATAAAGTTCACAGCCACTAGCTCTTATTCCTGCTTTTAACGCATAAGCTTTTATTACTTTTCTAAGCAATGAGGGCAGATTAATGACAGGTATATGATTTGGCGATGTTTTCATAAGGAGCGAGTAACGTTAACAGAGAATAAAAAAACCAGCAAAATGCTGGTTTCAGTTTACTAATAATAGTTGATTACCATTTTTTCTTCGGTTGAAATAATAAGTCTAAATCATCTTCTTGATCTTTGGCTTTTTTCGCCGCATCTTTAGCATTAGTGCTTTTAAGTGCATCGGTTATTTCTTCAAGTTGGATCTCAACCTCAGCTTTTTTACTGACGGTATATTCTGTTTGCGAAGGATGAGCGGACAATGTTTGCAAAGCTTTCTCAAAATATTGGCGCGCTGAACCCAACATTTCTTTTTGGTAAGCCATGTTGCCACGTTTTAGCAGGCTTTCAACACCAATCTGTAGTTGCATAGCATCAAGCTTTTTATCTTCATGGGTAAATGTTTGTGCGTCTAAAGCTCCTTTTACTTGCTCTGACTTAAGTGTAGCTCGTAATTTTTTAATACATTGCAAAATACTGACGAGTTGTTGTTCATTATCAGGGAGAAGGAATGGTTCCTCTTGTCCTGAAGTTGAAGCCGCAAGTTCTTGTGACGCCTTCAACCTTGCCTCAATTTCATTCACTTTACCTTTAATTTGTTTTGAATCAGGTAAAATTGATCTCATCGCTTTTGCTGCGGTTAAACTGCGTCGATTAAGAATGTTGACGATGCCAGGATTACTGGGCAGGTTAGCAAGATGTAGAATAAGGTCTTCACTTTCATCTATAATTGCTTTTTGCTTAGCCGCTTTTGTGCGTTTGTCTTTTTCTTGTTTTTCTTTGTGCTGTTGAATTGCGCCAACACTCACAACTATAATGATTAATGCGATAATTAAAGCAATGATAATGCCCATAATGTTAACTACTCGTCTGTTAAAATAGAAATATCTTTTATGCAGTCTACAAAAAATGGACACATTAGCATAGCCTTATATCAACCTTTTATCTCTGATACTAATGAAGGCTATTTATATAACTTTTTATTTTGAATAAAAAACTTCATTTTTTCCTATAAAAGCCATTTTTAACTTAGTTATGTGGTTTTTGTTGTAATAATCCTACATTTTTAAATTAAATCTCGCATATAAGCAGAATAATGAAAATTAATATGGAATAAGTCTTCATTTAAGTATATATTTTTTGCATAAGCAATCAGCATAAAAAATTTTGAAGTATAATTATGAAACTGCAACAACTGCGCTATATTGTTGAAGTACTCAACAATAATTTAAATGTCTCTGCAACAGCAGAAAGTTTATTCACCTCTCAACCGGGCATAAGCAAGCAAGTTCGCATGCTAGAAGATGAACTCGGTATTCAAATATTCGGCCGCAGTGGCAAACATTTAACCCATGTTACTGCCCCTGGCAATGAAGTTATTAATATTGCCACAGAAATTCTCTCTAAAGTTGAAGCGATTAAAGCGGTTGCGCGTGAGCATACTCAACCCGATGAAGGTAAATTACGTATATCAACCACGCATACTCAAGCGCGATATGCATTGCCTGAAGTGATCAAAGGCTTTATGAAAAAGTATTCAAAAGTTTCTTTGCAAATGTCTCAGGGAACGCCAGCGCAAATTAGTGATGCCGCAGGCAAAGGTGACGCTGATTTTGCCATTGCGACGGAATCATTACACTTATATAACGATTTAGTGATGTTACCTTGCTATCACTGGAATCGCAGTATAATAGTGCGACCCGATCATCCCTTAGCTAAAAAACAAGGCATTACTATTGAAGACTTAGCCAAGTATTCATTAGTGACTTATGTGTTTGGTTTTACTGGCCGTTCAGAGCTTGATATTGCTTTTAATAGTCTTGGAGTAGAGCCTAAAATTGCTTTTACTGCCACCGATGCTGATGTAATTAAAACATATGTGCGTTTAGGTGTTGGCGTTGGTGTAATTGCTACTATGGCTATCGACCCTAGAATTGATAGTGATTTAGTGGCTATTGATGCCAGTCATTTATTTAATTCAAGTACCACTAAAATAGGCTTTAGACGCGGTACTTTCTTACGTGGTTACATGTTTGATTTTATTGAGCGTTTTGCTCCTCATTTAAATCGTGATTTAGTCACTAAAGCTGTTTTATTGAAAAATAATGCTGAAATAGATGAGATGTTTGCAAATATTAAGTTGCCTGTTCGTTAAAGCAGCTGCGATATAAATCAATAACCACATAAAAGCGACTGATATCAGTCGCTTTTTTATGTTCAGGACGAAGGGTATGTCGTGGTGGCAATTATGTAAAGTATGGCAAGGAACGACGAATGTTCAGGATGAAGGGTATGTCGTGGTGGCAATTATGGTAATTATGGCAAGTATGGCAAGGAACGACGAATGTCAGGATGAAGGGGATGTCGTGATGCCAATTATGTAAAGTATGGCAAGGAACGACGAATGTTCAGGACGAAGGATATGTCGTGGTGGCAAGTATGGCAAGTATCGCAAGGAAAGACGAATGTTCAGGATGGCCTTTCTCAGACATCCTGTATTTCAAAGCATAAGTGTTTCGCTGCACGGCGATAGCAAGGAACGACAAATGTTCAGCCATTAACCCTTTGTCCGTTGCAGCTTTGGGATTAAAAACGTCTTAACATTCAGTAATGTTGACCGCTAAGCCGCCACGAGAAGTTTCTTTATATTTGGTTTTCATATCGTTGCCGGTTTCCCACATGGTTTTAATCACTTTATCCAGCGGGACTTTTTGATTACCTGTGCCGCGTAAAGCTAAACGCGATGCGTTGATCGCTTTTACCGAGCCCATAGCGTTACGTTCGATACAAGGAACTTGAACTAAGCCACCAACAGGGTCACAGGTTAATCCTAAATTGTGCTCCATACCGATTTCTGCCGCGTTTTCTACTTTACTTGGCGAACCACCCATAATTTCAGTTAATGCGCCAGCTGCCATAGAACAAGCTACGCCAACCTCACCTTGACAGCCCACTTCAGCACCAGAAATTGACGCGTTAGTTTTATATAAAATACCAATGGCTGCGGCAGTTAATAAATAGCGTACACAGGTATCTTCATCAACAGGTCTAACAAACTTATCGTAGTAGCATAATACGGCAGGTATAATACCGGCTGCACCATTGGTTGGCGCCGTTACAACACGACTACCTGCGGCATTTTCTTCATTAACTGCAAGAGCAAATAAGTTAACCCAGTCCATCGCTATAAGCGGATCGTTGTTATTTTCAACTGATAATGCTTTATAAAGGGCAGGGGCTCTGCGCGCAACTTTTAAGCCACCGGGTAAAATACCTTCTGTTTTAATACCACGGTCAACACAATCTTTCATTGCTTGCCAGATATTAACTAGTTTAGCCCTAACCGTGGCTTCATCGGCTAAGCACTTCTCATTATTCATCATGATGGTACTGATCCTGAGATTTTTCTCATTAGCTTCGTTGATAAGCTCAGTCGCTGATGAGAAATAATGAGGACGTTTGATATTGTTGTGCAGAGATAATGCTTTATCTTTTTCTTTTTCAAAGTCGCGGGCGTTAACAATAAAGCCGCCACCGATTGAATAATATGTTTGCTCTAGTAATAACGTACTTTCTTTTCCTGGGATATCTTCAAAGGCAAAAATAGTCATGGCATTTGAATGAGCAGGTAGCGTTTTACGGCGATGATAAATAATTGCATCATTTTTAGGGAATGATACTAAGTGCTCGCCATTAAGCGAAATTTTTTGGCTAGCCACTACGGCTTCTAGAATTGAATCAATAGCGTCGACGGCAATCGTATCCGGATTTTCGCCAGACAGACCTAAAATTACCGCTTTGCCGGTACCATGGCCAATACCTGTTTGCCCTAACGAACCAAAAAGTTCACATTTCACCCGTGTTGTTTGGGTTAATTTATGCTCATCTTTAAGTTGTTCAACAAACAATTTCGCTGCTTTCATTGGACCTACAGTGTGAGAGCTTGACGGGCCAATGCCAATAGAAAACATATCAAATACACTAATCATACTAAAACCTGAATTTATTTTGATAAAATTATCAAAAGATGGAATTATCTTCGGTAATTGTAACTGAAAGCTACCACCATGAAAAACAATAATAGTTTAATTATAGTTGATATTAACTAAAAACTTAAAGGTCAAGATAATTGAATGGCCAAATCTTTCAGCATTACCGCGGTTGCGCCCCATATATTATGGTGCTCGAAAGGCATAAAGTGAATTGAAAAGGGTTTGCGATGACGTTCAATGGTCACCATGTAGTGATTATTAAAATCTAGAAAATGTTGTAATGGCACCTGAAATATTTCAGCAACTTCATTTTTATCGATCACATAATTTTGTTTTTTATCAATAAAAGCAATGATGGGGGTAACCACATAACCACTGATTGTTTCATAAGGAAGTAATTGGCCAACAATATTAATGTTGTTACTATTTAAACCAATCTCTTCTTCAGCTTCTCTTATGGCGGTGCTAATAAAACTTGTATCAAAGTCTTCCATTTTTCCACCGGGAAAACTGATTTGCCCAGGATGATGTTTTAAATGACTAGCACGTTTTGTTAACACAACAGAGAGTTGTTTATTCTCTTCTATTAGCGCGATTAACACGGCTGCAGGTTTTAGTGCGCCAAGGTGCTGGTATTGATGGAGGGAAACATCAAGTGTTGAAAATTGAAAGTTTTGTAAAAAATCATGCTTGTTCATTATAAATCCATCAATGGCGAAAACCAAAACTACAATAAGTTAAAGCGCTGATAACACAGGTAATATTTTGTTTACTTTATCAAAGGTTTCTTGATATTCAGCGTCAACTTTTGAATCAGCCACTACGCCACCACCGGCCCAGCAATAAATGATACTCGCTTTGGTCGCGTTATTTTTTTCGCACAGTAGGGTACGTATAGTAATGCTAGTGTCCATATTGCCACAAGCAGAAATATAACCAATAGAACCACAATAAATACTTCGTTGATGAGGCTCTAATTCATCAATTATTTCCATGGCTCTTATTTTTGGAGCGCCAGTAATTGAACCGCCAGGAAATGAAGCCGCTAATAAATCAGTCGCTTGATAAGGTTGTGCTAACTCACCTTCAACGGTGCTAACTAAGTGATGAACCGCAGGAAAACTTTCAATATTAAACAACTTAGGAACTTTTACCGAGCCAGCAATACAGACTTTACTGATATCATTTCTCAGTAAATCAACAATCATTAAGTTTTCGGCACGGTCTTTTTCTGAGTGCTGTAAATCAACTGAGTTTTGTTGGTCTATGACGGCATCATCACTTCGTGGTTTAGTGCCTTTTATCGGCTTACTTTGTACTTTACGCCCTGCTTTTTGTAAAAATCGTTCAGGAGAAATACTGAGAATACTGGCTTTTTCAAAACGTAAAAAAGCAGAAAACGGTGCTTTATTTTTATCACGTAACGCGCAATAAGCTTCGAATTCATCACCTTGATACTGAGCACTAAAGCGTTGTGCTAAATTAATTTGGTAGCAATCTCCAGACAATAAGTAGTCTTGTATGCGCTTAAATTTTTCATCATAACGCGCTTTACTCATATTCGACTGCCAGTCGGTCATTAATGAAAACTTTTCTTTTACTTGTGTGGCTTTCTTTATCAAAGCTAACTGCTGATTTATTGCTTTTGTTAGGCTTTCTCGTTGTGGTTGTGGGCAAACCAACCAAAACTGTTGAGCTTGGTGATCAAAGATTAATGCCTGAAAATAAAGCCCTATCGACATGTCGGCTAAATCTATATCTTGCGTTGTTTGATGAGGCAAGTTCTCAAAACGTCTGCCTAAATCGTAAGAAAAGTAACCGACACTGCCGCCATTAAAAGGTAAGTGGCTGGTGGCAACGGTTATGTTGTTGAAGCATTGTTGTTGAATTTCTTTTAACAGCGTTAATGGATTTTGATGACTGATTTGTTTTTTGTCCTCTTTTAACCAGCGTACTTCAGTTTGATCGCCGCGAGTAGTTAGCGTAATTTCGGGTTGCCAAACCAGAATATCAAAGTTGCTATCAACGTGGGCAGGTGACTGTTGTTCACCACAAGAGTCAAGCCACATCGCCCAAGGTTGATGACTAAAAGCTGAAAATAAAGCTTTTACATCGATAGATTTTTCTACAGTAAAATGCTGGGCAGAAATAGTGAACATGACAGGTTTTACTCGATAATATTGTGGAAGCTCGTTAACAAGAAGGGTATGATATCTGCAAATTTATAACTTTCAACCATTTTCAGCTTCCCTAGTTTATCTATAATTTCAGGTAAGTAGGTAAATGCCGTTGAACTACATCTGTCGATCTGCATAAAAAGAGACCCTCATGACTATCATTAAACAACAAGATTTAATTGAAAGTATTGCCGATGCATTACAGTACATTTCTTATTATCACCCTTTAGACTTTATTCAAGCGCTTGAAAAAGCCTATCATAAAGAAGAAAGCAGCGCAGCTAAAGACGCTATTGCTCAGATCTTAATTAATTCTAGAATGTCAGCCCATGGCCAGCGTCCTATTTGTCAAGATACCGGCATAGTGACTTGCTTTGTTAAAGTGGGTATGGATGTTCAGTGGGACAAAACTGACTTAACAGTTCAGCAAATGGTTGATGAAGGTACTCGCAGAGCTTACTTAAATCCAGACAACCCATTGCGCGCTTCTATTGTAAAAGACCCCGCTGGCGCGCGTATTAATACTAAAGATAATACACCATCGGTTGTTCATATCGATATGGTTGCCGGTGGTGGCGTTGATATCATGATCGCAGCGAAAGGCGGCGGTAGTGAAAACAAATCTAAAATGGTGATGTTAAATCCTAGTGATTCAATCGCTGACTGGGTAGTTAAAACACTACCATCAATGGGCGCAGGTTGGTGTCCACCGGGAATGTTAGGCATAGGTATCGGCGGAACAGCAGAAAAAGCAGGGGTACTTGCCAAAGAAAGTTTAATGGAACCGGTAGATATTCAAGACCTTATTGACCGTGGTGCTGAAACAGCCGAAGAAAAACTGCGTCTAGAAATTTTCGAACGTGTTAATAAATTAGGTATTGGCGCACAAGGTCTTGGCGGTTTAACGACGGTTGTAGACATTAAAATTATGTCAGCACCAACCCACGCGGCATCAAAACCTGTGGTGATGATACCCAATTGTGCGGCAACGCGTCATGTTCATTTTCACTTAGATGGTTCTGGTCCGGCTAACTTAACACCACCAAAATTAGAAGATTGGCCAGAAATAACTTGGGAAGTCGGTGAAAACGTACGTCGTGTTAATGTTGATACCTTGAAAAAATCTGATATCAGTAGCTGGAAAACCGGTGAAACTGTATTATTGAGCGGGACTATCTTAACCGGACGTGATGCTGCCCATAAACGTATTCAAGATATGCTAGCCAAGGGCGAAAAGTTACCAGTAGACTTTACTGACAAGTTTATTTACTACGTAGGTCCTGTCGATGCTATTGGCGATGAAGCAGTTGGCCCAGCTGGCCCAACGACAGCAACACGTATGGATAAATTTACAGAAATGATGCTCTCTGAAACAGGGTTACTTGGCACTATCGGCAAGGCTGAACGTGGTGCCGAGACCGTTGAAACCATCAAAAACCATAAGTCAGTTTATCTAATGGCCGTCGGTGGTGCTGCATACTTAGTATCAAAAGCTATTAAAAAAGCAAGAGTTGTTGCTTTTGAAGATATGGGGATGGAAGCTATTTACGAATTCGAAGTTGAAGATATGCCAGTCACTGTAGCTGTTGATAGCCAAGGAGAGTCGGCTCATGTCACGGGTCCTGCTATTTGGAAAGCTAAGATTGAAGTGCAAGATGCCAAATCAAAAAATTAATTGATGCTTGTGTAAGCAAATAATTTTAAAACAAGCGCCTTAGGGCGCTTTTTTATTGACGATAATAAGTTGAAAATTTTGTCTATACTAAAAGAACATTAATAAAATTAAGTTTTGAAAACATTAACTATGACTAACACTAACCTGCGCACTGTTACTATTATTTATTATATTGAAGATTCACTTGAGTTAATGCACTTTGTTGGAAAATTTGCAGAAAATGCCAGTGGGCGGGTCATTATTCCGGAAAAATTTAAAGAAGATAAATCGATTGTTGCTGTGTGTGATGGAGAAATAACCATTCTTAATAAAGTTGGCGATCGCATTCATCTTATCAATGATTATTAAATATGGACTTGTTAATGAACAAGCTTAGAATAAACTTAACCTGAGTATATTTCTATGGTTTAATACTGATAATATTTACAGTGTTACTGATGTGACTTTATGCCTATCGATGAACTCCTTGTTTTTTTAGAGAAAATCCCTACCGAAATTTTTATGCTGTTTAGCGTTATTCTATTGGTATTGTGTTTTTTAATCAGCTTTATAGTATTTTTTAAAATAAAAAAAATGTCACTACAGTTGTCTTTGCAACATGAAAAGTTACAGCTATTGTTTGAAAAATTAACCGTTGATAGTGAAGTCTCAAATAAATATCAACAGCAACAACAGCAGCAAACTAGCTTTAATCATCAACAATTGGCAAACCAACAAGTTGAGTTAAAGACTTATTTTGAACAACAAATCTCTGACTTTAAAATTAAGCTGTTGTATCAACATGCTGAGCAAGGTGAGAAGCAGTCATCGAGTTTACATGCAAGTAGTGAAAAGTTACACCGCGCATTACACGAGCACCAAGTCGTTTTCAATCAGAATCAGCTAAAATCGGTTGATCAACTTGTTGAACACCTAAATCGAGTGACGCACATTAGCCGCGAAGAGTTAACGAAGTCATTGCAAGCATCGAGTGAGCAAATGGCTAAACGTATTGATGGATTAACCGTCTCTACCGATAACCGCTTGAAAGAAATTAGCGGGCAAGTAGAGAAACGTTTAGCGGAAGGGTTTGAGAAAACAACAAAAACCTTTAATGATATTTTGCAACGCCTTGCCTTGATTGATGACGCGCAAAAGAAGATAACGGAACTTTCCTCAAACGTCGTCAGCTTACAAGAAGTATTAAGTGATAAGCGTTCGCGGGGGGCTTTTGGCGAAGTTCAGCTTAACAGTTTAATTCGCAACGTGATCCCCGAGCAAAACTTTTCTTTACAGCACACTTTATCAAATGGAAAAATTGCTGATTGTATTTTATTTTTACCTGAGCCAACCGGTAATGTCGTTATTGACTCTAAGTTCCCTTTAGAAAACTATAAGAAAATGCTGGATAACCAATTAGGGGAACATGATCGAAAATCGGCAGAGCGTCAATTTAAACTCGACATAAAAAAACATATTAACGATATTAGTTCTAAATACTTAATTGAAAAAGAAACCGCCGACGGCGCTATTATGTTTATTCCTGCAGAAGCTATCTTTGCTGAAATTCATGCACATCAAGGTGATTTAGTTGATTACGCCAATAAAAAACGAGTATGGCTGGCATCGCCAACCACGTTAATGGCTATATTAACAACGTCACGCTCGGTACTAAAAGATGAAGCAACCCGTAAGCAAATACATGTTATTCAAGCGCATCTCTCACACTTATCTCAGGACTTTAGTCGTTTTAAATCTCGTTTTGCCAATTTAGCAAAGCACATAGACCAAGCGGCGAGTGACGTAAAACAAATCCATACCTCTGCAGATAAAATATCGTCACGCTTTGATAAAATTGAACAGGTTGAGTTGAAAAATGAAAGTGATGAAAAGCCCACTGGTACAGACAGTAAAATAGATAATGAGCAAGCTCTACCTGTTGTTTAACCTGATTGCTTCTCTACCCTTTAGCGATAACTTAATCTAAGGAGTTAATCTTGTTGCAAAGAATTAAAGGACTAAAAACTCTGTTTATTAGTTTAGGCACAGTTGCTTTAGTTTATTTTTTGATGATGAAAAGCCAAGCTTTTTGGCTAAAGCAAGTAGTGATTGTCGAACAATTATTAGTGGTGTTCTTGGCTGTTGTGATCGTCTTTGCCAGTTATTTTAATCGTAGCAGGTTAGCCTACTTATCATTATTGTGGCTTTTATATTACGCCAGTATTACTTTTTCACCGCCTTGGTCAACTTGGTTACTGCAGCAGGGTGATTGGTTAACGTTATTTGGCTGTAGTGTTTTACTTTTATTGTCTTTGATAAAAGACCGTGGCGTTATCTCAATTCATGGTCTTTATCGATTAGTCGCTATCGCCTTAGTGGCTATCATTAGTTATGCTTGGTTAACGATGAGTGAGCCAATTATCATTTTTGTACAAACCTTTCCCCATATTGCAGGCTTTAGTAAGGTTATTCGTTTAGAGTTACCACTAGCTTTATGCACTATGGTTATTGTTTGGCGAGCAGTGATTAAAGCGGATTTAGTGACTTCAGCCGTTGCGCTTTCTTTACTGTTTTGGCTATGTTATCAATATCAATTAATTGAGCTACCGCTAAGTTTAACGCTGGCATTACTCAGTTTGTATTTCGTGTTAGTCATTGTTGTCGACGCTTATTTTATTGCCTATCGAGATGACTTAACGGGCTTACCATCGCGTCGGGCGCTCAATCAGTTAGCCTTATCACTTGGACGAAACTACACCCTTGCTATGCTAGACATTGATCATTTTAAAAAGTTTAATGATACCTATGGCCATGATATTGGCGACCAAGTATTAAAACTAGTGGCAAAAAAAATTGGCAACGTTAAAGGGGGAGGGAAAGCATTTCGCTATGGCGGAGAAGAGTTTACCATCGTATTTACTGGTAAAACTATTGAGCAAGCCTTAACTGAGTTAGAAGCGGTACGTCAAGCTATTGAAACCTATAAAATTGTCATTCGTCAACCACAAAGAAAAACAAAACAACAACGAAACGCTAAAAAAGTAAGCAAAAATAGTGAGTTTAAAACGGTCAATGTCACTATTTCAATTGGCGTTGCAGTACGGGAAAGTAAACAAAGCTTTGAACAAGCGTTAAAGTGCTCGGATCAAGCGTTATACAAAGCTAAGAGCAAAGGGCGAAACAACGTTAGTGTTTAAAGCGGGCTAAATATGATGATTGTTTGCAAGTATAAGACTGGACCAGTAAAAATCATCGTTCACAAGCAAGGTGAACCACGCTCATGCAAAGCATCATTATTGAGCAAACCTTGCATTGTTTATTGACGTTAACGTGACCAGTGATATTATTAATCGCCACCGAGCACAAAGTACCGGCTCCCCTGAACTTGCTTCAGGGGCTGATGTTAAAAGGCTCTATTAATGCGGAGTAAGCCAGTGATTAACGCTTAATTTAATATCGCAACGTTAACAAAAACCACACTTAACAATAGTGGGCAGACAAAACGAAGGTAATTTCCCCAAATGGGTAGCCACTTCCTGCCTTCTTGTAGCGCTTTATCACGTAATTTATTACCTCTATTCCATAACCAACCGACCACAATAAAGTAGAATAAACAACTTAATGGCTGCAATATGGTTGTTAATGCTCGAATCACTAAACCAAATAATTCGTCAAAAAAAGCAATTAACAACATGCTGGCACAAAGCACCACGAAGGAGACTAGCCATGTCGCTTTTGAACGAGTAAAGCTTTTGTCTTCCATTAAATAAGAGACAGGTACTTCAGTTGAAGAAATAGTTGAAGTTAATGCCGCAATGGATAACAACAAGAAGAAACAGCTTGAGACAATCAAGCCCACATTACCCATTGAATTGAACAGCTCAGGTAATATCTTAAAGATTAACTGTCCTTCACCAATCAACTCGTTATTACTGAAAACTTCAACTCCGGCTTCTTGAGCAACAAAAAGTGCCGGTATGATTAACAGACCGGCCATAAAAGCGATAAAAGTATCAAGTGCGGTGATAGAGATGGCTAATTTACCGATATCTTTACCTTTTTGCATGTACGAGCCGTACACCATCATACCGCCTACGCCAATAGACAATGAAAAGAAGGCTTGTCCCATTGCTGATATGATGAGTTTAGGGTTAGTCACCTGTGAAAAGTCAGGAATTAAATATAACGCTAAGCCTTTTTCTGCACCGGGTTGGCGTAAAATATAAATGATTAAACCAATTAGCATCACTAACAATAACGGCATTAAACGCCCTGACCATTTTTCAATGCCGGCATTAACGCCCTGATGTATAATGGCGGCGCCGAGTAAGATAAAAAGTGGCGTAAATAATAAATTACGTTCGGTGCTTGATGTGGCTAACCACTGTGAAATATTAGTTAGGCCTAACAGCTCAGTAAATGCTGATAGAGCATGCGCTAACATCCAACCAGCGACGATAGTGTAAAAGCTTAACATCATTATAGCGCCACATAGGCCTATTATGCCGGCATACTTACCTACATTGGGCCAAGTGTCTTTACAGGCCTCTTTTAATGCGGCTACCGGATTTTTTTGCGCCTGGTTACCAATATATATTTCTGCATACAAAGCGGGGAGGGCGAGTAAAAGTGTCACGAGTAAATAGACGAATAAAAAAGCACCACCGCCATTATTAGCGGCTTGGGTTGGAAATCCCCAAATATTGCCTAAACCAATGGCTGATCCTGCAGCGGCCAAGACAAACCCGATACGGGAATGAAAAGAATCTCTAGTGTGTGTCATATAGTATTGAATGCAAATTATTTTTATTTGGTGATGAGCTTACCGAGTTCAGATCATATAGCAACGGTTTTTTAAAAATTTGTTTCTGATAAAATATAAACACTGTAAACCTAGCAACTAATGGCTGATAAACTTGCTTTCAAAAATATTACCCCTATATAGGTTGAAGTTAAATTAATGTCATTATAAATACGTATGAAAAGTGTGGGTGTTGTTAAAGTTATCAAGATAAGCTTGGACATTATCCCCCGAAGCTACGTTTATTTTAATAAGAACGTTGTAATAACCCGTTTGTCGGCGTTAACACGGTTGAATGTTATTTTGAGAGAACTTTATTTATGAATTCCTATGTGGTGCGTGTCCAAGAACGGCTAAAAAAAATTGACGCTAGCCCGTTTTTTCAATGGTCAATTATTGCCGTTATTATTATGTCAGCATTACTTATTGGCGCAAAAACCCATAACTTGCCCCCGCAAGCATTAAGAATATTGGTTTTTTTAGACAGTGTTATCACGGTATTTTTTGTCATCGAATTATCAATACGTTTTATGGCTTTTCAAGATAAAAAGAATTTCTTCAAAAGTGGTTGGAATATTTTTGATACCTTAATTGTTATTGGTAGTTTAATACCAACAGGTGGCTCAGGTGTCTTATTAGCACGGCTGTTGAGAGTGTTTCGGGTGTTACGTCTAGTTTCTATGGTACCTGAATTACGCCTGCTGATTAATTCGCTGCTCAAAGCTATTCCTCGTATGGGCTATATCGCCTTACTCATGTTTGTTATTTTTTATATTTATGCTGCAGTTGGCAGTATGGTTTTTAATAATATTAATAAAGAGCTTTGGGGCGATGTTTCAATATCGATGTTGACCCTTTTTCGTATAGCCACTTTTGAAGATTGGACGGATGTGATGTATGAAACGATGGCGATTTATCCGCTTAGCTGGATTTTTTACCTGACCTTTATTTTCTTAACGGCTTTTATCTTTTTAAACATGATGGTCGGTACTATTCTAGAAGTTATGGGCAAAGAAAATGAAATTTATCGCGCCGAACAACATGGCGAATCAGGTGAAGGTGGAGAGCCGGCTAGCCGAGCACAAATTGAAAACCTTGAGCGTGAGCTTGCCGAAATTAAGACTTTACTCAAAGAAAAACTCAACCATCGCTGAGATTAATTTTTATAGATAACCGAACACTTGTGGGATTTAATTAAATAAGATGGTATAAAATAAAAATCATATTTAATTCAAGTGTTTTGGTTGTTCTTAATGATTGCTTTCAAGCGAATTTTCTACTTTTTTATCGTTATTATTGTTCAAGCTTCATTTTTTTCGTCTGCGGCGCTTGCCGCTGATCAAAATACCCTGCTCAGTGATGAGCAAAAGATATCACAAGAAATTGAAATTCTTAAAAAAATTGAAGATGATCAGCAAGCGGTTGATTACTCAATTTTATTATTAACGCGCTCAGCTTTAATTCCCAAGCAAATTATTGACATCTTAGATATTCAACAAAAACGTTACTATCAGTTAACCGAGCTTCGATTAGGATTAGCTAGCGCTCAACGAATACAATTAATTGCCACTGAAAATAACTTAAAAAAAATAGCCGCTAATGCTAATAAAATGATCGGTATATATCACTATTTAATTGGTGATTATCCAGAGTCTGTAGCCGCTTCTCAAGCCGCATTAAGTTATTATATAAACTCACTTGAGCCGCTTACATTGGCTGGGATATATAATAATATTGCCTTGGCTTATATTAATCTGGGTAATTCCAGTAAAACCTTAGTCAATTTTCAACTAGCCGAAAGCATCTACAATAAATTGGGTACTAAGCAAGATAAAATAGATGTGCGTTATAACATTGCCGGTTTATATTTAACTTTAAAAAGATACGATATCGCGATTGAACTCTATCTCGATGTTATTGCACAGCTTGCTTTTGTCGATGACAAGCTCACCTTAGCTAAAGCCAAGGGAGAATTGGGCACTGTTTATAAATATTCAGGAGAGTATCAGCAATCTCTTAAATTTCTGTCACAGGCAATAGCGTATTTTGAACAATCTAAGAACGACTATTATTTAGCGGCTTTTAGTCATAATATTGCCGGTCTTTATAATATGATGAACCAGCCAATAAATGCCATTAAGTATGCAACACAAGCGATAAACTTGGCTAAAGCTTCAAATCATAACACCGCTTATGCGGGTGGCTTGTATAGTCTAGCGCAAGCAGATTTTTCGTTGGGCTATGTTGAAAAAGCCTATGAAAGCTTACAGCTCTCTGATGAAATAGCTAAAAAATCTGGTCATGAAGAACAAATGACGAATAATATGGCGCTGCTGGCGTTGATTTATTCGGCACAAAACAAGCAAAGTGCGGCCTTTGAAACACATCAAAAATATATTAAAAGAACAAGAAAAATAGCGAACAATCAGCTCAATAGTCAATTGTCAGACTTTGAATCTAACAAATTAAGACAAGAAGTTAGCCAGCTCAAGCAAAATGAGCAACTTCAGGCATTAGAGACAGAGCAAGCCGATCAACAACGTAATTTTAGCTTAGTAGCCGCTTGTTTTATCATTGTTTTGGCCTTATTTATTTTCAACCGAAATGTTGAAAGACGCGCCAAATTAAAGTTATCTGAGCGAGTTAAAAACCGTACTCAAGAGCTAGAGCTTCTAACCAGTGAGTTGGTCAAAGCTAATGCCATTAAAAGTCAATTTCTTGCCAATATGAGCCATGAAATAAGGACCCCTTTAACGTCAATTATTGGCCAAGCAGAGGCAATAATAAATGGTGATGTTGATGAAAGTTACCTGCAAAAAGAAGTTAAAATAATTCACGGTAATAGTTTACATTTATTAGAGCTTATTAATAATATTTTAGATTTAAGTCGCGTTGAGGCCAATAAGTTAGAGTTAGAACTTGTCGAGCAAGACTTACACGTTATTTTGCATGACATTGCTAATATTTTTATTAAATCAGCGACAGTCAAAGGATTACAATTTCAGATAGTACACACCTTGCCAAACAAGTTTATGCTCACCATTGATGGCTTTCGCTTAAAACAAATCTTAATTAACTTATGCTCCAATGCCATTAAATTTACCAGTAAGGGCTCAGTTACTCTTGATATATCGGTCAAAAACGCCGCGTTAACTATTGCGGTTAGCGATACCGGTATTGGTATGAGTGAAACACAATTGCAGGAAGTCTTTAGCAGCTTTACTCAAGGCGACAGCAGCATTAGCCGACGATTTGGTGGATCAGGTTTAGGTCTATGTCTATCAGAGCAATTGGCCAAATTAATGTCAGGAAAAATCACCGTTATCAGTACGCTAAATAAGGGCAGTACTTTTACTTTAGTCTTACCTTGCAAGCAACTCGAATCGATTCAATTAGCCGAGTTTCCTCCCACTAAAATTATCGCCTCTGCATTCACTGCAGATGCTAGTGATATTAAGTTTGAAGGGCAAGTATTACTGGCCGATGACCATGATGATAATCGCCGATTAATCGCTCGTTTATTAACATCGCTAGGCTTAGAGGTATTGTCAGCTAAAAATGGTCGAGAAGCAGTTGAGCTTTGTTTAAAAAACAAACCTAAACTCATTCTTATGGATATACAAATGCCAGAAATGGATGGTATTGAGGCTTTTAAAGTATTGCGACAAAAAGGATGCGCTAGCCCCATAGTCGCATTAACTGCCAATGCCATGTCTCATGAAGTCGACAAATATTTAGCGCTTGGTTTCGATGGACATTTAAAAAAGCCTATTGAGCGAAAATTATTTATTGCGACCATAGCTAAATATTTTGGTGAACAAATGGATGAAAGCGCAGCTGAACAAGCCATTTCAAGCGTAGATATGTCCGATTTAGTGACAGAATTTAAATCGAATTTAGTGTTAGAGCAGCAAGATATCATTCTTCATATTAAAAATAATGAATTAGAGAAGCTTGCTGAATTGGCTCATCGTATTGCTGGCGCCGCACAAATGTTTGGTTTTTCACTGGTTTCAATGAGTGCGATAAAATTAGAAAAACATATTAAAACTGGCTCTTCTCAGCTGATCAGTGAAGCGGCGCAAAACCTACTTAATGAAATAGACCAAGTGCTTTGGTAGGATTATTCCACTTAGTCTTCATCCGCTAACGCTGCTCTTGATATATAAACACTTGGTTTATCGGTTGTTCAAATATATCTGCAATTTTAAAAGCAACTTCTAAAGAGGGAGAGTATTTTCCTTTTTCAATGGCTACTATGGTTTGCCTAGAGACTGAAACGCTATCAGCAAGTTTTTGCTGAGTCATTTCTTGATGTTCAAAGCGCAATTTTCTAATGTTATTGGTAATAACTTTAGCCATATTAATAGCCTCGACGATAAGAAACTAATTTAACTGACGAACAAACAATTTCGGCAAGCAAAGAAAAGGCAATAATTAAATGCATAATTTCATACTCTTTAGCTAAACCAGGCATTGAAAAAGTAAATTTGGATAGTGCGGGAAATAGAATATAGAAGGTCACACAGAAAACACCCAAGGACAATATCTTATAAGCATATGAGTTTGCCCGCCTTGAAATTATTTTATCACGCTCATCACTTTTATCATTTGCTTCTCTATACTTAAAAATAGCGAGAATAGTTTGTAAAACAACTTCTAAAAAAATCGTATAAATTACTGCAGTAAACAATAAGCCATACATAGCCTCTACCGAGAATAATTGCCGCTGATATAAATTGACGACACCCAATGCATAATTGCTCCAAATACCGAGGGTAATTAAAAGTGATACTAAAATACTGGTTTCTCTGTAAGACATAAGCTTTCCTAGGTTGATAATTTTGACACTGTGTCTACTATATTTGACATGAGTTAGCATAAGATTTAATACACCCAGTGTCAAATATCTTTTACATCATGATTGGTTTATTTTACATTTTGTTATATACAGAGAAGGGCAGCAGTGATCTTAGCGGATCTTAATTTAATTTTTTGATAATTATAATAGGGTAGTTAGCGATATAATAAAGTGCATTCAAAAAACTTTCTGCCTTCTCGTTCAATATCGATAAAAGGCAGGTTATTAGTGTTATTGGCTATTTCACTCTTGGTTAATATGGAGTAGACATTAAAGTTAAAATAGCTAAGTCGCTGTTTTAACTGATTGTTAAGGTTTTGTTATCGCATTTTTTGAATGCAAGTGTTTATCGTTATGCCTTAATTCAGTTAAAATTTAATTTTTCTTGTCAACATATCCTTAAACATCACCCAGTCGCCGAGTAAACTATAGAAAGGATAGGTAAATGTGGCAGGTTTGTTTTTTTCAAAGAAAACATGTCCCAGCCAAGCAAATCCATAACCTATCACGGGAATAAACCATAAGCCTTGCCATAGCGCATAGCTAATACAATAAATAATCAGTAATATTATTAACGACGAACCGATAAAATGTAAGCGTCGACAGATAATATTTTGGTGTTGGCTTAAATAAAATGGATAAAACTCGCTAAAGGACTGGTATTTTTTTACCGCCATCAGTTATTCCTCTCGTCAGTGATGTTAATTAATTTTACTGGTCAATATTTTTAAGCCAATAAGTATCATTGCTCCGCCTAAAATTCGGTCTATCCAATGACCCAAGCGTTGAAATTTTTCGTTTATTATTGGCTGAGATAGCAAAACGACCACAGACGAAAACCAAGCGAGTTGAATAGCCATCATCCAAAGTCCATAAATAACTAAGTGTAATAACGGTAAATCAGGAGAAAGTACCACGGTAAAAAGCGCGACAAAATAAATCGGTGCTTTTGGGTTTAAAGCATTACATAGAAAACCAACACCGATATTTTTGAGAGATGAACGTTTCACCGAGGGTTTTGAATCCGCTTTGTTACTGATTTGTGTCGAGGCTTTTGCACGGAGTCCCTGAATACCTAAATATAATAAGTAACAGCCCCCCAAGATCTTAATTACCCATAGCGTTGTTGCTGAGTTAGCGATAACAGCAGCTAATCCTAAAGCAGAATAAATTATGTGTATCGATAAACCGAGTGCAATGCCAATACTGCACATAAAACCGGCTTTTTTGCCATGGCTTAGTGTTTGTTGAGACACCAAAACAAAATCAGGCCCAGGTGAAGCGGCAGCTAATAAATGAATTGAACTAATTAACAGTAAACCTTGTAAAAGTTCCATAGTGTTTCTCATTGATATGATTAGTGAAACTTTAATGTTCTTTGACGTGTTCAGCAAGTAATGAATTGCCGTGTAACTAAGGTTTATTTAGTTTCTGAAAAAACTTACCCGTATCTTTAAAGTTAATCTTGGATCAGTATTTGAGTATTCGGCATTGACGTGAGGTTTTTGTCTTTATATTAAATCACTTTCTTGCTTTGTCTGTTGGACAATAATAGCAAGGCAGTTAACCACGTTATGAACGATACTGGGCAAATGTTCAAGATCAAGCGCATCAATCAAATTTTTTATTTCAAGCCCTAGCTCAGTGTCACCGACAATTTTTAATCGTCGTTGAAAGAATAAGGTATCGGGATCTTCTTTACGCCCAGCAATTAATAGTAAGTCATCACTACTGGCTGAAAAGCTTACGTCAGCTGTTTGTCTTTGGTTATCTTCGGTCATAATTAATTGACCGTTGTTACAGCTGAGTAACCAATTTAATGCCAAGTCGGTTACTGAAATATGTAGCCATTTATCTTCTAAAAACGCGAAGTCATTGTCGGCTAAGGCTTCTTTAAATACCGATTGTAGTGCGGTCAACAATAACTTTTTTTGAAGGCTGTAAGGTACGACACCTAACGTTGGTTTTAATATTTTAGGCACTAAAGTAACTACAGTAGCCCTAAAGGCTAGCGGGATTCTTTTAATATTTACAGCGCTAAGTAAGTTTGAACATTCAGTAATATTAAGCAAAATTGAGGCAACATTTAAAAGGAGTCATAAGAGAAGTTTACCTAATTGTTTATTTATTATTTGGGGGTAGATCAAGTTTAGGGACAAATATTATCAAACAGCATTAAAAACAAAGAAGTTATTTCAGGTCAAAAAAGTACAAATTTTTTAGCGCTACACTTCGCGTACATTTATTCTTATTAATTATATTGTCTACCTTATGGAACTCTTATGCCCAGCAGGTAACCTGCCTGCACTTAAAACTGCCATAGATAATGGCGCTGATGCCGTTTATATTGGGATGAAAGATGATACCAATGCCCGTCATTTTGCTGGATTAAACTTTAATGATGGCAAGCTTGAAAAGGCTGCTGATTATGTACATCGTCATGGTAAAAAATTACACGTTGCCATTAATACTTTTGCTCATGCTGGCGGTGAACATCGATGGCGAAAAGCTGTTGATAACGCCGTGGCTATTGGAACGGATGCTTTGATTATCGCCGATTTGGGCGTGCTTGATTATGCTGCGAATAAGTACCCTGATGTTGAACGTCATGTTTCTGTGCAAGCCTCAACCACTAACATTGAAGCAATAAACTTTTTTGCCAATAACTTCGCCGTTGAACGCGTGGTCTTGCCACGCGTACTCTCGATTGGGCAAGTTAGACAATTAGCAAAAATAAGCCAGGTAAAGCTTGAAGTCTTTGCTTTTGGTAGCTTATGTATTATGTCGGAAGGGCGCTGCTATTTGTCTTCTTATATGACGGGTGAGTCACCAAATACTGCGGGCGCTTGCTCACCAGCAAAATATGTTCGCTGGCAAGAAACAACAAAAGGTTTAGAGAGTCGTTTAAATGGTGTGCTAATAGACCGTTATCAACCCAATGAAAAAGCAGGATATCCAACATTGTGTAAAGGACGTTTTGAGGTTGATAATAATATTTATCATGCGCTTGAAGAGCCAACCAGTTTGAACACTTTAGCGCTTATTCCTGATCTCAGTAAAATGGGGATCGCTTCAGTTAAAATTGAAGGACGACAGCGAAGCCCTGCATATGTTGAACAGGTTACTAAAACATGGCGTAGTGCCATTGACCGATTTAAACAAAACCCAGACAATTTTGCTGTTGAAGGTGCGTGGATGAACACCTTAGCGAACCTTTCAGAAGGCACGCAGACGACACTTGGCGCTTACCATCGTAAATGGCAATAAGGTAAACGCTAAATATTTGTTTATCCATGCTCGTAGCTTGCCATTATTTGCATAGGTATTAATGACGGCAGTTAAACGAACTTACTTTGCACGATAGCCTTATTTTAAACAGCATAATAAAAATTGGAAATACTATGAAATTTTCTCTTGGACCTAGTCAGTTTTTTTGGCCCAAAGCTGAAGTTGAAGCTTATTATCAACAAGCTAAAGATAGCGCAGCGGATATTATTTATTTAGGTGAAACAGTCTGCTCTAAACGCCGCCAGTTGCGTGCCAAAGATTGGATTGGCTTAGCAAAAGACTTGGCGTGTGACCTTGATAAAGAAATCGTTCTATCAACCATGACCCTACTTGAGTCACCTGCTGAAATCCAAACCATGCGAAAACTTTGTGATAATGGCGACCTGCTTATTGAAGCGAATGACCTTAGCGCTGTACAAATTATGCATCAGTTGAAAATGCCATTTGTTGTGGGTCCAGCAATCAATTGTTATAACTTATCAACATTGAAAGTCTTAATTAAGCAAGGGATGAGTCGTTGGGTTATGCCTGTTGAGTTATCAGGTGATTGGCTAAAAACATTATTACTACAGGCAGAGGAAGATAATGTTCGTTCACAATTTGAGTGTGAAGTCTTTGCTTGGGGTTATATGCCATTGGCTTATTCTGCTCGTTGTTTTACCGCTCGTTCTGAAGACAAAGCTAAAGACAATTGCGAGCTCTGTTGTATTAAATACCCATTAGGCAGGAAAATGAACAGTCGTGAAGGTGAACGTGTTTTTGTACTAAATGGCATACAAACAATGTCGGGCTATCAATATAACTTAATTAATGAAGTACCGAATATGGCGGAAATAGGCGTCGATATTGTCCGTATAAGTGCAGACAGTGTGAACGCCTTTACTAAAATATCTACCTTTAGAGAACAGCTTAATCAAGCTAAACATTATCCACTAAATGGTGTTGAAGAATGTAATGGTTACTGGCATAAAATTGCAGGCATGTCGTTAGCATGATATCTGATCTTATGCTGTAAATCGTAACCTTCAATACTGATAAAAAAGGGTAAGTGTTTAATGAGTTGAGCTCACTTTTTAAGCTTATAAAAAAGCAATATTGATTTATTAACCTGACAAGTGCTTTTTAAAATCAGTTAAATTGATTTCGCTTACTGGCTTTTTATTTTTCTTTGTTGATTCTTACTGGCTATGAAGGATAATAGCGATACTTATAATGACTAAACACTGACCTAATTAACCATGCGTATTGATAAATTTATATGTAAGAGCACTGAACTGACCCGAAGTGAAGCGAAGAAACTGCTAAAAATGGGGGATGTTCTAGTTAATGGTGAGGTGATTAAGAACGCAGCAACACAAGTGCATGAAAATAACAGCGTTACTGTTAACGGTGAAGCGCTCACGGCGCGCACCTCTCGTTATATCATGATGCATAAACCCTTAGATACTATTTGCAGTAATATCGATGAAGTTTATCCGTCTTTACTCAATTATATTGAAGTGGATAAAGTGTTTGATCTTCACATTGCTGGACGTTTAGATGCAGATACCACAGGTTTAGTATTAGTTACCGATGATGGCCGTTGGTCGCATAATATTATTTCACCCAAAAAAAACTGCGCCAAGGTTTACCGCGTTAATTTACGTAATGCAATATTATCTGAAAAGTCAGCGGAGCTAATTGAGCGCTTTACAGCTGGCTTACAGTTACAAGGAGAAGATCAACTGACTCTGCCCGCTAAATTAGAAATACTCAATGAAAAAGAAGTATTACTGACCATCACCGAAGGTAAGTACCATCAAGTTAAGCGAATGTTTGCTGCTGTTGGTAATAAAGTGATTGGTTTACATCGCCAGCAAATCGGCGAAATTAACTTAGATGTTGAATTAGGCATGTGGCGCTACTTAACGGATGCCGAGGTAAATAGCTTTTAGTTGGCTACTTTGGTGTTGTGACCCTCACTGACTGTTATCTTTGTCTTTGCCTCGAGTAACAAAGCTATCTCAAATGAAAAAAAAGTCAGCCAAATAGCCATCACCGGAAGTTTTACAGTATAAGAATGCAATAAGATATCTAGGCGTTTTTTGAGCGTTTTCCATATTAATTATCTATCAGGGCTGCAACTGATTTTTATATATTTATATAAAACAGTGACTTATCTTGGCTTAATATTTATTGAGACATAAAAAGCGGATTTAGCCACTAGTGATACAGAAACTCAGTAATCAATTGTTCTGATTAATAGTCAAGCTGATAAAGTTTTCATGGTGCTTCTCACCAAGTTAAGTGATGAAAATTTAATGCGCTTTTAAGTGGTCAGCAAGTAATGAATTAAACGTCTCCAATGCGGTATATAATTCACTTATGCTCTCATTCAATGCCGTTATATTCTTTTCTTTTGATAGTATTTCTATCTTAGTGACTAAGTTTTGTACTTGAGCTCCACCTAAGTTACCTGCTGCACCTTTAATTGAATGCAGGTTATAATTTATCTTTTGCCAATTTTCTGCCTTTATTGACTCTTGCAGTTCGCGTGTTTTTTCTTCGCTATCATCTAGGTAACATTTTACCAATAATGTCATTTTTTTAGGGTTTCCACCCAGCCGTTTTAATAAATGAGCTTTGTGCCAAGGGCTATCATGCTCACTTTTAGATTTTTCAATTGATTGACTACTTAAGGTGAGGTGGTCTGAATTTAAGGTATCAGTATCGAAACGCTCTTCTTTATCAGCTGTTACTCCAAGCCATAACTTTAATTTAGCTTTAACTTTATTTATTTCTATAGGTTTTGTTAAGTAGTCATCCATGCCTGCTATTAAACATTTCTCTTTATCTCCTTGCATTGCATTTGCTGTCATCGCAATGATAGGAATAACTTTATTCTTTTGGCCTGCATCTCCTTTGCGAATAAGTCGTGTTGCTTCATAGCCATCCATTTCTGGCATTTGGCAATCCATTATGACCAAAGAGTAGGGGTGGCTTTTTAATGACTCTTTTAAGCTTATCAGTGCTTCTAAGCCGTTTGCTACTGCGTCAGCTGTGAATCCTAATTCTTCTAAAACACCCAAAGCGACCATTTGGTTTATGCGATTGTCTTCAACAATTAATATTCTTATATTTTTGGCAGATGAAACGAATAATGGTTTTTTATCCTCTGTTGTTACTATTTTCATTGCATTAACATAATCATGAGTAACTAATGGTGACGCTTGCTTTAGTATTTCTCCGCCATGAGCAACTACAGATAAGGCTTTAAATAGATTTGATGTTGTTGTTGGCTTAGGGAAATAAGCACTAAAACCAATATCTGCAAAATGTTTTGCGTCACCTCTTTCACCCATAGAGGTCATCATAACGAGTTTCATTGCTTTAAATTCTTGTTGGTTTTTTAATTTTTTCGCTAAGGTTTCTCCTGACATATTAGGCATTTGCATATCAAGTATGGCAATATCAAAAAAGGGTGTGCCGGTATCTTCATATCGCTTTTTACATAGAGCCAATGCTGCATCACCGCTATCAGCTTCTTCAATATTTGCCCCCCACAGCTGTAACTGTGAGCGAAGGACATCGCGATTGGTTTTATTGTCATCAACAATTAAAATGTGCAATGCCGAAATATCTATTTCGGGTATAACTAGGGTCGAATTTTTACTTTTCTCAACTAATAAGCTAAATTCAAAACAACTACCTTCACCCATTTTATCAACTACATTAATATCGCCGTGCATTAAATTACAGAGTTTTTTCGTTATTGTTAACCCAAGCCCTGTGCCCCCATATTTACGTGTCGTCGATGAGTCTACTTGACTAAATGCTGAAAAAAGCCCTTCTTTTTTATCTGCCGGAATGCCGATTCCTGTATCAGATATCTGACAATGTAATATTAATTCATCACCATAATTACTCTTTTTAGTGATGAGTTTTACGGTAATAACTATCTCTCCATGATTTGTGAACTTTATTGCATTGCCGACAAGATTCGTCAGTATTTGTCTAATTCTGCCCGGATCTGATTTGATCATCGATTCTTTTATACCCGTAAGATCTAGGATTATTTCTAAACCTTTATCTTGAGCAGGTAAGGCCATAGCTTCAGCAAAGTCACCTAATAAGTTTCTTAAATTAAAATCTAAGTATTCAAGTTCGAGTTTACCCGCATCAACTTTTGAAAAATCTAGAATGTCATTAATTAAAGTTAATAAGGAGTCAGCACTAGATTTTGCGATATTAACTCGGTGTTTTTGTTCATCATCAAGTTTACTATTAAGTAATAAACCTAGCATGCCTAATACACCGTTCATGGGGGTGCGTATTTCATGGCTCATATTTGCTAAAAACTCTGACTTTAATTTCGCGCCTTCTTCCGCTTTATTAAGTGCAGCAATTCTTTCTTGATATGAGTCATTAATATTTCGGCTAATAAGCAATAAAAGTGCAATAACGAAAAGGCTGAGTAAAAGTGCAGTTACTGCGGATATGTAAGAATCATTTCGCTTTTCTACCAACAAATGGGTGAGCGTTTTTTGTATTTGTGCAGAGAGATGATTTTCAATACTTTGTAATATTAGGTTTTTATTTTTAAGCACCCCTAAGGTGTATAAAGGATCATTCTCCCATAAATGGTTTTGCAAATACTCTAATGCTTCATTGGCGGGGTCATCATTAATAATAACCAATTGGTCAATCTCTGATGCCGATTTTCCTTGCTGTCTATATTGAGAAATATCTGACAACGTTTGTTTATATTGATTCAATACAGCTGAAAAACTGTCAAGCTGATACAAGGCTTTACGATTATATTGTTTAAGCGTTCGTAACTTACTGATAAGTTGTTCTACATCACTATGAAGCGTTAAAAAAGCGATTCGATATTTTTCATCATCACGCAGTAGATAATTTTTAAATTGATGTATCAGTCCATTATAGCCTATAGAAGTTTTTAGTTGAGCGACAAGCTCCTCAGTATTCCGTTCGAGCAAAACATTTTGAAGTCGATTAGCTTCACTTATTGTTTTATTATCAAGTAATTGAATTACATGGCTTTCGTTGTCTTTAAATAGTGAAGAGATAAATATATTATTATACAGTCTTTCTTGACTATTTTGTTGGCGGATACTTAGCTTAAGTGGACGTATGTCAATGGTATTATCATTTGTTTCTTCATTTTCAAGGGTCACTGTTAAAATAGTACTATTGAGCAGGTTTAAAGATTTCAACTTCAATAAAATAAGGAAATTACTGTGCATCTTTGCAATATTTTTATTTCTTATTTGATCTGAAAATGATTGTAATTTTGATAAAAAATCATTTTTCCAATCAATATGAAAATCAATGATTTGCTGCCAAGATATATTGTTAGCATCAATCCCTTCTCTAAGAGTTATTAACGCTGACTTTAGCTCAGCAACATATTGTTGATTAAATTCGCCAACAACAATGTCTTCAGATGTCATGCTTTTCTTTATTGACAACAGCAATGTATCAACAGCGATACGGAGTACTTTCAAGTCATCTAGTGATCGAGTATTTGACGAAATTTTTGCTGATTTTTCATCAAGACTAATTAAAAAAAGCGCACTGAGTTCTAATTCTTTGTTGAGGGCATCAATGAGCTTAGCAATATTACTATCCAACGCTATTATGCTTTCAGTATTGTGTAAAATTGAAATATCTTGTTGTTTATTGTGAACAATATTTAGCATTAATGTAATAGCAATAATAAGAGGTAAGCCGGCAGAAATTATAAGCTTTTTACGAATGTTTGATTCGTCAGATGATACATCGATAATATGCTTTCTAATTAATAAATAAATAATCGGTGTAATCGATAGGCTCAGTAATATAGCGTTCAATAACGCTTCAGGTAAAAATGGAAATAAGGTTTGTATCCAAGGCAAGAACTGCATAATTAAAAATTGGGTAAAGCCAATGGCAACGAAGATAAGAATGAGAATAATTAAAATATGAGTTTGATTCTTATTCTTTGATAGGAGACTCAAGTGATATTACCGCGCCGTTAGTTAATGTCCTGAGAAGTATAGACACAATTTTAAGTCTTTCATAATAAACACTTAAAATATTTAATTTTTATGAATTTTTATTTTATATTAAACAATTCTGATGGGGTGTCATATATCCTAGCATCAACAATTAACTGCAGCATCGTTATTTTACTTATTCACTATAAGACAAACAATTTACGTAAGGCCATATGGTCAGACAAGTCAGCTTAGCCAATTAACCACTTTACCTTGAAGCCTCTTGAAAAACATGAGCAACTAACTTAGATGTCGAGCTATAAAGGGGAAATGAAAAATAAGTATTAACGACTATCACCGAAGGTAAACACCATTAGCTTAAACAAATATTTGCCGGTGTTGCTAATAAAGGGGTTGGTTTAGTTCGTCAATTAACAGGTAAAATTAATTGAGTATTGAAGTGGGCAAGTGGCGCTATTTAGCGAATGCTGAGGTAAATAGCTTTACTTGAATTATCAAGGTATTGTTTTCGAGTGTTGACAATATTACGGGCTATTATCCTTGTTGATTAACAAGTCAGCATAAACCGCATAACTTGCATAACCCAACACAGGAAAGACAATAATTACTAGCGGTAGTGCTACCACTAAAGTTAAAGACGTTATCATGACTAAGGTTAGCGCCCATTTAAACATTAATTTTTTATGTTTAAATACGGTTTTAACACTGATACTTACCGCATCAACAAAATTTAACTGTTGGTGAATAATCAAGGGTATAGAAAACACACCGAGTAAAAAGCCAATCACTGCAGTTACCCAGCCGATTAAACCGCTGTAAAGTAAAAACCAAAGTAATGATTCTCTTAACGCTGGATCAGTAATGAAAGTGTGGTCTAAAGGTAAGGGCTCTATGCCAAAATACAGTCCGTAAATCACTAAAGCATCGGTTATCCAAATAAAATAACACAAGGATAGAATAAAGATTAAAAACCAAATGCCTTTATCTTTTTGTCCCTTAATCGCAATTAAGTCTTTAAATGTAGGTATTTTATTTTTTTCTAATAGACCTGCAACTTGCTGAAAACCAATAATAAGAATAGGAGCAACAATGAAAAAACCGGCGATAAAAGGAAAGATAACTAAATCGGCACCAATGCGTAATAATAACCAATAGAGTAGACCGGCGATAATGCAAAAAAAGCTGCTAAATACTATACTGATGGTTTTAGTTTTGATGAAACTTGACCAACCAAATGCTAACCATTTTTTTATTGATGGCGTGGCTTTATCCATAATACTGAGTCTTTACTTATTTATAACGATAACAGCATTTTACCTGAGCATATTTTTAAATGGCTTGCTGAAGAACATCTATTTGATTTGTATCAAAACCATGGCTGAAAATAATCGTCAGTTAGCCTAGCAGTACTATTTATATAAAAGATTAAACTTTTATTCTTAGTTGCCGATTAAATGTACAACAAGACAATTACTGATGAACGGACAAGTAAAGTGGATGTACTGATAGATTTATTGCCTGCGGCCAATCAAGTAAAAATCGCTCAATCAAAAAAAGATAAGCGCCAAGCTAATAAATATAATCGTCAAATGAACTCAGCAGCAAGTCTGCCCGATGTAGCAGATGATGTGAAAAATGGAGTGGGAATAAAAAAAGTGCTTTGGACAGGACCTGAACGCCGCTCATCTGCTGATCGACGTCATTTAAAAAATAAACGCGGACGTTGGTTAGAGTCACGCGACAGAAATGATCGCCGAACGACTCAATATGCAATATCAGTGAAAATTTAATTGCGCTAAATTGTTTACTTCTTTTGTAACTGATTAAATTTTTCCATTTGCTCTGCTGTTGCTGGCAATTGATGTTTTTCTTTCCATTCGCTATAGGGCATACCATAAATTTGCTGACGAGCGGTCTCGATATCTACTTCAACACCTAACTTCTCAGCCTCAGCAACGGTCCATTTAGAAAAACAATTACGACAAAAACTCGCTAAATTCATTAACTCAATATTTTGTACATCTTTTCTACTGTCTAAGTGAGCCAGTAATCGACGAAAAACAGCAGCTTGTATTTCTATTTCTTTGTCCATATTCATCTCTTTATTTAGTTAAGTGGAGTTGACTGTTCAACTTCCTTAGTGGGTTTGTCATAAGGCAGAATACGAATAATCATACCGATATAAGGATGATCAAAATAGTGTATTTCTGTGCTTCTGACTCGTCTGTCTTGTTTAAAGTTTATCGTTTTTAAAATTGCCGATGACTTTTGTTTATCACCAGGTAATAACTTTTGCGTTGCTTGTTCGGCTAACGACATATTCATTACATTAAGATCAGCGGTAATATGTAAATAAAAGTCAACTTCTACCTTGATAAAACCCTCTACTGTCCAATTTTGAGGAGGCTTTATTGGGGCTGCCTGCATTGTGTTAGTATTCAATATTACCGCTGTGTCGTTTATATCTTGCTCTATTTCAGCGAGTAAACTTTTTGTCTCAGTAGGTAAATTGGGTAGCTTTATCAGCAGCTCTTGTAAACGTTCTGCCATTATTTTTTCTTTTACTGTTTCATCTGACCCTTCTATTTGGGCCGAAGTATCTTTGTATAATACGCTATGCAGGGTCTCTTCTTGCCTTTGTGCTTGTTTGCGTTGCTGTTGAAATTGTTGCAATTCTTTTTGGTATTGTTCAGCAAAATTTTCACCGGCAATAACTTTCAGTGGCACAGCTAATTGTTTAGTTTTTGTCTTTTGACGCCAGCCAAAATGCAGTAATGGTTTGAAATTTCGACTGCGGGCTATTTCTTTAACAATATCGTCAAGTTGTAATGATTCTTTATTAAGTAAGTAGTCTTCATCACTATAGATATTTTCAATATTATTAATAGTAGGCGGTACTTGCTCAATATTAAAAGCGTTATAACTTTGATAAGCATAAGCATCGGTTGATTGATTAAAGTGCTGAAATTCCTCTACAGAAATAGTACAAATACCGTCGGTAAATGAGGCAGTTTCGTTGGTATAAGTTAAGGGCAAAGTTGAAAATTCAGCCGCTGCTTGCTCAAGTAACATTAAGCGTTGCGTTAATTCTTTTTCACTCATCACTTGTTTTGGTAATGGCATAGCTAAGCTGCTGTTGTCATCCGCTTTTAATGAATTATTTATCGACGCTGGGCTATCATCGATATTGTCTAAAGCCACTTGTCTATGTGTGCCATCGCTAAATTTTGATATTGATGGATCGGTTAACGACTCGTCTATCGTTTGGGCTGAAAGCGTTTGTAATTCAGCTAAGCTTTTAGCAACATAGTAAGGCTGTTCTTTTATGGCCGTTATAGCTTGCTCAAGGAGTGATTGAGCATAAGTAGGATTATCACAACGGGGTAATTGCTGTTTTAAGCTGGCGATATCAGGGTTAAGGTAGGGGCCTAACAAGTCAATAATATTTCGGTATTGGGGTAAAAGCGTATTATTTGGAAACTTCTCTTTTAATTGCGCTTTATCGCCCAGTTGACTAAACAGGATCACTTCCACTTCAAACCAGCGGTCGTCATTATCTTTATCAGCGGCACTGGTTTGTTGTGAAAATATTAAGGCTGCACAGAGCAGCGCTAAATGTTTTAAATTCATTAATCATCCAAAGAGTTATAACCTGCCTTGTTATTGTAAACTAAGGCATTGAGTCTACTCTGTTATCTTACGGTTATTTTTTTGTTTTTACTAAATCATTTAACATAGATGTCACTAAAATAAAGCGTGATTTACTGTCTTCAGTGGCAATTTTAAATTGGAGTTTATTAGCGCCAACTAATTTATAAACTTTTGGCTGTTGCTGAATAAGACCAATAATAAGCATAGGATCAACTTTTGTCTCATCGCTAAACTCAATAGAGCCACCTGCTGGACCTGCTTCGATACGAGAAACCCCTATTTTTTGGGCCTTTAAACGTAACTTCGCAATATGGACTAGATTTTTAGCAGCCTGCGGTAATAAGCCAAAACGGTCAATTAATTCTACTTGAATTTCGTCAAGTTCA
Organism: Colwellia sp. BRX8-4; assembly: GCF_014077345.1. Classification (NCBI taxonomy): domain Bacteria; kingdom Pseudomonadati; phylum Pseudomonadota; class Gammaproteobacteria; order Alteromonadales; family Colwelliaceae; genus Colwellia; species Colwellia sp. BRX8-4. The sequence continues at coordinate 282,277 of NZ_JACGVS010000003.1, forward strand.
TTTTTATTGCCGCAACTGGCGATACGTTTATAAATACTTAACCGTAAGCTGACATCAAAAATATAATCGTCTGGTAGTAACGCCGGTACCCGCAATTCAATTTCAGTTTGCTTAGCGGTCATATTTTCAAGCGAAAGCTGTTTGCCTTGCTTCAACGCTGAAACAGCTTGATCGAGCATTTCCATATAAAGGGTAAAGCCGATTTGGCTCATCGAACCACTTTGTCCCTCACCTAATAATTCACCTGCGCCACGAATTTCGAGATCGTGTGTGGCCAAGGTAAAACCAGCGCCTAAATCTTCAAGAGACGCAATAGCTTCAAGACGTTTCTTCGCATCTTTAGTAATACGTTTAACATGTGGTGTTAATAAATAAGCATAAGCTTGATGATGTGAACGACCCACTCGGCCTCGTAATTGATGGAGTTGCGCTAGACCTAAATGGTCGGCTCTGTCCATAATAATGGTATTAGCTGTTGGCACATCGATACCTGTTTCTATAATCGTTGTACAAACTAATACATTGTAACGTTGGTGATAAAAGTCGCCCATAATGCGTTCAAGTTCACGTTCGCGCATTTGCCCATGGGCGGTGGTTACTTTTGCTTCTGGCAGCAGTTTTTGAATATCTGCAGCGGTTTTATCGATAGTATCAACGTTGTTATGTAAAAAGTAAACCTGACCACCACGAAGGATTTCACGTAAAATAGATTCACGAATAAGGGCGTCGTCACGTTCGCGAACAAAGGTTTTTACCGCTAAGCGTTTTGCCGGCGGTGTGGCAATAATCGATAAATCGCGCATGCCGCCCATCGCCATATTCAAGGTCCGTGGAATAGGGGTTGCGGTCAATGTTAAAATATCAACATTGCTGCGTAATTGTTTGATTTTTTCTTTTTGCTTTACACCAAATCTATGTTCTTCATCGACCACTAATAAACCTAGGTCTTTATATTTAATACTATTTTGCAATAACTTATGGGTGCCGATCAGAATGTCTATTTGGCCTGATTCAACATCGGCAATAACAACGTTTTGCTCTTTGGCTGTTTTAAAACGTGATAATACTTCTATAGCAACCGGTAAATTAGCAAAACGGTCGCGAAAGTTTTCATAATGTTGTTGGGCAAGCAAGGTTGTTGGCACTAAGATAGCCACTTGCTTGCCGTCGTTAACGGCAACAAAAGCGGCACGCATCGCAACTTCAGTTTTACCAAAACCGACATCTCCACAAACGAGTCTGTCCATGGCCTTATCGCTGAGCATATCAGACACTACTGCTTTAATGGCTTGCTCTTGATCAAAGGTTTCTTCAAACGGGAAACTGTCTGAAAAAGCTTGATACTCAGCTTTGTCACGTTTGAATTGATAACCTTTATTACTGGCTCTGCTGGCGTATATATCGAGTAGTTCAGCCGCCACGTCACGCACTTTTTCAGCGGCCTTTTGTTTTGCTTTACTCCAAGTATCGTTACCTAATTTATGTAACGGTGCACTTTCTGCGTCGGCGCCCGAATAACGGCTAATTAAATGCAATGAGCCAACCGGTACATAAAGCTTTGATTCACCTGCGTAAATTAAAACTAGAAACTCAGTGGTTATGCCACTGTTTTCAATGGTTTGTAAGCCCATGTAGCGACCAATACCATGCTCAAAATGGACAACAGGTTGTCCCATTGAAAGCTCGGCTAAGTTTTTAAAAATAGCATCCGCTTGAATAGTTTGTTGTTTGGTACGGCGGCGACTTTGTTTTATCCGCTCTCCTAAAAGTTCATCTTCGGTGATTAGGGCTATCGCATTTTTCTTAGCGGTGCCTTTACTTTGAAAGATAAAACCACTGTTGAGGGTATTCACTGTGATGCCAAGTTTGTCCGGGCTTGCGACAAAGCTTTCAATATCGTCAAAATATTGTGGCTTGATATGGTTACGCTCTAATAACTCTAAAACGCTTTCTCGACGGCCTTGGCTTTCGGCAACAAATAAAATCTTATCTGGGGTTTCTTTGTCGCGAATAAAATTATTGATTAATTCAAAAGGCTGTTTCAGTTGATGATTAACCGTAACATCAGGTAAGGGAGTGACATCAAAACGGATATGACCGGCTTTTGACTTTTCAATGTCGTCACTGTCAGTTTCTTGTAACGCGTTTATTACCGGCACTTTTTCTATTGAAATTCGGTCAAAAGGTTTTAAGGCACGATAAAACTCTTCACTATTTAAAAAGAGTTTCTTGGGGGGTAATAATGGCCGAGTCAGATCATAACGACGTTCTTCAAATCGGTAATCAATATCAAGCCAGTACTGTTCAATAGCTTTATCAATATCGCCACTGAGCATTATCCGTGTGTTTTCGCCTAAATAGTCACACAAAGTGCTCGTTTCTTCAAAGAACAAGGGGAGGTAATATTCAATACCTGCCGGCAAAATACCATCACTGACCTGATGATATATTGACTCTTTATGAATGGTGTTAGGAAATTCTTCTCGGTATTGACGACGAAATAAATTTATTGCTGCTTCGTCGGTCGGAAATTCGTGTGCGGGTAATAAATTTATTTCATCTATTTTATCACTTGAACGCTGGTTTTCAGGATCGAACAAGCGAATGTCATCAATTTCATCATCAAAAAAATCTAAGCGAAACGGAGTTTTACAGCCCATAGGGAATATGTCGAGAATTGCACCACGTGCCGAGAATTCACCATGCTCCATTACTTGTTCTACGCAGCGATAACCACTGGCTTCAAGATTTTGTCGCATTTGATGTAAGTCTTTTTTATCACCTACTTTTACGATCAAACTATTCGTACGCAAATACTGCGTTGGCGCAAGGCGTTGTAATAATGTTGAAACCGGCACAATAATAATGCCACTTTTCATATTTGATAATTGGTAAAGCGTTGCTAGTCGCTGGGAAATAATATCTTGATGCGGTGAAAAGGTATCATAGGGCAATGTTTCCCAATCAGGAAATAAGCAAATAGGCAGTTGCCGCTTTTTATTTAAACTTTTTAATTCTTGCTCGAAACGCAATGCTGACTGGGTGTCATTGGTTAATAACAACATCGGAGCGTCGGCATTGAGGGCGCCATGGTATATAGCTAGCGTGTCACTACTACCTAGTAAATTAGTCCAATGCTTTTTATCAGCATGTTTGCCACGACGTTTAGTTAATACAGGTTCAAATAAGCTAGCAGTTTTACTCATGATTTCTCTATCAAATAATGATTGTTAATAAGGCGTCTAAAACAGCGCATTATCTTAACATGAGTTATGGTTAAATTTTAAGAACGAGTAAATACTTTTTTGTTTAAAAAACTATAGTGATATAATAAGGCCCAGCTTTACATTGGGTAGAGCCTGCTGTGTTTTTTGGAGAGTTTCGTGACCAATAATGATGTTTTACGTCGTTTAAGATATACCTTTAATTTTAATGATCAAAAGATGATCGACCTATTTAATTTAGCAAAGTTAACGGTAAGTCGTGAACAAATCAGTTATTGGTTGAAAAAAGAAGATGATCCACAAGTTGTTAACTGCACCGATGTTCAGCTAGCAACTTTTTTGAACGGTTTAATTATTGACAAACGTGGCGCCCGTGATGGTGAAACACCGCCAGCTGAAAAACGAATGAATAACAATCTTGTGCTCAACAAATTAAAAATAGCATTAGCGCTGCGCGCAGAAGATGTTCTCGATATGATGTCTACCTCAGGTATACGTATGACTAAACCTGAATTAAGTGCATTTTTTCGTAAGCCCGATCACAAACATTACCGCGAGTGTAAAGATCAGTTTTTGAGAAACTTTATTCAAGCCATTGATACCAAATATCATGTTAATCGACCTGAAAAATTCACCCCAAAGCGTGAAGTTGAAACGGTAAAAAAACCTGAGTTACCAAAAAAAGACTATCAAACAGCTAAGCCTAAAGTGAGCAAAATATACATAAACCCCAATGCCACTAAAGCAACAGATAACGATGATAAACCTAAAAGAACAGTGTTAAAACTTAAGCCTTCAGATATTTATAAAAATTAGGTTTTAGGCGTGGTTATTTATATTCAGTAATTCTTGAGAATAAATTTTCCTTTGTTAATCATAAAAATATAAATTCTACTCTAATTGAAAAGAGCTTTTACCTCGGTATAAGCTCTTTTTTATGTCTTATAAAAAATAAAAAAGGTAAAGTTCCTTTTATCGTAATTACAATGCGATTTGTCGAACAGCTATTGCCAACACTATCATTTTTGATCAAGACTAGATAAAAGCATTTTAAATTCAGAACATTTACAGTTATTGTAATGTAACTATATATTCCTATAAAAAGAGATACTTATGACTTTCAAAAGTACATTACTGGTAGTGGCTATTTCTAGCTCATTACTTGCCGCTTGCACAGAACAAAAAGGTATTGATACACCACAAACAAGCTCAAAGGAAGCTGAGAAAAAAAGTGCGATTAAAGCACTGTCTGAATCAGAAAAAGCTAACCAAATATTTGATGCTATTTTTGATGAAGGTGTTGCACGAAGTCCGATGATGCAAACTTATTTAGGCATAAAAACAGATTATGATAAATGGGATGATATTTCAGAAGAAAACACGCTAAAAGAATTAGCGATTACTCATGAAAACCTCCAACGTGTTAAAGCCATCGATAGTCAAAAACTCGATGAGCAGACAATGATCAGCTATCACTTATTGGTACAAAAATTAGAAAATACAATTGCTGACCATAAGTGGCGTTTTCATAACTATCCTGTAAATCAAATGCGTGGCTTACACTCGAGTTTACCTGCATTTTTAATTAATCAGCATTCCATTAGCAATGTCAAAGAAGCACAAGATTATATTGCTCGAGTGCAGGGTGCTAAAGTACTTTTAGAACAATTAACGACACAACTAAAATTGCGTGAAGACTTAGGTATTATCGCCCCTAAGTTTGTTTTTCCTCACGTTATTCGTGACTCACAAAATATTCTTGCAGGTGCTCCATTTGAAGACGGAAAAGACAGTACGATTTTAGCTGACTTCACTAAAAAGGTGAATAAACTTGAGATCAGTACCGCTGAAAAAAGCACGCTCTTAGCAGAGGTTAATACCGCATTAATAACCAGCATAAAGCCTGGCTATCAACAATTAGTCAATTATTTAGAAACGCTAGAAAAAAAAGCAGACAATAGAGATGGCGCATGGAAATTTCCAGAAGGTGAAGCATTCTTTAATAATGCATTACAACGCACCACCACAACAGATTTAACCGCTAACCAAATTCACCAAACTGGCTTAAGTGAGGTGGCTCGAATTCACGGTGAAATGCGCGTAATTATGGAAAAGGTTGGCTTTGAAGGCGAACTTGGTGAGTTTTTTGAATTCATGCGAAATGACAAACAATTTTATTACGCTGCTGATGACGCGGGTAAACAACGTTACTTAGATGAAGCTGTTGCTTTAATTGATGATATGGAAGGACGTTTAGACAGTTTATTTTTAACCAAACCTAAAGCTAAGCTAAAGGTTAAAGCGGTTGAAGCTTTTAGAGAACAATCTTCAGGTAAAGCTTTTTATCAACAGCCTGCACCTGATGGCTCTCGTCCAGGAGTTTATTACGCTAACCTTTACGATATGCAAGCGATGCCAACTTATCAAATGGCAGCGCTTGCGTATCACGAAGGGATCCCTGGTCATCATATGCAAATAGCGATAAAACAAGAGCTAACAAATATTCCAAAATTTCGTAAATTTGGTGGTTATACCGCACACACCGAAGGTTGGGGTTTGTACTCAGAAATGATCCCGAAGGAAATTGGTTTATACCAAGACCCTTATTCTGATTTTGGTCGTTTAGCTATGGAGTTATGGAGAGCTTGTCGTTTAGTGGTTGACACCGGTATCCATACACAAAAATGGACGCGAGCTCAAGGTATTGAATATTATGTAGCAAATACGCCAAATGCTAAGTCTGACGCTGTAAAAATGGTAGAGCGCCATGTTGTTATGCCGTCACAAGCAACCGCATATAAAATTGGCATGTTAAAAATTATTGAGCTACGTGAACACGCTAAAGTCGAACTTGCTGAGAAATTTGATATTCGTGAGTTTCATGATGTGGTACTTCGTAATGGTCCAGTACCCTTAAATGTTTTAGCGCAATTAGTTGATACCTATATAGCGAATAAAAAATAGCGAATAAAAAAGCTTAAGCTAAAGTCTTATTGCAGTAAAAAATCTTTATAAAAGAGAAGTGCCGTTCGGTACTTCTCTTTTTTATGGGGATTAGGTAAATACCTATTGATGATAATCAGACGTTAATTGATTTTTCTAGGAATAAGCCGATATTTATTTAATTCTTAAGCAACTTTTGCCCTTAATGCGTAAAATTTATAATTTGCCGAGATAAGCGCTATTCCCTTTGATTAACAGTTGTTATAATGCCGAAAAATAACGTAGTTTAAATTCTTTTTAGAGGTTTTGTGGATGTCGGAAGCTGAAAAACGCCCAACAAATTTTATTCGTCAAATTATCGATGCGGATCTTGAAAGTGGTAAACATTCGAGTGTACAAACTCGTTTCCCACCTGAGCCCAATGGTTTTTTACATATTGGCCATGCGAAAGCAATTTGTTTAAATTTTGGCATTGCTCAAGATTACCTAGGCTTATGTAATTTACGTTTCGATGATACCAACCCTGAAAAAGAAGACATTGATTACGTTAACTCAATTCAAGAAGACGTAAAATGGTTAGGGTTTGATTGGGCGGGTAAGGTTCATTACTCCTCTGATTACTTTGATCAATTGCATGGTTTTGCTGTTGAATTAATTGAAAAAGGCTTGGCATACGTTTGTTTCTTAAATGCGGATGAAGCACGCGAACATCGTGGTTCGCTCAAAGCGCCAGGGAAAAATAGCCCGTATCGTGATACGAGTGTTGAAGATAACTTAGCACTTTTTGCCAAAATGAAAGACGGTAAATGTAAAGAAGGCGAATGTGTTCTTCGCGCTAAAATTGATATGACATCAAGCTTTATGTGTTTGCGTGACCCGATTCTTTATCGCGTTCGTTTTGCTCATCATCATCAAACAGCCGACAAATGGTGCATTTACCCGATGTACGATTTTACCCATTGTTTATCTGATGCTATTGAAGGTATTACCCATTCACTTTGTACATTAGAATTTCAAGATAACCGTCGTTTATATGACTGGGTACTTGAAAATGTATCGATTGATGTTGTACCACATCAATATGAATTTTCACGTTTAAACCTTGAATATACGGTGATGAGTAAACGTAAACTTCATACGTTAGTTGATGAAAAGCTTGTAAATGGTTGGGACGATCCGCGTATGCCAACGATTGCTGCTTTTCGTCGTCGCGGTTACACTCCGAGCTCATTACGTGAGTTTGCTAAACGTATTGGCGTTACTAAAATGGACAATACCGTTGAAATTGGAGTTTTAGAAGCTTGTATTCGTGAAGACCTCAATGACAATGCACCTCGTGCTATGGCGGTACTTGACCCGATTAAATTGGTAATAGAAAACTATCCAGCAGATCAAGTAGAAGAATTAACAGTAAAAAATCATCCAAGTGATGATGAACAAGGTACTCGCATTGTTCCTTTCGCCGCAGAACTTTATATTGAAGCGGAAGACTTTCGTGAAGAAGCTAATAAAAAATATAAACGTTTAGTACTTGATAAAGCCGTGCGTTTACGTGGAGCTTATGTTGTTACCGCCACACGTTGTGACAAAGACAGCGAAGGCAATGTTACGACCGTTTATTGTAATTATAATGCCGATACCTTAGGTAAAAACCCTGAAGATGGTACTAAACCAAAAGGTGTAATTCATTGGGTTGCTGCTCAGCAATCTATTGATGCAGAAATTCGTTTATACGACCGTTTATTTAATGTACCAAATCCTGCTGCTGCAGAAAATTTTCAGAGTGTGATGAATGAAGATTCGTTAATTACCATTAGTCACGCTAAAGTAGAACCATCATTGGTCAATGCTAAACCTGAACAAGCCTTTCAATTTGAACGCCAAGGTTATTTTTGTCGTGATAATAAAGACTCACAAGGTGATAAGTTAGTATTTAACCGTACGGTAGGTTTGCGCGATACTTGGGCTAAAATGGGTAACTAATTACCCTACTATTACGTTTAAAACCTTTATTTACTGGAATCTCACCGGTATATAAAGGTTTTTTTTTATCTAAATTTATACTTTAATTTTTTCATCATATAGCTTGTTTTGAATGGTATCGTAATTCTTAATATATTTAGGTGTGTGATTTTAAAGTTTAGATAACAGACGAGCTATTTTTGAAAAACTAACGAAGTTAAACGTCCGCTAGTGATAAATAATGCAATAGCGTTATATTTATTATTTAAACGTGATAGTTAATAAGATTTTATTAGCAAGTTAACAAAACATAGTGATAAAAATAAAGCCAGCTTATGTTAATTCAGCTGGCTTTATTTAATTTTATAGGTAATAAACAGGCGTTTTTTATTAACGCGTTGCTGCTTTCATTTCTTGAACAAAACGTGTTAATGCCGCCAACATTGCTTGGTTATCATCAAGATTATTTTCAATGATTTTAACCACGGCAGAACCACTTATTGCGCCAGCGGCACCCGTTGCAAGTGCTGCTTTAACTTGTTCTGGGTTAGAAATACCAAACCCTATCACGCCAGGTGAGGCATTATTTGCCTTTAGCTTTTCAATTAAGTGAATAGCAGGATTAGTGGCTTCTACCGATGCACTTTTAGGCGTATCCACACCCGTTACACCCGCACGACTTAATACGTAGGTATAGCCGTAGCTATATTTTGCAACCTGCTTTAATGTTTCTTCGCTGCCGTTAGGCGGAGCAATAAATATTGGCGCAACACCATACTTTAGTGCAGCAGCACGGAACGGGGCACTTTCACGCAAAGGTAAGTCAGCAATTAACACTGAATCAACACCAGCAGCAGCCATATCTTTATAAAAATCATCAATACCACGAGCAAAAACTAAATTTCCATAAAGTAGTAAACCGATTGGGATTTCAGGCGCGTAAGCACGAACTTTTGCTAAAATAGTTAAGCAAACATCAGTGTCTACCCCAGCGTTGAGTGCACGCAATGCCGCCATTTGAATAGTAATACCATCAGCACTTGGGTCTGAAAATGGAATACCTAATTCTAATGCATCTGCGCCAGCATCGATTAAAGCTTTGATTATTTCAAATGACTGCTCAATACTTGGATCGCCTACGGTCACAAACGGAATAAAAGCGCCTTGATTCTTTTTTGCTAATTCAGCAAAAGTTTGCTGATAACGTGTAGTCATCTGCTTGTTTGACGTTGTGTCTAAGCTCATTTTGCTTCTCCTTGAATTTTTGCTTCATTTTCAGCTTGTAACACTGTTTGCACATGCGCTAAATCTTTGTCACCGCGCCCTGATAAATTAACAAGAAATACTGTTTCCTCAGTAACCGCTTCCGCCATTTTAATCGTATGAGCAAGGGCATGTGATGGTTCAAGTGCTGGAATAATACCTTCATTCATTGCTAACAGTTTAAAAGCTGATAACGCTTCGTCATCATTAATAGGCACATATTGAGCTCGACCCGTATCTTTTAAAAAGGCATGTTGCGGACCAACAGCTGGGTAGTCTAGACCGGCTGAAACCGAGTACGACTCCTCTATTTGTCCTGATTTATCTTGCATAATATAAGTGTAGTTACCGTGTAACATACCTTTTGTACCGGCAACTAAAGTTGCACCATGTTGGTTGGTATTAACACCTTTGCCACCCGCTTCCACACCAATTAATTTTACACTGCTCTCTTTAATAAAATCATGGAATATACCAATGGCGTTTGAACCACCACCCACACAAGCAATGACATAATCTGGTAAGCGACCTTCTTGTTTAAGGATTTGCTGTTTAGCTTCTTCGCCAATCATTTTTTGAAATTCACGAACGATAGTTGGAAACGGGTGAGGACCTGCGGCTGTGCCTAACAAGTAATGAGCGTTTTCATAGTTTGCAGACCAGTCACGCAAAGCTTCATTTACGGCATCTTTTAAGGTGCCGGAGCCTGCAGTAACAGGGATAACTTCTGCTCCCATTAATTTCATGCGAAATACATTGGGTTGTTGACGTTCACAGTCTAATGCGCCCATATAAACTCGACATTTCAAACCTAATAGTGAACAAGCGATAGCTGTAGCTACGCCGTGTTGCCCAGCACCTGTTTCGGCAATAATTTCTGTTTTACCCATACGTTTAGCGAGTAATGCTTGGCCAAGGACTTGATTGGTTTTATGCGCGCCACCGTGTAATAAGTCTTCGCGCTTTAAATATATTTTAGCTAATGGATTTTTACATAAATTCCGGGTTAAGGTCAGGGGGGTCGGACGTCCCGCGTAATTTGTTAGTAGGTCATTAAACTCAGTTAAAAAGCTCTCGTCTTGTTGTGAGTCAATAAATGCTTGCTCTAACTGCTCAAGGGCAGGGACTAATAATTCACCAACAAACATACCACCAAATTCGCCAAAATAGGCTGGTAAAGTTGCTTTTACTTGGGTTGTCTCTTGTTTAATTGTTTGATCTGTCATTTTCTTTATTCCTAATGCTTTATACGAGTTACATGAATTAAGTGAGTTATTTATAGCGTATAAATATTCACTTAATTTGTGTGTTCGGTCTTATTAATAGTGTCTAATGGCGGCGAAAACTTGTTGAAGTTTTTCGCGGCTTTTAACGCCTGGGCTTGTTTCAACGCCTGAGTTGAGATCCAAACCAAATAAATCTAGTGTTGTTTTCTGGCTAACCGCCTGCGCTATATTATCGATAGACAACCCGCCCGCTAGAAAACAATGACTTAAGTCTTGCCCAGAATCGGCTAACGCTCGCCAATTAAAGGTTTCACCACTGCCGGCATTTTTGCCGTCTAAGACATAAAACTGCGCATTACTCATTAACTCAGGTACTTCGTCTTCGACCGGCAAAGCTTTCCAACTTTGGCAGCCTTTTGGAAGTAATGGCTGCAATGAAGCGATATATTGTGAAGTTTCATTACCATGAAGTTGCACCGCAAATAAGTTTAGCTTGTGTGCAAGTTTCGCCACTTCTTCAATGGCATGATTAACAAACACGCCAACGTAACGTAAAGAGGGAACCTGCTCGACAATCATTTTTGCTTGTTGTTCGTTAACATACCTTGGCGACTTTTCAGCGAAAATTAAGCCACCAAATTGTGCGCCGGCATCAACAGCACTTTGGGCATAGTCAACTTGTGTTAAGCCGCAGACTTTATTATTGCCATAAATGAGTTTACGACAAGCTAAATCAATATCATCTTCTGCCATGATTGAACTACCCACTAAGAAGCCATCAACTGCTGGCGCTAACTCGCGAACTTGTTCGTTGGTATAAATACCCGATTCAGATATAACGATGCGATCAGCAGGCAGTGTCGGCGCATAGTCAAAGGTTCGAGCGATATCGGTGGATAAGTCGCGTAAATCTCGGTTGTTAATGCCAATAAGTTTAGCGCCTAAATCAATGGCTCGATCGCGCTCTTCATCATTAGATATTTCAGTCAAGACCGCTAAGTTATATTGCTCAGCGATAGCAGATAAGTCTTTATATTCTTGGTCTGATAAAACGCTTAGCATCAATAAAATCGCATCAGCACCGTAATATCGCGCCAAATAAACTTGATAGGCATCAACAAAGAAATCTTTATTAAGTACTGGACAATTTACCGAGTCAGTCACTATTTTTAAATATTCAAAAGTGCCTTGAAAGTATTTTTCATCGGTTAAAACAGAAATAGCGGCAGCATATTTATCGTAAATCTGGCAAATAGCCTTAGGGTCAAAATTTTCGCGTATTAAACCTTTCGATGGCGAAGCCTTTTTACACTCTAAAATAAAGCCAGCATGCGCGTGACCTTTTTTTCTATCAAGTGCACCGTACATATCTTTTTGAGTGGGTACTAAAGTGTCAATAAATTCACTTAATGGAAAATCAATTTTACGTTGCGCTATTTCGATACGTTTATCAGCAACAATTTTTTCTAATACATTTGCCATGTTATGCCATTGCCTTTGAGTCTAAATTTGAGTTTGAAATCACGACCATATTTTCTAAAGTCGTTAATGCTTTACCTGAAGCTAATACTTCTCTTGCCATGTTAGCGGCTATTTTTAAATCAGTTGCTTTATCATGTAGGTACAATAATGCGGCACAATTAATAATGACAGCGGCATTATGAGCAGCCTTGCCATTACCACTAAGAATTGCGCGAATATAGTCAGCATTTTCTTGTGGCGTACCGCCCTTAATATCTTCTAATGTGTAACTGGGTAAGCCAAAATCAGCGGGAGAAATGGTTCGGCTTGTACACTGACCATTGGCTATCTCGCTAATTTGCGTTTCGCCGTGTAAGGCAATTTCATCTAAACCGCTACCGTGAACGACCCAACCACGTTTAACCCCAGTTAACAGTAAACTTTTTGCCATTACATCGATAAGCGCTGGTGTATAAACACCGAGTAACATGGTGCTCGGTGAAGCAGGATTTACTAATGGCCCTAATATATTAAATAAAGTGCGCACACCCATAGATTTTCTAACCGGAGCTGCATGTTTAAAACCCGGGTGATAAGCCGGAGCATATAAGAAACATAAATTTGTTTGCGCTAAACACGCACTTGCTGTCGTTGGCGACATCATTAAATTGACGCCAAAGGCTTCCAATAAATCTGCGGAGCCAGACATGCTAGAAACACTTCGGTTACCGTGTTTCGCCATTTTTAAGCCACATGCCGCGGCTAAAATTGCCGCGGTAGTTGATATATTAATGGTATTCGCGCCATCGCCACCGGTACCTACACAGTCAGCAACGTTATGCTCTTGCTGTGGAAATGGTGTTGCTGAGCCTCTTACTGCTAGGGCAGCACCTGAAATTTCGTTAGCCGTTTCGCCTTTTATTTTTAAGGCAGTTAATACACTTGCTAACAGTACGGGCTCAACTTCACCTTTGATCATATTTTTAAAAAAATCTTCAGCTTCAGTCTGACTAATATCATTTCCATCAACAAGTTGTTGTAAAATTTTACTCATAAGAACCTTCCGCTGCTTTGTGTGGTGAAGCCAGTAAATAATCAATAGTTTGCGCTAATAACGTGCCGCCATAAGTCGTTAGGATTGACTCTGGATGAAATTGAAATCCTAAGGCTACGTCCGTCTTATGCTCAATGGCCATTGGTAAACTGATTTGTTCAGATGTTATATATTCAGCAATAATATCAATGGTATTAGGGACTTCACTTGCTATCAGTGAATGATAGCGCGCCACAGGTAAGGGGTGATTTATCTGGTCAAAAACACCGGTTTGACGATGAGTAATACTCGACGCTTTACCATGGACAATTTCAGGTGCACGGATAACTTTACCGCCATAGTGTTCAACTAAGGCTTGATGGCCTAAACAAATGCCTAAGATTGGATATTTACCGGCACATTTGGCTATTAATGCCATTAAACAGCCGGCTTTATTGGGTTCTCCTGGACCGGGCGATAATACGAGTAATACTCGATCGGTGGATTTTTGCATTTGTTCAAAGATAAAATCTGCCGATAGAGTGTTTCGATAAATGGTCGGTTCAAATCCTAAACATTGAAATTCATCGACCAAGTTGTAAGTAAAAGAATCGAGGTTGTCGAGCATGAAGATTCTAACATTGCCATTAATAGCGGGTTCTTGATGACTATGCATGATTACTCTCCTTGCACGGGGTGTTTAGGTTAGCGCTGTCGCTACTCGGTGCGGCGGTGATCTCAACAGTAAACCGTTCTGCATGTTGAATGGCATTAATGACCGCTTGTGCTTTTTGCTTGGTTTCATTGGCTTCTGACTGGGGATCTGAGTCGTAAACAACACCGGCACCCGCTTGAACATGCGCGATACGGTGTTTAACAAAAGCAGAGCGGATAACAATACAGGTATCCATTTCACCGTCACCGGTTAAATAGCCAACCGCGCCGCCATAACTCCCTCGACGTTTGCCTTCTACTTCTCGAATTAATTGTGTCGCTTTTACTTTGGGGGCTCCCGATAAAGTGCCCATATTCATACAAGCCTGATAAGCGTGCAGAGCATCAAGATCAAGCGCTAAGGTGCCACAAACTCTAGAGACCAAATGCATAACATGAGAGTAACGGTCAACTTTTAATAAGTCAGCAACATAGCGAGTACCTGCTTGACTAACGCGGGCAATATCGTTGCGGGCTAAATCAACCAGCATAGTGTGCTCGGCTAATTCTTTTTTATCTAATCGTAATTCAAGTTCAATACGACTGTCTAAATCAAGTGAAATTGAACCGTCTTTATTAAGTCCGCGCGGACGAGTTCCGGCAATGGGATAAATTTCTACTTGACGATTTTTATGTTGATATTTTAATGCAGATTCTGGAGAAGCACCAAAAATACAAAATTCGCTGTCTTTTAGGTAAAACATATAAGGGCTAGGGTTGCTTTGCTTTAACGCTTTGTAAGCATTTAAGGTATTTGAGCACTTTAGCGTAAAGGTACGAGAAGGTACCACTTGAAAAATATCACCGGCGCGAATATTTTCTTTTAACTGATTAACCGTGTCACAAAACTGTTGATCTGAGATGTCGCTACTAACTTCACTTTTTTCAATCGGCTTGTCATAAGGTCTTTCTTGAGCAATATATTGTTGGGCCAAAATATTTTTTATATCGGCTAACCGTTGACGAATTGTCACTAGATTATGATTGGCCGCTTCTCCTGAAAAAATATTACCAATAACTTCAGTTGATTGCGCTTCATGATCGATAACCACAACAGTTTCAGCCAAATAATAGACGAAGTCTGGGCAGGTATTATCACCTTGGCTTACTGTCGGTAATTGCTCGGTCATCGACATCATATCAAAGGCGAAGACTCCACCTAAAAATATCGCAAAAGGGTGATTATTGCTATTTTTAAGCTTATTAAATAAGCGTAAACTTTGAAAAGGATTAATAGCGAGTAAGCGCGATTTTTCATCCAGTTGTTGAGTCAGTTCAGGGAAAATGGCGCTAAGTGTTTTATCTTTAACGCTTAACGTAGCGTGTTCAGCTAAATGCTGTTGCGCAAACTCAAGGGCCGATTGACCATTGTTTGTTAATGCTTCAAACGTAACAAGATTACCATGACAGGTTATTTTTAATGCCGCATCGGTAAGTAATAAGCTTTTTAATTGATGTTTTTTATCAATTTCAGCCGATTCTAATAATAAGTTATTGTCGCTGTTTTGGCTTAACTGGTGAAATATCGCCAGGGGATCGGTCTGATATTTAACGGTTTCTGATAGTGTGGTAACACTGCCAGTTTGCTTATCTATGGTAAGCGTATTCTGATGATTCATATTCTTTCCTAGCTTTTAACGTCTAATTTAAATTAATGGTCAACCTGCATAAATAGGCAATAGCCACCATATAAACCAACTTTTAACGCGCGTAATAATCATGTTTTTTCGCCATAGTACTTTAGCTTTGAGCTAAAAAGTAAAAAGCCCACTCATTATGAAATAAGCAGGCTTTTTGAATTTTTACGTACAAGTAAACATCACAACCCACTTATGCAGATTTATGCCACCAACAATTCATCGAAATAGTTTGTTTTACTTGTATCATTATTGTCTTCATCTCAGTAAAATTGCCTTAGCAATTAATTCCCCTATAGAAGAACCGATTATGACTGTATTGTCAACCTCTGATTTAGCTGATTATTATAGCCTACGGGTCGATTTGCACAGTCATACTAAATGTTCTGATGGAACACTGACGCCGCAAGAGCTTGTTGAACGGGCGGTTAACTTCCAATTGAATGTTTTAGCTATTACCGATCACGATACGCTTAAAGGTTTATCTATAGCTAAAGATTATATTCTAGAAAAAAATCATCCATTAACCATCATCAATGGCATCGAAATATCAACCAGCTGGCATGGTTTTGAAATTCATATTGTTGGCTTAAACATCGATGAAAATAATGAACAATTACAAACGTTAATTGCCAGCCAGCAAGCAGCAAGAGAATTACGTGCCACCACCATGGGTGAAAAACTCACCAAATGTGGCTTCCCTGGCATCTACGAGCAAGCGAAAGAGCTTGCAGGGCAAGGCTCTATAACGCGGGCACACTTTGCTAAAATATTATTGCAAGAAGGCCATGTTGATCATATGCAAAAAGCCTTTGATAAATACATTGGCAAAGGCCAACGCGCGTTTGTAAAGCCAAACTGGTGTTCTATTGAAGAAGCGATTGCCGCGATTCATCACGCCGGTGGTAATGCGGTGATTGCCCATCCGGTTAGATATGACTTATCAACCAAATGGTTACGCCGCTTAGTGGTGCAGTTTAAAGCGGCAAAAGGTGATGGTTTAGAAATAGTATTACCGCAAATGGCTAACGAACAACGAAAATTAATGCTAAGCTTTTGTTTAGAATATGATTTACATGCATCCATGGGCTCAGACTTTCATTATCCAACGCGATGGAGTGATTTAGGTCGTAATTTACGTATGCCCGATCAGGTGAAACCCATTTGGGATCTTTGGCCTAACGCCGTTAAGTGAGTTACTAAGTGAGCAAGATAAGTATACCCGAGCTAGTCGTAAGTGAGTAGTAAGCTTAACAACCGTATTAACACCTAAAGTAACACCGAAATTAACATCAACATCTTAGTGGAGAAAATTTATGAGTCAGTTTTTTTATGTACACCCAGATAATCCGCAAGGTCGTTTGATGAAGCAAGCGGCGGCCATTATCCAACAAGGTGGTGTTATCGTTTACCCTACTGATTCAGGCTATGCTTTAGGTTGTCATATCGGCGACAAAAAAGCGCTTGAACGTATTTGTAATATCCGAAATATCGATAAAGATCATAATTTCACCTTAGTGTGCCGTGATTTATCTGAATTATCTGAGTATACCCGTGTTGATAACAGCGCCTATCGGTTATTAAAAAGTAATACCCCAGGTCCTTATACCTTTATCTTTAAAGGGTCAAAAGAAGTACCTAAACGGTTATTAAATCCGAAAAGAAAAACCATAGGTATTCGGGTGCCTGATAATGCCATAGTGCAAGCCTTACTGGCTGAGCTGCAAGAGCCTATTATGTCGACAACGCTAATTATGCCGGGTGAAGAACGAGCAGAGTATGACCCTGAGCACATTCGCGATATTTTAGAGCACCAAGTTGATTTAATCATTAATGGTGGGCACTTGGGTGAGCACCCAACCACCGTCATTGATTTTTCTGATGATGAAGTGAAAGTTATTCGAGTCGGTGAAGGCGACCCAAGCCCCTTTGAATAACTACAACTTATTATGGATTAATAACGAGTGAGTCAGCCCGCTAATTCAAAAGAAAAAACTATGCCACGAGAGATGGTTCAGCAAGTATTACCGCTGGCATTGATCCGTGGTGAAGTGGTGGTTAATAAGCCAAAAGATTTATTTATTCCGCCTGATGCCTTAGAGGTTATTTTAGAGTCATTTGAAGGACCACTTGATTTATTGCTTTACCTTATTCGTAAGCAAAAATTTGATATTCTAGATATGCCTATTGCGCCCATTACCACACAATATATGCAATACATTGAATTGATGAAAGAAATTAAAATGGAATTAGCGGCAGAATACCTAGTCATGGCTGCCATTTTAATGGAAATAAAGTCACGTTTATTATTACCAAAACAAGCGGTAGCTGATGAGGATGAAGACCCACGTGCCGAATTAGTACGTCGTTTACAAGAATATGAGGTGATCAAAAGTGCTGCACAACAACTTGATCAAATTCCTCGTCTTGAACGTGATTTTTTTCAAGGGAATGTTGAATTATCTGAAGATTTTCAAGCCGCCGTTTTTCAGGCTGATGTCGACTTAAGTGAACTTGTTAGTGCTTTACAAGGAGTACTTAAACGTACCAAAGCACTCGAACATCACCATATAGAAAAAGAATCTTTATCAACCAGAGAGCGGATGTCATCAATATTAGCGCAGTTAAAGTGTGCTGCCGAAAATAGCTCAGCTTTTGTTGAATTTAGCGCTTTGTTTACAGTCGTTGAGGGCAGACAAGGTGTTGTGGTAACTTTTTTAGCTATTTTAGAGTTGATCAAAGAAAGTTTGATAGAATGTGTACAAACTACCATTTTTGGTCAATTAAGAGTGCGTTTACCAGTATGACAACTGTTGAAAAAATAAAAATAGCTAAACTTATTGAAGCGGCTTTTTTTGTTAGTGATGGACCTTTGAGTGTTAAGCAAATAAAAACAGAGTTATTAGTTAATTATCAGCTAAATCACCAGCAAATTCGTGATGTCATTGGTGAATTGGTGATAAAATATAAAAATTCAGGGGTTAACTTGGTGCAGGTTGCTTCAGGTTACCGATTTGAAACGATTAGTGAGCTTAATGAAGACTTAGCTATTTTTGTTGCTAAGCTCACCAAAGAAAAAACGCCTAAGTATTCGCGAGCACTTTTAGAAACGCTTGCCCTTATTGCTTATAAACAGCCAATAACCCGCGGCGAAATTGAAGAGATTCGCGGAGTAGCGGTAAGTAGTTATATAATGAAAACATTATTAGAAAGAAACTGGGTGAAAGTGGTTGGTAATAAAGAAGTGCCTGGGCGGCCATCGTTATATGCGACCACAAAAGCATTTTTAGATTATTTTTCATTAACTTCATTAAGCCAGTTACCCGAATTATTGCCTATGGCTGATTTAGGCGCTATAGATAAACCTTTGCAAGCATTGGTTTAGTTATAGCAACAGCACCCGTATTAATAAAAATATACAAACACTATTTATTTTAGAGACAGCAACGTAGCGGAAAACACCGTGAAGTTACTGACGTAAAGAGAGTTAAAGCCATGTCTGAAAAATTACAAAAAGTCCTTGCCCGTGCCGGTAAAGGTTCACGCCGTGAAATGGAAACCTTCATTAGTGCTGGTCGTATCAGTGTTGATGGAAAAACCGCTTTTTTAGGGGATCGCATCGAAGGAAGTGAGCAAATTCGTCTTGATGGTCACATCGTTAAGTTAAAACCTAAAGAAGACGATTTATGTCGTGTCATTATGTACAACAAGCCCGAAGGCGAAATGTGTACCCGTAAAGATCCTGAAGGCCGTCCAACGGTTTTTGATCGTTTACCGCCACTAGAGAATAGTCGCTGGGTTGCTGTTGGTCGATTAGATATTAACACCTCGGGTATGCTGTTATTTACCACAGATGGTGAGCTTGCTAATCGTTTAATGCATCCTTCACAAAAAGTTGAACGTGAATATGCAGTGCGTGTCTTTGGCGAAGTCAATGAAGCCATGCTGCAAACATTGCGTGCGGGTGTTAAATTGGAAGATGGACCGGCGAAGTTTCAAAAGATCACTTACAAAGGTGGTGAAGGCCGTAATCATTGGTTTCATGTGGTACTTTCTGAAGGGCGTAACCGTGAAGTTCGCCGTTTATGGGAAAGCCAAGAAGTTCAAGTCAGCCGTCTAATTCGTGTGCGCTATGGCGATATGGAAATGAAACGACAATTACCTAATGGTGGTTGGACTGAGTTAGCTTTACCTGAAGTCAATTACTACCGTAAATTAGTGGGTTTGCCTGTTGAAACACAAAGCAAAGTAAAAGTGGACGAAAAAGTGATGGATAATGCCAAAAGCCGTCGTATTCGCCGCTCAGTGAAAAAACATCAACAAAGAAGTCAACAAGCAACGCGTCGTCGCCGTTAGTCTTTTGTTGATATTGTTGCATAAGCTGTCATTAATTTTTTAAGGGATAAACTTGAATAAAACTTACGTAGAAGATCATGCCTCATTGGTTGTACTTTGTCAGAAACTTGCGCAAGCAGACTTTTTGGCAATAGATACCGAATTTGTTCGTACTCGTACCTTGTATCCTAAATTAGGTCTTATTCAAGTGAACGACGGGGAAAATTTAGCGTTAATTGACCCCGTTGCGATAGATGATTTATCACCCTTTTGGCAGCTACTAACCGATGAAAAAATTTGCAAGGTACTGCATGCTTGCTCAGAAGACTTAGAAGTTTTTCTGACTGCGGCAAATTGTCGTCCGGTTAACTTAATTGACAGTCAAATAATGATGTCGTTTCTTGGTCATGGTTTATCAATGGGCTATGCCGCAATGGTCAACCATTATCTTGATATAGAAGTTGATAAGTCAGAGTCTAGAACCGATTGGATGAAGCGTCCTTTAAGTGCTAAACAGCTTGATTATGCGCAAGCAGACGTCGAGTATCTATTTCAACTTTACCCGCGTATTCGTGATGAACTTGAGCAAAAAGGCTGGCTCGATGCTGCGCAGGAAGAAAGTGATTTACTGATAGAGAAAAAATTTACGCCTATCGATGAAAGTAAATTATATCGTAATATCAAGTTAAGCTGGAAACTTAGCGCCAAGCAACTGTACATCTTGCAACACTTAGCCAGTTGGCGTTTTCAGCAAGCTAAGAGTCGTGATATGCCGATAGGCTTTATTGCTAAAGATCACACCTTGTTTGCTTTAGCGGTTCATAACCCTGATAACGTTGCGGTTATGGCCAACCTTGAAGGCGTCGAAATGCTTGATGTTCGCCACAAGGGCAAAACAATGTTGATGGTTTTAAAAAAGGCTGAGCAAGAAGATTGTGGTCAATACCCAGAGAAAATTTTTCGTCTTGATGAATATCCGGGTTATAAACAAATCTTTAAGAAAGTGAAAAACTTTGTCGCTGAACAAGCGCTAAACGCTGAACTTACCCCTGAAAATTTAGCCTCGAAAAAACAAATTAATCAATTTTTGTCATGGCATTTTAAATTACATAATGCGCCCGAGTATAGTGAATCGATTGATATATTGTCGGGCTGGCGTAAAACCTTGTTCGGTGAGCAATTAAATTTATTCGCTAAAAATGATTTTAAATAAACTGTCTATTAGGCATTTTAAAACACTACAACTAAAAACATAGGTCTACTTTATGCTGTGTACCATTTATAAAAGTACTAAAAAAGCGCAAACATATCTTTTTGTTAAACAACGTAATGATTTCTCATCAGTACCGGCACCCTTGATGTCGATTTTTGGTACGCCAACACTTGTTACTGTGATGAATTTAGCAAAAAAAGAAAAGCTGGCACTAGCAGACATTGAAAAAGTAAAAGCAAATTTAAATGAGCAAGGGTTTTACTTACAGCTTCCACCACCCGTAGAAAACTTACTTGACCAACATAAAACGGAAATGAAAATAAAAAATAACAATGATGATTAAGGAGTGTTACATGTCGTTTTGCTTTGATATTAAAAAATATAGTGTGCTAATGAGTTGTTGTATTTTGCTTTGTTTAACTAGCTCTGCTCAAGCGGCAAAAAAAAATCTAAGCGCAGCGGGTTTTGAGATATATGTTGCCACACTCAAAGTAGAAGCGCTGGACAAGGGCTATGACACGGCACTTGTTAATAACGCCTTTTCACAGGTCAAATTTCACCAGCGTGCGGTAAAAGCCGATCGTTCTCAGCCAGAAACTGTTGAAACTTTAGATACTTATTTACCAAAACGTGTTCCTGACTGGAAAGTTAATAAAGCGCGTGCACTGTATAAAGAACATTTACCCTTGTTAACAAAAATTGGTAAAGAATATAACGTTCAACCCCGTTTTATCGTGGCGTTATGGGGGTTAGAAACAAACTTCGGTAAAATCATGGGTAATTATAATGTTATTTCGGCATTAACCACGCTTGCGTATGAAGGCCGCCGTGAAGTGTTTTTTAAGAAACAACTTTGGGCTGCGTTAACTATTGTTCAACAGGGACATATCAGTGTTAAACAGATGAAAGGCTCTTGGGCGGGTGCTATGGGGCAAAATCAGTTTATGCCAACCTCGTTTGTTGCTTTTGCGGTCGACGGAGATGGCGATGGCAAGAAAGATATCTGGGGCAATTTAGACGATGTGTTTTCGTCTATGGCTAACTATCTTAAAAAAGAAGGTTGGAGCGACGAATTAACTTGGGGTAGACAGGTTAAATTACCAGCAGATTTCGATAAGTCGTTGGCTATCCCTAAAAATACGGGTAGTCGAGCAAACTGGTTAAAAGCTTGGGAAAAAACAGAAAAAACCTTAGCACAGTGGCAAGCTTTAGGTGTTAGGCGTGCCGATGGTACTCACTTACCTAAAGTCGACATTAAGGCTGCACTAGTATTTCCTGATGACGAGAATGGCCGTGTTTATTTAGCTTATAATAATTATAAGAGTCTAATGCATTGGAATCTATCTTATTATTTTGTTAGCTCGGTCGGTCATTTATCAGACAGAATAAAATTTCCACCTATTCAGTAAAATTCATTCGATTCACCAGAGAAAATAAAAGAGAAGATATTTATGAGCGAACAAGCTCCTTTTTGGCAAACCAAAAAATTAGAAGAAATGAGTCGACCTGAGTGGGAGTCTCTTTGCGATGGTTGTGCTAAATGCTGTCTAAACAAGTTTATTGATGATGATGAAACAACCCAGGAAACTGAGTTACTGCCAACCACTTATATCAACGAAGGTGAGCAGATTCATTACACCAATATTGCTTGCCATTTACTGAATGAAAAAAGTTGTCAATGTTCAAAATACGAACAACGTACCACTTTAGTGCCTGATTGTGTGCGCTTAACACAAGAAAATTTAGACGGTGTTTTTTTCATGCCGCCTAGTTGTACCTATCGTCGTCTAAAAGAGGGACGTGGCATGCCTTCGTGGCATCCACTGCTTAACAACGGCAAAAAGACAGCCATGCATAAAGCGGGGATGTCGGTTCGAGGAAAAATAGTTAAAGATGACGATGTAGCGATAGAATATTTTGAAGATTTCATTGTTTCATGGCCGCTAAATGATATCGATTAATTTTATGCTTTGCTTTCCTCTATCTAAAAGGTAAGTGCAAAGAGTGATAGCAACAAGGGTTGACGGCTAACGCTCAATTCAGTCGTGACTCGTTGCCCAAATTTCTAACGCTAATTCTAATAAAGTGAAATATAGATGATCATTGATGGTAAGCAGGCAGCTGCTGATTTACGAAAAACACTAACGCTTCAAGTCGCCCACCTTAAAAAAGATAAGGGAATTGTACCAGGCTTAACTGTGGTACTCGTTGGGGAAGACCCAGCAAGTGAAGTTTACGTGCGTAATAAAATAAAGCAGACACGTGATGTCGGCATGATTTCTAACGAAATTAAATTGCCTCATGACACTAGCCAAATACAATTATTAGCCGAGCTGCAACAGTTAAATAGTGATGATGCGGTGCACGGTATTTTAGTACAATTACCCTTGCCAAAGCACATTGATGAAAGCGTTATTATTGCGGCTATTGCTCCGCATAAAGATGTTGATGGTTTTCATGCGATGAACTCGGGTCGCTTGTTAAATGGCGAGCCAGGCGCATTAGTGCCTTGTACGCCGCAAGGCTGCATTATATTGGCTAAAAAACATTTAGGCGAAGACTTATCAGGATTGCATGCGGTTGTCATTGGTCGCTCTAATATCGTTGGTAAGCCTGTTGCTTTGTTACTTCTACAAGAAAATTGCACAGTAACCATTGCTCATTCCCGCACTAAAAACCTAGCAGGTATTTGTCAGCAAGCCGATATTCTAATTGCGGCGGTTGGCCGAGCTAATTTTGTTCAAGCCAGTTGGGTAAAACCAGGCGCAACTGTTATTGATGTCGGTATTAACCATATAGAAGATGAGAACGGCAAAGCTAAACTCGTTGGTGATGTCGACTTTGCTAATGTTGCACCGGTTTGTGGTGCGATAACACCGGTACCGGGTGGCGTTGGCCCAATGACCATTGCCTGCTTATTAAAAAACACCCTTATAGCCGCAAGCACTAATGGTTAATTTTCTATAAAATAAGCGGCTTACAAGTGAAAGCTAATAAATTTTTTTTAGCTTTCTTTACTCTTAGAAATCTTCCTAGCAGTGGCTCAGGTAATTGTTGTTCAGATATTTTTTCAAAGCCATTTTGCAGATAAAAGTGATTTAGCGTTTCATCAGCAAAACAGAAGATTTCTTGGTGTTGATGTTGAGTGAAAGCAGAGGTTAATAGCTGTGAGGCTAACGTTTGTTGTCGAAAGGCCCGTTCAATAACCAATGCATGTAAAAACGATTGTTGGCTATTTTCTGACAGCGTTGAAATTATAACCGCGCCAATAATCTCTGATGAGCACTTAAGCAAGTAAGCGTTGTCTAAACCCATTAGGCCTGCGCTGTAATTTTGCTGTTTATAAAAACGCATCAGTGATTTTTTATCACTTTTAGTTGCGAGAGAAAAAGTCGTTTTCATTATCTGTCTTTTGATGATTGGCTGCTCATTATAAAACAAAAAACCAAGCAGGTTGCTTGGTTTTTAAACTTCAGTGTTCGTTATATCCTAAGCGCTTTTTCACCACGGGCAATACCGACACAGCCAGAACGCACCGATTCAATTATCTCTGTTTCATTGGCGAGTGTCGTGATAAAAGCATTAAGCTTTTCAGCATCGCCGGTTAATTGAATGGTATAAACTTGCTTACCAATATCGATAATTGAACCCCTGAAAATATCGGTAATACGCTTAACTTCAGTGCGTGATTTATCATTCATCGCCAAAACTTTGATCAGCAGTAGTTCACGTTCAACATGGCTACGCTCGGTTAAGTCGGTAATTTTGATGACATCAATGAGTTTATTAACTTGTTTGACGATCTGCTCTAGTACTCTATCGTCGCCTCGTGTTGCTATAGTAATACGCGACAAACTTGGATCTTCAGTGGGAGCCACTGTCAAACTTTCAATATTAAAGGCTCGTTGAGAAAATAAGCCAACAATACGTGATAAAGAGCCCGGTTCGTTTTCTAATAAAACAGCTAAAATTCTGCGCATTATGCTTTTACTCCTTTTTTTATCCACATATCATCAATTGCGCCCAATCTTATCTGCATTGGGTAAACATGTTCGTTTTCGTCAACTAATACATCTACAAAAACTAAACGATTTTTAATCGCAAAGGCTTCGGTTAGCTTATCTTCTAATTCATCTAAATGGTTTATCTGCATACCTACATGACCATATGATTCAGCAAGTTTTACAAAGTCAGGAAGCGACTCCATATAGGAAGATGAATGACGACCGCCATAAACCATATCCTGCCATTGGCGAACCATACCTAATGAGCGGTTGTTTAATGAAATAATTACCACAGGTAAGTTGTACTGTAGGCAAGTTGAAAGCTCTTGAATATTCATTTGAATAGAGCCATCACCCGTTATGCAAATAACATGACTTTCAGGGAAGGCTAATTTAACCCCCATAGCAGCAGGTAAGCCAAAGCCCATTGTGCCTAGACCACCAGAGTTTATCCATTGGCGAGGTTTAGCAAACGGGTAGTATTGTGCGGCAAACATCTGATGTTGACCGACATCAGAGCAAACATATGCTTCACCTTGGGTAATTTTATACATAGCTTCGATAACACGCTGAGGTTTTATTTGGTCTCCTTCTTGGACATAAGCTACGCGGTTAATGTCGCGCCAGTTATTAACTTCTTGCCACCACTGCATTCTTTCTTCTTTATTAGGCTCGAAGTCTGTTGCCGCTAATTCATCTAATAACTGTTGTAACACGACCTCAAGTTGGCCAACAACCGGGATATGAGCATTTATGGTTTTCGAAATAGAAGTCGGATCAATATCAACATGAATTATCTTGGCATCGGGACAAAATTTCTTAACATTATTTGTGACACGATCATCAAAGCGAGCACCAAGTGCAAGAATGACATCAGCATTTGCCATCGTTTTGTTGGCTTCAACTGAACCATGCATGCCTAACATACCAATATAGTTTTTATGAGTGCCTGAAATGCCACCTAAACCCATTAAGGTATTGGTAATTGGGGCATCTAACTTTTCAACAAGTTTTGTTAACAAGCCTGATGCATTGGCGATAATGACACCACCCCCGGAATAAACAACCAGCTTTTTAGCCGTAGTCATCGCTTTAACGGCTTTTCTTATTTGTTTAGGGTGACCCTTAATGCTTGGATTGTATGAACGCATCTTAACATCAGTTTCAATATGAAATTCGCCCATGCTGGTTGGCATTAATAAGTCTTTGGGCAGCTCAATAACCACAGGTCCCGGTCTTCCAGTGCTGGCAATATAAAAAGCTTTAGCAATAATATTAGGGATATCTTCAACCACCCGGCAGTTAAAGCTGTGCTTAACGATGGGACGAGAGCAGCCGACAATATCAGTTTCTTGGAAGGCATCATCGCCAATAAGTGTGGTCGGTACTTGTCCTGAAAGCACCACCATAGGAATTGAATCCATGTAAGCGGTCGCAATACCCGTTATACAGTTTGTTGCCCCAGGACCAGATGTGGCAAGTACGACACCTACCTCGCCGGTGGCCCGAGCAAACCCATCGGCCATATGAGTTGCCGCTTGTTCATGACGTACTAAGATATGCTCAACGTCTGTTTGCTGAAATAAGGCATCGTAAATATCTAAAACAGTACCACCGGGGTAGCCGAAAATGTACTTCACGTCGAGTGCCGCTAATGCTTTTACTACCATCTGTGCACCAGTGAATTGCTTCTTTGTCATGAGCTTGCCTTCTATAAAGTATGGTTAAACTAAGTTTCAACAATAAAAAAACCCTCGGTCTTGTGCAGAGCGAGGGTTTATTGTATTTGTTATTTAATAACTTTTCTTACACACAACACCAACTCCGCAATGGTTTAATGACCACGACGACAGAGAGGAGTGTAATGAGTAAAAATGTAACATTCATTGTAAATTGAATCCGAAGAAAAGTTATTTATGCCTCTATTTTTAAGATGTTTTGCTCTATCTGTCAATAAATTATTACGATTTAAATGAATATACTCATAACATTTTAATTCTATCTTAATGATTTAGGTATAAGTCCATGCTAGCGACGTTGCTTTTTTATCATTAATTAGCGGTGTTTGGCCTGCAACGATTTAATTTTATGAGTATCTGAATAAGCTAAATAAAGATCGAAACAAATGGGGCAGTAAGTTTTTATTTATTAATAAAGTACCAGAGACACTCTAAATAAAGTTGGAACCTGACTTCAACTGGCATAAATGAACCTTAATCATCATTCAAAACACATCCTGAAATGACGGTGTTAACGTCTTCTGCGTTCTCGTTGTTTGCGTTAGCGACTGGTTTTTTTTTAGGCCAGCTGATAGTAAATTGCTAACATTAGTTTATAAGCTACTAACAGCAAATCAGAGCCTATTGCAGTCGATAGAGTTTTATATTTAGCCTACAATGCTTGGTACAAATTCTTTATCTGTAATAAATTGGTTTCTTCCGTTATTTTTAGCTGTATAAAGGTGCTCGTCAGCTCGTTTAAGTGCTGATTTAAACAACTCATTTTGGTTAACTTTGGTGTAGCCGATACTGACAGTAACCTTTTTATTTTCCCCTAAAAATGAAAATTTTTGTAATTCTATAGAAGCTTGAAGACGCTTTGCTAACCTGTGCATACCAACTTTATCTGTACCGGGAACTATAACTGCAAACTCTTCTCCACCTATACGACCCAATGTATCCTGCTTACGTAGGCAATCATTCATTGCTTTTGAAATGACTTTCAACACTTCATCACCAGCATCATGGCCATAGTTGTCATTAATGGATTTAAAATTATCAAGGTCTAGCATCATTAAACCTAGCACGTAAGACAAACGTCTAGCTCGACCCAGCTCTTCATCAGCTTGCTTAAAAAAAGCATTTCGATTGGCGATACCAGTTAAATGGTCGGTGAATGCTAGTTTTTCAAGTTCGCTTTTAGATTTTTCTAATTCTTCAGTTCGTTGAGCAACTATATTTTCTAGTGAACTTGCATGTTGATATATTTGTTTTCCCATTTCATTAACAGATATTTTTAAGTTATCTAATTCATTATTCTTTTTGCTCTTAGGATTAATTTTTAAGGGAGTGAATGGGGATGTTGGATCATAAAGAGCAAACCAATTAGATATTTCTTGTATGTGTCTAATTACTAACTGATGAATAAAAAGTAAGATAAACAACGATACAATAAAAGTTTTAATTCCTTGAGAAAAGACGATAAGAAAAAGTTTATCTACAACTTTATTTTCTGCAATTGACAAATTTGCAACTAATTCAAGTAAAATAGGATTTCCAAAATTATTATACCCATCGGAGATGATTAAACCAAAACCAAAGGTTTCATTATTTATCGGGTGCTCACCTGATTCCATTTTTATGGCATTTTCCACACCATCTATCTTTGTCTTTATTCTTGCTCTAGAAATACTTTCAAAATTTACGATGCTATCTAAGGTTTCTTGAAGAGCAGGATCATTAAAATCATATATTTGTAAATTTAATATGTCTTTATATGAGTGAGCCACTTCTTCAATGTTAATATCAAGTATTCTTTTTTCATATTCATACTCGATAATTAATTGTATGGATATTGATATGACAGAACATATTCCACTAATTAATAAAATACGATACAGAAGGTCTTTGGATAATTTGCCTTTTAAAAAACTAGAGGTAATTGCCAATCTCCTAAAAAAATTAAAACTAATGGATTTATAATTACATTATGTATTTATAAAAGCTAGTACAAATTAGACTCAATAAAGTTATGTGTATTAACAATTATAATGTGTTTTTTATGCAAAAGTTACTATGCCACCCATGATAATGCTACAAAATAATAATGCTCTGAAACACTGCTATCCATTGGTCAACAACAAGGCATGTACTTCATCTTGTAAGTCTTTGCCTATCGACTTTTATAGATGTTGATCAAAAGTTACTATGCCACCCATGATAATGCTACAAAATAATAATGCTCTGAAACACGCTATCCATTGGTCAACAACAAGGCATGTACTTCATCTAGTAAGCCTTTGCCTATCGACTTTTATAGAAGTCGATCAAAAGTTACTATGCCACCCATGATAATGCTGCACAATAATAATGCTCTGAAACACGGCTATCCATTGGCCAACAACAATGCATGTATTTCATCTTGTAAGCCTTTGTATATCGATTTTTATAGATGTTGATTAAATGAGTGAATTTCAGGCAAGCTTTACTTCTCCCCCAAGGTAGCTGTATTTTTCTTGCTGTCTTAGTATGTAGTTATGTTTACGCGCTATTCAAACAAGCTTGGGCATTTGCTTTACCGTGTGCGCGCT
>NZ_JACGVS010000049.1:0-3251 GCF_014077345.1 Colwellia sp. BRX8-4
GTGAGTGAATATTAATTTGGTTTTTTAAACCACGTTTTTAACCGAATGCGCGTTAAGAATGAGTTCTTTAACAATCTGGAAAGCTGATATAAATAAGATATTTATAAAGCAATGAACGGTGTCGCGCTGTGATTTGCACATTTTATAAGTATCTACAAAAGCGATTAATAGCGAAAGCTGTTAATCAACATTTGTTTGCTCTTACTCAGAGTAAACATCTTATTCAAGACACATTTATTTGTGCGTGAAAATGTCAGACTTTACAATTGCTGTGGATTAGTCTCCACGGTGTACTTCGTGTCGAAAGACTACTTAGGGTTGTATGGTTAAGTGACTAAGCGTATGTGGTGGATGCCTTGGCAGTTAGAGGCGATGAAGGACGTGTTAATCTGCGATAAGCATTGGTGAGGTGATAAAAACCGTTATAGCCAATGATTTCCGAATGGGGAAACCCACTGACATAAGTCAGTATCATTAAGTGAATACATAGCTTAATGAAGCGAACCAGGAGAACTGAAACATCTAAGTACCCTGAGGAAAAGAAATCAACCGAGATTTCGTTAGTAGCGGCGAGCGAACGCGAATCAGCCCTTAAGCTTATTGGGCGCTAGTGGAATGTACTGGAAAGTACAACGATACAGGGTGATAGTCCCGTACACAAAAGCAACCTTTGAGTGAAATCGAGTAGGACGGAGCACGTGAAACTTTGTCTGAATATGGGGGGACCATCCTCCAAGGCTAAATACTACTAACTGACCGATAGTGAACCAGTACCGTGAGGGAAAGGCGAAAAGAACCCCTGTGAGGGGAGTGAAATAGAACCTGAAACCGCATACGTACAAGCAGTGGAAGCCGGATTTAGTCCGGTGACTGCGTACCTTTTGTATAATGGGTCAGCGACTTATATTCTGTAGCAAGGTTAACCGATTAGGGGAGCCGTAGCGAAAGCGAGTGTTAACTGCGCGTTTAGTTGCAGGGTATAGACCCGAAACCCGGCGATCTACCCATGGGCAGGTTGAAGGTTGAGTAACATCAACTGGAGGACCGAACACACGTATGTTGAAAAATGCGGTGATGACTTGTGGGTCGGAGTGAAAGGCTAATCAAGCCGGGAGATAGCTGGTTCTCCCCGAAATCTATTTAGGTAGAGCCTCGCACGAACACCATTGGGGGTAGAGCACTGTTAAGGCTAGGGGGTCATCCCGACTTACCAACCCTTTGCAAACTCCGAATACCAATGAGTGATATGCGGGAGACACACTGCGGGTGCTAACGTCCGTTGTGAAGAGGGAAACAACCCAGACCGCCAGCTAAGGTCCCAAAGTACTAGTTAAGTGGGAAACGATGTGGAAAGGCATAGACAGCTAGGAGGTTGGCTTAGAAGCAGCCATCCTTTAAAGAAAGCGTAATAGCTCACTAGTCGAGTCGGTCTGCGCGGAAGATGTAACGGGGCTAAACTAGTCACCGAAGCTGCGGATTCATAGTTTACTATGAGTGGTAGGGGAGCGTTCTGTAAGCCGTTGAAGGTGAGTTGTAAAGCTTGCTGGAGGTATCAGAAGTGCGAATGCTGACATGAGTAACGATAAGGGGAGTGAAAAACTCCCCCGCCGAAAGACCAAGGTTTCCTGTCCCATGTTAATCAGGGCAGGGTAAGTCGGCCCCTAAGGCGAGGCGGAAACGCGTAGTCGATGGGAAACAGATTAATATTTCTGTACTTCTATATATTGCGAAGGAGGGACGGAGTAGGCTAAACAGGCACGGCGTTGGTAGTCCGTGTGAAAGTACGTAGGTGGTTGACTTAGGTAAATCCGGGTCTTCATTCAACACTGAGATACGAGACGAGACTCTACGGAGTTGAAGCTGTTGATGCCATGCTTCCAGGAAAAGCTTCTAAGCTTCAGATATATAGGAACCGTACCCCAAACCGACACAGGTGGTTAGGTAGAGAATACTAAGGCGCTTGAGAGAACTCGGGTGAAGGAACTAGGCAAAATAGTACCGTAACTTCGGGAGAAGGTACGCTACTCTCGGTTAAACCCTTGCGGTGTAAGCTAAGAGTAGTCGAAGTAACCAGGTGGCTGGAACTGTTTATTAAAAACACAGCACTGTGCAAAATCGAAAGATGACGTATACGGTGTGACGCCTGCCCGGTGCCGGAAGGTTAATTGATTCGGTTAGCGCAAGCGAAGCTGATGATCGAAGCCCCGGTAAACGGCGGCCGTAACTATAACGGTCCTAAGGTAGCGAAATTCCTTGTCGGGTAAGTTCCGACCTGCACGAATGGCGTAATCATGGCCACACTGTCTCCACCCGAGACTCAGTGAAATTGAATTTGCGGTTAAGATGCCGTATACCCGCGGCTAGACGGAAAGACCCCGTGAACCTTTACTATAGCTTGACAGTGAACATTGCTCCTACATGTGTAGGATAGGTGGGAGACTATGAAACTTTGTCGCCAGATGAAGTGGAGTCTACCTTGAAATACCACCCTTGTATGCGTGATGTTCTAACCTAGGGCCCTTATCGGGCTTGGGGACACTGTCTGGTGGGTAGTTTGACTGGGGCGGTCTCCTCCCAAAGAGTAACGGAGGAGCACGAAGGTTGGCTAAGTATGGTCGGACATCATACGGTTAGTGCAATGGCATAAGCCAGCTTAACTGCGAGACAGACACGTCGAGCAGGTACGAAAGTAGGTCATAGTGATCCGGTGGTTCTGTATGGAAGGGCCATCGCTCAACGGATAAAAGGTACTCCGGGGATAACAGGCTGATACCGCCCAAGAGTTCATATCGACGGCGGTGTTTGGCACCTCGATGTCGGCTCATCACATCCTGGGGCTGAAGTCGGTCCCAAGGGTATGGCTGTTCGCCATTTAAAGTGGTACGCGAGCTGGGTTTAGAACGTCGTGAGACAGTTCGGTCCCTATCTGCCGTGGGCGTTTGAGAATTGAAGAGGGCTGCTCCTAGTACGAGAGGACCGGAGTGGACGAACCGCTGGTGTTCGGGTTGTTATGCCAATAGCATTGCCCGGTAGCTACGTTCGGAACTGATAACCGCTGAAAGCATCTAAGCGGGAAGCAGGCTTTGAGATGAGTTCTCACTGGAGCTTTAAGCTCCCTAAAGGGTCGTTGGAGACTACAACGTTGATAGGTCAGGTGTGTAAGGACTGCGAGGTCTTGAGCTAACTGATACTAATTGCCCGTGAGGCTTAACCATACAACACCCAAGTAGTTTTACTGCGAAGTGTTTGTA
>NZ_JACGVS010000016.1:0-116146 GCF_014077345.1 Colwellia sp. BRX8-4
AAGCGATAATTCATCATCAAGTGAAAGTTCGTTATCTAAAGCAGCAAGAGGTGCTTCAGCTGTGTCTGCTGGTTTGGCTTTTTCTTGAGCAACAGCTTTTGATTTTTTAGGCTTAGCTACAGCTTCAGTTTCTCCACCTTTTTGACGGCGCAAGAACCAAAATACAAGACTCAAGACAAAAAATGCTGGTAGCGTTGACATTAAGATCTGAAACCAAAGCTGCGAGGTTATGCCTTCATTTTCAAGTTCAGCTTTTTGCTTCTCTAATAATAACGCTTGCTCACTCGCTTCTGCCATTTTCAATAGTTCTTGCTGAAGTGACATGATCAGTGCTAATTGAGCGTTTTGTTTTTCATCTTCTATAGTTGAAGCTTCTTTAAAAACATTCAGCTGCTGATTCACCGTTGATATTTTTTCATCAACAACTGCATTTTCTTTAAGAATAGCCTGCAAGCCATCAATTGAATCTAAAACATCATTTTGGATAGTTTCTAAACGAACGGTTTGCTTAGAGTTTATTTCTTCAAGCTGTGCATTGATTTCTTTTTTAGTCGCGTCTAAATCTTCCTTTTTAATGGCAAGTTCAGCAGGAGGAACAATTTTTTTCTTAACAGTTTTAGCAACTTTCTTTTGCCATGTTTTATCATCAGAGGTTGACTTACTTTTTGCCGCAAGAGGATTTATGGCACGCATCTCACTAACAGACGGCAATTTTAAGTACTGGCCATTGTTAAGATGGTTTAAGTTATTTTCTTTAAATGCTTGCGGATTTTTTTGATATAACGCCTGCATTACTTGATAAACAGACAAAGTAGGGTCTGGACGAACTTTTAAAGCAATGTTCCACAGGGTATCTTTTGAGGTAATAGGCCCGTATTGATCGTACGGAAACATATCCGTCGCCTTGGGGCCCCGAATACGAATACCGCCTTCTTCAAAGGCGAACAAAGAAACACTATACGTGGTAATGCTTATAAATATTACCTGCCACAGGCACAGGCGTAATAATCGATGCATCAAGTTTTCCTAATTATTTTTATTTACTGCCAATTGTTTGGCACTTCAAGCCTAGAGAAAGTAAAGCAAATTTTATTCCAACCCTACACCTGCTGTTTATATCATAGCAAGTTAATACACATTTTTTTAGTAATAATGAAACAAAAAACTCGTCGTTAACTATAACGACGAGTTTTGATTTTTCTTTAATAAATCTTAAGGTTAACTCAACTTTAACGCTAACTCATTTATTAAAGGGATGTTATGAAAGGTAGTCTTTAACCAATAATTCAGCAATTTGTACACTGTTTGTTGCCGCACCTTTACGTACATTGTCAGCAACAACCCACATATTGATCCCACAACTATGACTAATATCTTCACGAATACGACCAACATAAGTGGCATCTTTTCCGCTTGCATCGCCTATCTGTGTTGGGAAGTCTTCGTCATTACGACAAACAACAATACCTTCAGCTTGCTCAAGCAAATCTTTAACTTCTTCTGCTGAAATCGGTGATCCCGTTTCAATATGTAAGGCTTCACCGTGACCAAAGAATACCGGCACACGAACCGCGGTTGGATTAACAAGAACGTTTTCATCGCCTAGAATTTTTTTCGTTTCCCAGACCATTTTCATTTCTTCTTTGGTATAACCATTATCCATAAAGACATCAATTTGCGGGATAACATTAAAAGCGATTTGACGAGGAAAATGTTTAGTCTCAACAGGTTTTCCGCTTAACAAGTCTGCAGTCTGCTTAGCTAATTCGTCCATTGCTGCTTTACCACCACCAGAAACTGATTGATAAGTAGAAACATTAATACGATTAATACCAACAGCATCATAGATAGGTTTTAGCGCGACCATCATTTGAATAGTTGAACAATTAGGGTTAGCAATAATATTACGGTTTCTATAATCAGCTAATGCACTTGGGTTAACTTCAGGAACGATTAGCGGAATATCTGCGTCGTATCTAAACTCAGAAGTATTGTCTATAACAATACACCCTGCTTCACCAGCAATAGGAGCAAACTTAGCTGAAATTGAGCCACCCGCAGAGAAAAAGCCAATTTGCGCTTGACTAAAATCAAAATGGTCAGCATCGAGTACTTCAATACTTTGACCATTAAAGTCAATAAATTCACCTGCTGAACGAGCACTCGCCAACGGGTATAATTTATTGATTGGAAAATCACGTTCTTCTAATATTTCAATGATGGTTTTACCCACCAAACCTGTAGCGCCTAATACGCAGACATCAAATTTCTGTGCCATGTCACTCTCTCTTTGCTTTGAAGATTAGTACTTTATATACGTTAAATAAGTTACTTTTTAAGAAAACCAAGATGATGTGGCACATCACTCTTGGCTTGATTTGTCATGCTTACTTTAACCGCAGAAAACTCCCTGCGAGCCGGATAAGTTTTCCGAATGTGGTCAAAGCCATGACTTAAAATTGTTTCTCTGAAAATTCCATCATCACGACGTACATCGTAAACCATTTTTACGAGCTGGTTTAGTAGTATTTGCTCGAACGGTTGATTAATTTCAACTTCGGTTATTGAGGCGCGTGGTAAAAAATCACTTAGGTGCTTTTCTATCGGTATATTCAGTTGTTGACATAATGCCTGATAGAGCATTTCTGTACCACGTGCTTTTCCTTCTAAGCTATAACCTGCAATGTGCGCAGAAGATATTTCAGTGTAGGCAATAAGTTCATGTAATATATTAGGTTCATTTTCCCAAACATCTAAAACAACTTTCAAACCATGCCCTTGTTTTTTAAGCGCCAGTAACGATTTATTATCGATAACTTCACCGCGACAGGCGTTAATAAGAATTTGCTTTTCGTGCAGTTGCTTTAAACGTTTTTCATTGAGTAAGTGAAAAGTTGGCTGTTCGCCATTTTCAATGATGGGAACATGCAGTGAAATGACATCACAAGCTAAAACATCATCAAGTGATGAGTAATGGCGTTGGTCTTTAGTATTATTTGTCTGTTTTGCGGCGAGTAGTGGATCGCAAATTAAATACTTAATACCCAGTGCCGATAATTTTTCACTTAAACGAGTACCGGTATTACCCCCACCAACAATACCTACGGTTAACGAGAACAAATCAATTAAGTAACGTTCGGCTAAGACAACCAAGGCACTGATCACATATTCTGCAACAGAAATAGCGTTACAGCCTGGCGCTGCGGTAAAAGTAATGCCCCGTTCAGTTAAATAACTCTGATCAATATGGTCAACACCGATTGTTGCCGTACCAACAAACTGACAAGTTGAATTGCTTGCTAATAGCGCTTGGTTAACCTTAGTAATCGAGCGCACTAATAAAACATCCGCACTTTTGACCTGTTGAGCGGTTAACTCACGACCAACAAATGGGTGTAATTCACCTAGGTCGCCAAAGAACTCTTCAGCAAAAGGCATGTTTTCATCGTAAAAAATCTTCATGGTTTATAAACCTAAAGTCATTATTGATCTGATGAGGGTTATTGTATCTTAAATGCAAAAAAGCCACTATAAAGTGGCTTTTTAAATAACAAAATAATACTGAGTCTTTTAGATGTAACCAAACAGAAAAACGCGGTTAATTATATTCAAAGCGTATTTCTGATTTAGTTAAACACTAAATGACAAGGTATCGTTGTTTGTCATTATTTATATTTTTTCATCACTAAAGTAGCGTTAGTGCCACCAAAGCCAAAGCTGTTAGACATAATCAAATTAAGTTCAACATCACGTTTTTCAGTAACAATATCTAGGCCTTGCGCTTTTTCATCTAAGTTATCAACATTGATAGACGGAGCAACAAAACTGTTTTCCATCATCAGTAATGAATAAATAGCTTCATGAACACCCGCCGCGCCGAGTGCATGACCCGTCATTGCTTTGGTTGCACTAATTGCCGGTGAATCTTTACCAAACAATTCTTGAATTGCGCCAAGCTCTTTAACATCACCAACAGGTGTAGAAGTACCGTGAGTATTTAAATAATCAACTTTGCCTTCAACACCTTGCATGGCTTGTTGCATACAACGTACTGCGCCTTCACCACTTGGAGCGACCATATCGTAACCGTCAGAAGTTGCGCCATAGCCAACAATTTCAGCATAGATATGTGCACCACGAGCCAAAGCGTGTTCAAGTTCTTCAACAACAACCATACCGCCGCCGCCTGAAATAACGAAACCGTCACGGTCAGCGTCATAAGTACGTGAAGCAAGTTCTGGCGTATCATTACGACCCGCAGATAAAGCGCCCATACCGTCAAACATCATCGCTAGAGACCAATGAACTTCTTCACCACCGCCAGCAAAAACAATGTCTTGCTTGCCCAGTTGAATAAGTTCCATGGCGTTACCAATACAGTGTGCACTCGTTGCACACGCAGAGCTGATTGAATAGTTAACACCTTTAATTTTAAAAGGTGTTGCTAAACAAGCTGAAACGGTACTGCCCATAGTTTTAGGCACAGCATAAGGGCCAACACGGCGAATACCGCGATTACGGAGTGTATCCGTGGTAATAACAATATTTTCTGAAGACGCGCCGCCTGAGCCAGCAACAATACCGGTACGAACATTTGATACTTGGTCTTCAGTTAGTTTGGCATCATTAATGGCTTGTTCCATAGCGATGTAAGCATAACCTGCTGCATCACCCATAAAACGAAATGCTTTGCGATCAATATGATCTTTAGGCTCAATCGTGGGCTTACCCCAAACATGACTTTTTAAACCAGCTTCTGCAAAGCTTTCAGATTTACTAATACCTGAACGGCCTGCTTTAAGAGATGATAAAACTTCTTCCGCATTGTTACCGATACTCGATACAATGCCTAATCCGGTGATCACTACACGTTTCATTTGAATAACCATTTAAAAATTGAAAAATCAGGCATATCATACAGAAATTTGCCCACAAACTGGTCTGCTCAGTGTACACGTGTACACTGGTTTTTACAATTTTATGACAGACACATTTAATTCACGTTAAAATACTATCTTTAGCGCTTGAAAACCAATGGATTTAATAAATACTTGTGATTAAACAACAAAAAAATTTAAATACGCCGCTTGAAAGAAAAGGCTATCAAATTAGACCCATTATTAAGCAACCCGAAAGTGTTGCCATTATTGGTGGTGGCATTGCTGCTGCCTGTGTTGCTTATGCATTGACTCAAAAAAATATAAAAGTAACACTTTATTGTAAAGATAAAGAAATTGCCCAAGGCGCTTCGAGTAATCATGTCGGTGCGTTATTTCCACTCATTCATCAACAAGTTGATGACATTAGCTTGTTTTACCAACAGGCATTTTGGCATGCACTAAAATGCTATAAAGACTTACACAGCAAAGGGTTTGTTTTTAGTCATGATTGGTGTGGCTTACTTGAAATTTCCTACAAAACAGCTTTAGAAAAAAGACAAAAAATTTTCGAGCAAACCAACCCTTGGTCAAAAGAATTAATTACCAGTATAAATGCAGAGCAAGCATCACTATTAGCCGGTATTACACTTGAACACGGGGGGTTGTTTATGCCCAGCGCTGGCTGGATAGCGCCCGGTGAATTAGTTCAACAGCTATTTAATGCAGCACAGCAAACTCAGCAGTTGTCGATAAAAAATCAAGTAAATATTACCGCACTTAACCAGCAAGACGACAAGAGTTGGCAGCTAACAACAAGCAAAGGCACAATAAATGAAAAAGTTGTTATTTTTTGCGGCGGTGCTGAATCTATTAAACTCAATATTATTGATGAATTACCACTGAGTTCTGTGCGTGGTCAAATAACGAATATGGCAACGAACGAGCAGATCAAAAACTTATCTACCGTTATTTGCCACAAAGGTTATCTAACACCTGCACACCAGCAACAACATTGCATCGGCGCGACATTTGAAAAGGACAGTTTCGATATTGTGGCAACAGATGCTGGCGATCAATATAATTTAACCATGTTAGAAAAGTGCCTGCCTAAATTAGTATCATGGCGCGAACAAGACGTTACCTCGAGTAAAGCTCGTTTACGCTGTATGACACCAGATCACTTACCTGTTGTGGGCGCTATGCCTGATATAGCCCAGCATAAAAGCAACTATGCCCATTTAGCAAAAGATAAAAACTGGCGTTATCAAGAACCTGCACCTGTGATTAAAAATCTATACGTACTTACCGGCTTGGGTGCTAGGGGCTTATGTACAGCGCCGCTATTAGCCGATATTTTGACTGCTGATTTAACGGGTGGCGAATATCCTGTTGGCAGACAAGAACTTTTTAACTTATCACCCAACAGGTTTGTTATTCGCGATATTATTCGTCGTAAATATTTATAGTCTTTAATAAAGGCTGTTATGACTAAACCGATACAAATGATTGTTTAAGGTCTAGCCAATAGTCTTGTACTATTTTTCTATCTTGCGGGCTCAATTCGGTACGGGCTGCTTGCAATTTTTCATCGATACTTAGCGCAAGTTCTTGAGAGAGTGCTTGCGACTCATCACCAAATTCAATAACAGATAAACTGATAAAGCCGCGTAAATAGCTGCTGGCAAATAATTGGTCATCACTGTTATCTTGATCAAATAAATTATCTAAATATAGATAAAGGGCAGCAATATTTTCAAACGATTTTTTTTCTTCAATTGACATAATTCTACTTACTGTTAAGTTTTAAAAAATTTATGATTAGTTGTAAACATAGATTGAAAGCCCATTATTGTGGACTTGCTACCGGGTATAATACTTGATCATTGTATCCTGTTATTACCGGTAAATACCCTGAAAGCTCGATATCTAAATCACTATCACCGGTATCAGCAATTAAGGGTCTTGATGCTAATGCTGTTAATTTCGCTTTTGTCGCTATAATTAAAATATTATCTTTGCCGATGGCGCGGACCACTCGTGGACTGAGCTGTTGATTACCTCGACCAAATATATGACCTTGTCCACCAATTAACGTGATCACCAACTTAATTGTTTTATTATCGGCTTTCGCTAAGGTTATCGCTTGCCATAATTGCGGCTCGGTTACATCACTGGCAATTAAGTGTTGCTGTTCAACCAGATCAACGCCCAGTAAAGTATTATCTAGCGCCAACTCTTCCATTAAAAAAGCGGTGGTTGAGCCTGAGCCAATCACAAAAAGCTCATCATCCATTTCATTAATAACATGAGCAGCAATGTCTTGCAGCACTAGCTCATCAAGTTCTTTGCCACCAGATTTAACCGCTTGAACATAGCGTAACTCAGCCGGAATTTGCATTTCGCCATAGCGTTTTGCTTTAACAATACCTTCTCGAAATAACGATTCGTCGATATCCATAACATCAGCTTCGGTAAGGGTAACTAACTGATTAGTCAGCATCATCTCTACTACCCGCCCCGCAGCTTTTGGCGTAACGGCATAGACACCTGAGTGAATTTTACAGCCCGCAGGAATACCTAGCACAGGAAATTTGTCGCCAACAATTTTACAAACATTGCGGGCAGTGCCATCACCACCAGCAAATAATAATATATCTACGTGCTCTGCTAACAAGGCTTTTACAGTATTTTCAGTGTCTTCTGCCGTGGTATGTTCAGGCTTATCGGTTTGAAAAACAACTTGGGTTTTAAAACCAAGTGCCTGAGCGGCCATCTCTCCCATAAGATCATTAGCACAATAAACGATAATGTCATCTCGATAAGGTAGAAGTATTGACAGTGCTAAGCTTGCTCGCTGATTTGCTTTTGCGGTAGCTCCAAGCGCTAGGGCTTGTTCTGCAATGCCATCTCCATCGCTTCCTTTCAAAGCAACACTGCCGCCAATGCCAGCAATAGGATTGATAATAAAACCAAGTTTAAACATGAGTAACAGTCTCTGAGTGATTAAATGTTGCGTTGGCAGAAAATTGGGTGATATTCAAAGGCAACGATACGTTATAAAAATTAGCCAGTGCGTCAATAAATGCTTGAGCGCGAACAGGAAACCCTTGATGCAAATATTGTTGCACTTGCTGAAAAACATTTTCTTTAAAAGTAATAGTATCGGCAGCCGCACCATTGAGGTTGTCAGCTGAAACATTAAATTTTTTCCCTGCTGCCACACTAAAAGCCCACTCAATTGCTTGTGGTTTAATTTCAACCCGTTCAAATGTTTTCTGTTGCTCCGCATCTCTACCATCAGGCATATACCAATAACCAAAATCTTCTAATAACCGACGTGCTTTTCCAGCCACACACCAATGTGATACTTCATGTAAAGCACTGGCATAAAAACCATGAGCAAAAATAATTTGATGATAGTCACAGGCATTACTTGCCGGACTATACAAAGG
The DNA here is from genome assembly GCF_014077345.1 of Colwellia sp. BRX8-4. Taxonomy (NCBI): domain Bacteria; kingdom Pseudomonadati; phylum Pseudomonadota; class Gammaproteobacteria; order Alteromonadales; family Colwelliaceae; genus Colwellia; species Colwellia sp. BRX8-4. The sequence goes on from NZ_JACGVS010000016.1 coordinate 8,333, forward strand.
TTCGTCGTCGCCTTTGATCAAACGAGTATTGGTGCTGGAACTAAATGTGTCATTAAAGATTTGAATTAAATCTTGGTAGGGTTCTGGCATTTTTATATTCTGGCATATAGGTAAAAAATAGACGAGGTATTCTAACCAAAAGTCATTCGGCTTGCACTGGCTATTTTAGCTAAATAAAGCATTTAGATAATGAAATTAAATGACGGTAATTGGATACTTTTCAAGGGTAATTTTTTAATTATAAATGTTTATTCTTTTATAACGACATTGCGCTTTTTATTTGTTATGTTGATGTAACAAATGCAAAATTATTGTTAAGTAGACACAAGGTATCTGTGTAATTTCTTATCGGTTAAATAAGCATAAAAAGGATTGAATATTACATGGATAGGGAATTAGTTAACTATGGATCCAATAAATGGACTTAAGCTCAAAGCCTTCTTTTTAACAAATAGTGTAGTAAGTAATATTGCAAAAAATGAAGTTCACCACTCTACCCTACAGTTTACCGACCTAGTTAAAACCTGTGGTATTGATATCACGTTAGCAGAAACCTTACCTAATAATGAGCTAATAACAGTTTTTGATTTGATTTTTATTGATTTACAATTCTATATTTTGACAGATAATATTCCAATGGAAATACAGCAACTTACCTCTAGAGTACGGGTTGTTTTTTTTAATGCTACCGATAATTTATGTGATGAAAAGCAACTGTTGATATCGAGCATTGCTGGGATATTTTATCAAGGTGAACGCATTGACATTATTTTGCGTGGTATTACAAGATTACAAAAAAATGAGCGATGGTTTAAACGAAAAACCATGAATAGTGCGCTCAGTGAGTTACTTGTTAAAGTGAGTAAATTAAATCAACTCCCTGCAAATCAACAGCAACAATCAATAAGCTTACCCAGCCTGACACGACGTGAGAATACCATCATTGGTTTAGTTTCTCGTGGTGCAAAAAATCAAGAAATTGCTGATCAGCTTCACATTAGTCCCAATACAGTAAAAACGCATCTTTATAGTATTTTTAGAAAAACCCAATCAAGAAATCGTATTGAACTGATCAGTCGGACACAGGATTATCTCTTTACTGCGAATTAATATCATCAGCCCTAAATATGATACAAACTAAAAGGCCAGTGATTAATCACTGGCCTTTTAGTTGTTGCGAACAACGATTAAACGTCAGCACGCCATACATTTCGTGCGATGCCTTTAATGACTAATTCAGTGATCGCTTTTTCAATCGCTTGTTGCACACAAACATGCATAGGTTCGTTATCACTATAACCGCCTTCCATTTCAGCTAAACGTTTAAAACTGATATAACGGAAAAATCCAGCGCGTACTTCTTGGCTCAGCACTTTTTTACTGGTAGATACCGACACAAGCACTTGCCCAGTGCGCACATCAACCGCACGCATATAAACGGTGATCTGATCTTCACGATATAGCTCTGAAGCACCAATGCCAAAATATTCAGCACCAAAGCCTCCAGTTTTAGTATTGGAGTCATAACTGATAATACCGCCTTCAAGCAGTATTTTAGCGGTGGTCAATGGGGGTAATTCTATATTTTCTGTCGCTTTGTTTGCTTGATTAGCTGCGCGGGTAATTTTTCGTTCAGTTAATACATTTTGTAAACCTTCACGCTCTACCGGTAAAAACCAATCAGAGTCACTTAACGCCTGCATCAAAATAGAGGTAGCGCCTTGAGTTACCGCAGTAGAGAATGAACTGACATTAGCTTGCGGTTTGTATTGTCCTGTTTGGTCTCGATAAGCATACACTGAAACGGCTATTGGTCCTTTAGGTTTAGGTAAAGCCTTTAGTTCTTTAAAACTTTCTAACGGCATCATTTTTGTTGCTAATGACTGCTTAGGAGGAAATAAATTACTCGCTGAATCCAATACACTACAGGCCGATAACAGGCCAACTAGGGTCACGATTATAATTTTTTTCATGGTTTATCCAAACTTCGGTATTTCAATTATAGTTATTTTACCTGTTAATAAATCAGTGATTTCGATAGTAATGCTGTCACTGTTAGCAGATAAAATATCAATTTGATAATCGCCACTAAAAAAAGTGGTATCGCCTTCATTATTAAATACCGCACTTTCACCTAAAACAGTGTCTTTATATTGACTGACAATATCGCTAATTGTTGCCCGTTCAATAGCATCTGATACTTTTTCTTCAAAGCTTTTTTTACTCTGTTCGGCTTTATGTTTATTTTGTGCTTGTGCTTTACTTAACAAAAAGCTGCCGTTTAATGCACTACCACCAAAGCTTGGATTAATGGGTGTATAAACTAATTCTGAGCTCATTGCGTAAGCGCTTAAGCTAAGGTGAATCGCTAAAGCTAATATTAATTTTTTCATCGCTACTTTCCTTATGACTAAAAACCATTCCCAGCCATATCAATATTATTTCGACTATATTGAGGCTGCGACATTGCATCGATTAATATAAATATCGCTTGCTCTACTTTTTCTTTGACCGGTGATTGGCGTCGCCCAAAGTAAGTGACATAAATAATACGACGGTTAAGCACTAAACTAAGCTTAGTGCCTGCTCTGGGTACAATTTGTTCTATTATTTGAACATTTATACCTTGCGTGTTTGGTACGTCATGCCATAACTGACTAAATTTAAAGTAAAAATCATGTCCTAAACGACTCTTGGTATTATCAAGGAGTAACCCCCCTATTTCGACTTCACTAGACGCATGGCTAGAAGGCGAAAATAACGATAAAAGGATGATCAAGATTAAAGATATATATTTAAGCATATTAAGAGACATAAAAAGGGGCCTGTGGCCCCTTATCCAAATTTAGATTAACAAGTCATTACTGCTGTACAATGACCGCAGAATTCCAATCACCCATTTGCGTGATAGAAACTACGCCAGAATCACTAATAAAAGATCCCTCAACAACGTTGCCATTACCCACTTGGCTTATGTTAAATGCAATATTGTCGCCGCCAATAAGCATAGCGCCGCCATCAGTTCCATAGATTAAGTTTTCATCACCTATTTGTTCGATACCAATTTCGTGGTTACTGCCTTCAACTAGAATATCTAATGAGTTTAATTCGCCGTTTTGAGCAATATCTATGGTATTCGCATTACTACTAAGAATAGTACTTAACACCACTACCGCGTCATTAGCAAAACCCGTTTGAGCGATTGAAATTTCATTTTCGCTTGTGGTCAAGACATTGTCATCAGCTGAAGCTTCTAAAACAGCAACATTTTCGTCGCCAGATTGCATCACGTCAATGTTATTGTTATTACCATTAAAGTTAACAACGTGGCTTTCATTTAAGTTACCCATTTGAACAGAAGTGTATTCATTATTAGTACCAATAGCGCCAATATAACTGCTGTTACTATCGCCTACTTGTATATAGTTAAAGTCGTTTTCATCACCAATAACATCAAAGCTAGCCGTATTTCCATCACCGTTTTGCATGATGTCAGTGGTGTTAGCATTACCGATATAAAGTCCTGACTCAGCGATATTGTTATCACCTTCTTGATCGATAGCAATTTCGTTTTCATCACCAGCAACTGATGCGATAGTAACCTGATTTCGAGCGCCGTCTTGCTCTATTTCAAGTTCGTTTGCATCACCTTCAATCGCTGATACCCTTGTCACATTCCAATAACCATCTTGAGTGCTTTCAACAGTATTGCTGTCACCGGTAATAGTGGTGAGGTAAGTTTCATTCCATTCGCCATCTTGGACAATATCGATAGTGTTATCGGCTCCGGTTAGTTCACTATTGATAGCCCAATGACCGCCGTCACCTTGATCTACAGTGATTTCGTTGCCGTCACCCACAACCTCATTAACAACACGATTACCAATACCCAAATAACCAGCGCCCAGCTGACTTACTTCAACAAGGTTATTATCACCGGTAACGTTATTTTCTGTTTCGTTGATATCACCATCTTGATCAACGTACAGTTCATTATTGTTACCAATAAAGGTACCAACAGCTAAGTTCTCGGCGCCTATTTGCATGATCTCTGCGATGTTGCCTTCACCGATCACAGTAAAGCCAGTACCATTGACATCACCCTCTTGAAAAATAGTCGTTTCATTACCTAAATCAGTACCTACCGTAGAGCTTTGTGACAACATAATCACATTCCCTAGTGCATTGACCATCAGATCGGATTGAATAACAACCGTACTTGTAACTTCCTTGGTATCTTCACCGGCAAAAGCCGTTTGATTTAAACCTAGTGCCATAACAATGGCGCAAGTGATTAATGATTTATTAAGTTTCAAAATATATCCCTATTTTTTATTTTTTATTTGAGTACACAATTTACTCACAATGTTTTTAATGGATAAGAAGCTTGTTGTCTTACCTGTATTGGCGTTTTGTATTCCCATAACTGTTTAACAATAATAACGAACAGTACCAAAATAATAATTTTAAACTTAATTTCAATAAGTTAACCCTAAAAAAAGTTATATACCTTACAGTATTTAACCAGCCTGGCTTATTGACATAATCGCTAATTTGATAAATATCACCTTAGCGTTTAAAACGATAAAAAATGGTAAATAAGCACTTTGAATACGTTTCTAATTAAAACCATAAGAAACCCAAACAAAAACTCTATTCGTTTTACTTCGTTGCATTAAAAACTGTACGTTGTTTAGTAACAAATATATATCACCCTATTTTACCATTCCAATAAAAACATTAAAAAACAATAAGATAAACAACAACCCCAAGTTAAATATACGTTAAAACTTTGTTAAAACATAAGTACTAACAAAAAAGGACTAGTTAATAACTTCTCAGATTAAATACAGAAAAAGTAGTAAAAAAGTCGTAAAAAATCTCAAAAAAATCTAGCTAAAGTAATGAAAAAGTCGTGTTTGTTACATTTTAATAGTCACACCTCTATTTTTATGATTAAAGTAATAAGGTTGCGTAAACCCATAGCTAGAAATATTTAGAAAGAAAGGAATTCAGCCTAATAATTATCTGTAGGCTACACATAATTTAATTAACGATTAAAAATAAACATGGAGCAAAACATGAAAGCAAAATTATCAGCTTTAACATTGGCGTTACTGCCTTTGTTCGCTAATGCATCACTAGACCTTAGCTCGAAAGAAGGTCTTACTTATAAATCAGACTCAGTGATTGTTGTCTATAAAGATAGCGCATCTAAATTTGACCGTCGTGCTGCCCGCAGCATAGTGCGAGCTAAAATTTCTGATTTAAACAATGACGAAATTGATGATAAATATCGCAACTTGAAAAAAGGCCGTATCGCGAAATTTACCCTTGATAATATTTCAGTCAAAAGTGCACTTGAAAAACTCCGTAAAAACCCAGCTGTCTTATATGCTGAACCTGATTATATTGTTCATGCAAGCGTAACACCTGACGATAGTAGCTTCGCTGACCTTTGGGGCATGAATAATACCGGTCAAGGTGGTGGTGTTGCCGATGCAGATATCGATGCTCCTGAAGCATGGGATATATCTACGGGTAGTCATGATGTGATCATTGGTGTTATTGATACCGGTGTTGATCATACACACCCTGATTTAATGGCGAATGTTTGGACTAACCCGGCAGAAATATCGGGTGACGGTATTGATAACGATGGCAATGGTTTTATCGATGATATGCATGGTATCAATGCGATTACCGGTGTGGGTGATCCTATGGATGACGCAGGTCATGGTAGTCATGTTTCAGGTACGATTGGAGCAACAGGCAACAATGGGCTAGGTGTAGTTGGTGTTAACCACAATGTATCTATTATAGGTTGTAAATTCCTTAGTGCATCTGGTTCTGGTAGCCTTTCTGACGCATTAACCTGTATTGATTACTTCGTTGATTTAAAAAATAATGGCATAAACGTGCGTGCTACTAATAACAGTTGGGGCGGAGGCGGATTTAGCCAAGCACTTTCTGATGCAATTACTTCGTCTGAAGAAGCTAACATTTTGTTTGTTGCCGCCGCAGGTAACGATGCATACGACAACGATGCGCAAAGCAGCTATCCTTCTGGCTACCCGCATGATTCAGTCTTAGCCGTAGCAAGTACAACGCGTACTGATAGTATGTCTAGTTTTTCACAGTGGGGCTTAACCACTGTTGATTTAGGTGCTCCAGGCTCTGATATTTTATCAACAGTACCCGGTGGTGGCTACGCATCATATTCAGGCACTTCGATGGCGACGCCACATGTTACCGGTGCGGCAGCATTAGCCTGGTCAGTAAACCCTGAACTGAATGCGATTGAAATGAAAGCACTCTTAATGAGCTCTGGTGATGATAACGCTGCACTTGCAGGTAAAACAGTATCAGGAAAACGCTTGAACGTTAATAATGCACTAAACGATGCGGATCCAACACCTGGTTTTACGCTTGCAGCAACACCAGGTTCAAACACTATTGAAGCTGGCGAAACAGCAACTTACAGCTTTAATGTTGGTTCTGTTGCCGATTGGAACGGTGAAGTTAGCTTAACTTTAGATGGCTCACTTGCTGGTGCAACATTATCAACAGATACTGCAACGCCAGGTGCAACATTTGAACTGAGTGTACCAACAACAGCGGAAACACAGTGGGGTGAATATACTTTTGTGGTAACGGGAACAAGTGATGATTTAGTTAAAGCATCTACTGTTCGCTTAATGGTTAATCCACAAGGGTTGAACGAGTTTACTTACACGAATGATGAGGTTATTAGTATTCCTGATAACAATGCAGAAGGTATTTCTTCAACCATTAATGTTGCAGATGAACTTACCGTTTTTGCTTCTGATATTTATGTAAATATTACTCATACGTGGATTGGCGACTTAACCGTCATGTTAACATCTCCTTCAGGGACTACTGCACCACTGCACAGTGCATCAGGTGGCGGCGACGATAACATTGATAGTACCTTTAGCTCTTCAGCTTTCAACGGCGAAGTAGCCACGGGTGACTGGATATTAAGTGTTGCTGATAATGCAGCGGCAGATACCGGTACATTAAACAACTGGGCACTGACTATTACTGGTATTGGTGAAACACTTCCTAGCGCACCACAAGCGAGCTTTACTTATCAAGCAGACGGTCTAACCGCTACGTTTACGGATAGCAGCACTGATAGAAATGACGATATGGTTAGCTGGGATTGGAGCTTCGGTGACGGTGCTATATCGAGCGCACAAAACCCTGTACATACTTTCGCTGCAACGGGTAACTATGAAGTTACACTTACCGTTACAGATAGCGAAGGTTTAAACACTACAGAAAATATGCTGGTCACTGTTTCATCAGTAAGTATTGAAGCCGCGGTTAAACGTGCATACAAGTCTCGTTTAGGTCGCTTACGTGTTGATATTACTTGGGAAGGTACTTCAGCAGATAGTGTAGATATTTTCCGTAATGGTGTAAAAATTGATACGGTAGAAAATGCGGGTATTTACCGTGACCGTGAACGTCGCACAACAGGTAGCCAATTCGTGTATCAAATTTGTGATGCGTCAACAGCATGTTCAAATGAAGTAACCGTTAACTTCTAAGCTTCATTTAACAGAAGATGACTAGGCAATAAAACGCCAGATAATAGTTATAACACCGATATATTAAGTAGTAGATACTGATGTTCTAGCTAGCTAAAAATCCCTAACAATTAAAACAGTTAGGGATTTTTTATTTTAATAAGGTGTTGATATTCAGTTAAATAATGTAAAAAAACACTGAGCATCAAGACGGTCAGTGTTTTATATTTAACAGATACTTTATTGAGTTAACGCTAGAAAAGATTAAACATCATCTTCAATGTTATCTATGCCTTTTGTGCGTTCTATACTCTCAAGCTTGTGATGAATCGCCGCTTTAATCATCATATAGGCACTGATGGGTGCAGTAAGTAATAAAAATAGCGAGATCAGTATTTCTTTTACACTAAACCCTGTATGAGTGGTACTAAAAAAGATCATCGCAGCAGTTAACAAGGATGCCATGCCAAGTGTTGTAGCTTTAGTGGGTCCATGAAGTCGCATAAAAAAATCTGGCATTTTTACTAAGCCAATAGAGCCAACGAGTACAAAAGAGCCGCCAATTAATAATAATATTGAAATAATCCATTCTGCCATAACTTACCCCTTACTCTATAATATCGCCACGCAGCAAATACTTACATACCGCAACAGTACTAACAAATCCTAACATAGCGATTAACAGCGCTGCTTCAAAATATAATGCAGTGCCCATACTCATACCGTATAAAATGATCAATGCGATTGTATTGATATACATCGTATCGAGTGCAAGTATTCTATCGGGTATAGAAGGTCCCATTAATAAGCGCCATACATTTAATAATAACGACAAACCTATCATAGCAAAAACAATTGAAATTACAGTTTCTAACATTGAAACATCTCCTTAAGAGGCGCTTCATAACGTTGTTTAATCATTTTTATTAAGGCCTGTTCATCTTTTAGATCTAAAACGTGTATTAGCAAAAACTGTTGTTCAAGCTTTTCACCTTCACTTAAGCTTTCTCTCCAAGGGTACACTTCCGCACTGACAGTGCCTGGCGTTAATGACACAGTACTTGCCAAAATAGTAATGGGCAAACTGTGTGTTAAGTCTAATGGTACTTTAACAAACCCAGGTGTTAGTTTTTTAGTGGGCCCTAATATTAAAATAGCAACCTGAACATTGGCCGTAATAATGTCATATAAAACCAACGCTAAATGGCGCAACGCTAAACCAGGCTTAATAATGATGGGTTGCTTTGTTCTAAACGGGCTAGTCACCAAAGGAATGACTATCGCTAAAGTAGTGGCTAAGAAAATATGCCCTGCTGACAAGCTGTTATTTAACACCAACCAGACAGTAAACAGTACCAGGCTCATTAAAGGAGCGGGTAGCCATTTAAATCGTGTTTCTAATCGCATTACTGTCCTCCTGAAAGGATAAGTTTAATGTTGTTATTAAAATCATGTAACTGGGTAGCTGCACCAATGGCATACTCACTTAATGGTCCAGCAAAAATAGTCATTAATGGCGCACCAGAGATGAGAATAAGCAAGGCGACTAATTGCGCTGGATGAACACGTTCTTGCTTTGTATCAGTGGTTATTTTAGCATGATGATGCCAAAACAAAGTGCTACCTGCTTTAGACACAGCAAATAATATAGCTAAACTTGCAAAAAGATATATTGGCCAAAACACCAAGGTATATTCAGCATTTAAAGTTGCTTTAAGCAGCCATACTTTTCCAATGAAACCAGACAAAGGTGGCATGCCTATCACCGCAATCGCAGCAATCAAAAAACAAGCGCCAAGCAACTTTGGCTGAGAAACAGCAGAGCCTGCAGAAATACGGTCGGCAACATCACCACGTTGGCGACCAATTAAGTCAGCTAAAATAAAGAGTGCTGCTGTAACCAACGTTGAGTGCACTAAGTAATAGATAGCTGCGGAAGTTGCTTCAATAGTTTGTACCGCAACTAATGCAACCAAGGTACCCACCGACACAATCACCAAATTAGCGATTAACTTTCTTAAATCTTTACTGGCTAAAACACCTACCGCGCCCATAGCAATTGTAGCAAGCCCTAACCACCACAACCAACTTTGCGCCATATGAGTTAATTCGCCCGCTTCATCACCAAATATAAGTGTATAAACACGCATCATTGAATAGACACCCACTTTGGTCATAATGGCAAATAATGCCGCGACAACAGGTATTGCTGTTGCATAAGTATTAGGTAACCATAAATGTAGTGGTAGCAAAGCGCCTTTTAAAGCAAATACCACCAATAATAACATCCCACCAATTTTGGCTAAGTAAACATCATCACCTTGTAAAAGTGCTACTTTCTGAGCCATATCAGCCATATTTAGTGTACCTAATACACCATATAAAATCCCTAAAGCAATCAAGAAAATCGCTGAGCCAACTAGATTAAGGATCACGTACTGCAAAGCAACTCGGGTATTTTTTTTATCTCCACCATGCATTAGCAACGAATACGAGGCGATAAGTAATACTTCAAAAAAGACGAATAGATTAAAAGCATCGCCGGTTAAGAATGCGCCGTTGACCCCTAAAATTAAAAAATGTACAAGTGGATGAAAAAAACTCCCTTTATCATCATCTCCTGCACTCGCATATAACACACAGACAACACCGAGCAATGTCGTTAAACACACTAATAATGTCGAGAGGGGATCAGCAACGAGTACAATACCAAAGGGTGCACTCCAATCGCCGATAGCATAAACCTGAGTACCATCAGCTTGGACTTTGAGTAGTAAAGCCAATGAGACGGCAAATGTAAAAACGCTGAGTACGACAGAAGCCACTCTTCGGGTACTTTTATTGGAGCCAAAGGGAGGCATCAATAAAATAACACCCGCGAGTATCGGCAATAAAATCGGTAAAAAGGTCAAATTCTGGATCATACGTTTACCTTTTTATCTTTTTCTGGCTGGCCATCTACATGGTCACTGCCTAGATCTGCTCGCCCTCTGATAGCTAAAATAACCACAAAGGCAGTCATTGCAAAACCAATAACTATCGCGGTTAACACTAAAGCTTGTGGCAATGGATCGGTATATTCTGAAGAGGTTCCAAGCACCGCAGCATTATTGATGCTAAGCCGCCCAGATGAAAACAGAAATAAATTAACCGCGTAAGAAAACATCGTTAGCCCTAATACGATAGGGAACGTTCTAGAACGTAAGATTAGAAACACGCCACAAGACACTAAAAGCCCAACGCAGGATGCGTAAAGTAATTCCATTAAATTTTCACCTCTTCTTTAGGCCCGCTAGCTAATTGACCAAGACTTGCCAAAATCATTAATGTCGCGCCTACAACTGTAATATAAACACCCAGATCAAAGATCAGTGCACTGGCAAGTTCAATTTTACCAATAATGGGAATATCGAAATAGTCAAACCAAGTAGTCATGAACGGCCTACCAAAGAACCAACTACCCACACCAGTAAATGTCGCAATAGCAATTCCTGAGGCAATAATTTTCCGATAATTAATCGTTAAACGAGTAGATATCCAGGCTGAGCCGTGTGCAATATACTGTAAAATAAAGGCAACTGAGGTCACTAAGCCTGCAATAAATCCACCACCGGGAAGATTATGACCACGTAAGAAAATATAAAACGAGATCATTAATGCCAAGGGGAGTAATGACTGAGAAATACTGGCTAATAAAATAGGGTAACGCTCTTTCGCCCATAGTCGCCCTTCACTATCCCTAACAGGAAGAAGTAACGGTAGGTTGATTAAAAGCTTATAAATACCCAGCGCAGCAATACCTAATACGCAAATTTCACCTAAGGTGTCAAAGCCGCGAAAATCAACCAAAATAACATTAACAACGTTGGTACCGCCGCCACCTGTTTTAGCATTGGCTAAAAAGAATTCTGATATTGACTCAAGTGGGCGGGTAATTAATGCATAGCAAATACTCGCGACGACAACCCCTAAAGCAGCAGAGATCCCTAAATCGCGTACCACACGTAAAGAGCTAGACTCTTTGGGTGAATGCTGTGGCAAGAAAAACAAGGCCAGCATCAGTAAAACAATAGTGACGACTTCAACCGTTAATTGCGTTAATGCTAAATCAGGTGCTGAGAAGCGAGTAAACACGACAGACACCATTAAACCAACAACTGATATCATTAATAACGACACCACTCTTGCGCGGTACCAAATCACCGTACTTATTGCGCCAATCATTAATAATGCTGCGCCAATCGCGTTATGAAGATCAATTGGCGTCAATTCTTTTTCCCCGCTTAGTTGGTGCATTTCAAATAATGGCCAACCAGCAAAGATTAAAACAAAAACAAACATTAGCATTAGATAACGTTGTAAAGAACCATTTTCTATGTCGTTTATTTTTCGCTGACTCCACTTTGTGATGAGATATATACTGTCATCAAAAGCCTTCTTGGCGTTCAAGTTAGGCATAGATGCCTGAAATTGAAACAGATAACGTCGCTGGGTATACAGAAATAAACCACCGATTACGGCTATAGCACTCATCAAGAGTGGCAAATTAAAACCGTGCCATAACGCAACTTTAAATTCAGGAACATATCCACCGAGTACGGCAAAAGACGCTGCTTTTAAAATGTCATCAATAATAAAGTTAGGGAATACCCCGACGATTAAACATAAAGCGACCAGTATTTCGATAGGCACTCGCATATAACGCGGTGGCTCACTGGGTTGTTTAGGTAAATCTATAGGGTCACCATTAAAGAAAACATCGTGGATAAAGCGAGCTGAGTAAGCCACAGCTAATGCTCCTGCAACGGTAGCAAGTACAGGTATAAGCCAAGACATAGACCCAAGTAATTGTTGATGCAGTGTTTCAGCAAAAAACATTTCTTTAGACAAGAAACCATTTAACAGCGGTACACCCGCCATCGCAGCCGCAGCAACCATGGCTAACGTCGCGGTATAAGGCATAAATCGCCACATACCGTTGAGTTTCCGCATGTCACGCGTACCCGTTTCATGATCAATAATACCCGTTGCCATAAATAATGAAGCTTTAAATATGGCATGATTGATTATATGAAAAATGGCAGCAACAGCGGCAAGCTTAGTGTCCAAACCAAATAATAAAGTGATTAACCCTAAATGACTGATCGTTGAATAGGCTAACAGCCCTTTTAAATCATGTTTAAATAACGCAATATAAGCGCCGAGTAACATGGTAGTCAATCCGGTTAAACTCACCAGAATAAACCATATATCGGTACCCGCTAATGCAGGATAAAAACGCGCTAATAAGAAAATCCCAGCCTTTACCATAGTAGCAGAATGTAGATAAGCACTTACCGGCGTTGGCGCAGCCATAGCATGAGGTAGCCAAAAGTGAAAAGGAAACTGTGCCGATTTAGTGAAAGCGCCCAGTAAGACTAAAATTAGAGTGATTTCATACCAAGCATGCGCTTGAATAATTTCTCTGCTCGCTAAGATCGCATCTAAATTGTAACTACCAACGATATTACCTAGTAAAAGCAAACCCGCCAGCAATGCTAAACCACCACCACCGGTTACGATTAAGGCCATGATTGCGCCCTTTCGTGCCTCGGGTTTATGCCACCAATAGCTAATTAACAAAAACGAACTAATACTGGTTAGCTCCCAAAAGAACCAGAGCTGAATGATATTATTCGACATGACAATACCAAGCATCGCTGTCATAAATAACATCAAATAAGCATAAAGCTTGGGCATAGAGTCTTTACTACTGAGGTAATAACGGGCATAAAAGATAACTAATATGCCTATTCCTAAGATCATAAATACAAACAACAGCGCTAAGCCATCTAAACGAAAGGCGATATCTATACCCAGTAAAGGGATCCAAGAGATTGTTTCCCTAATAACCTTGCCAGCAAAAATAGCTGGCGCTAAGCTAATCGTCATCAATAATGCAATGATAGGCATTAACAACGTCAAAGCAGTTGATTGATTACGTGTTAATTTTCCCGTTCTTGAGGAAATAATACTGCCAAGTAACGATAGCAAGGGTATCCAAAGCAAAGTCATAGAGTAAGCCTTTTTATTTTTATAATTATAAGTAATGACATCGGAACATAGACATAATATGTCGCTAAACTAAATTTAACAACATTATCTCCTTATAAAAGTGTAATTGAAATTAATTTAAAAGCACTTAAGTATAAACTGAATAAAAGTTAAGCGACGAATATTCGGAAAAGCATTGTTTTTTTCGACGATTGTTTGATTATCAACCACAGTGCATTGGTTAATAAGAGAATAGTCGGTATAGTGTTAATTTACTATATAAATAGAAGACTTACCATAATGAAAAAATTAGATGATATAGATTTACGCATTTTAACTATTTTATATCGCGATGCTGATATCACTAATAAAGAGTTAGCTTCTCAAATAGGGGTGGCACCTTCTACGTGTTTAGAGCGTGTAAAGCGTATGAAACATAAAAATATAATTACCGGCGCTTGTATCGAGATTGATTTCAAAAGTTTAGGTGGAAATATAGAAGCCATTGCCGCTATTCGCTTGCAGCCCTATTCTGAAGATATTGTTAACAACCTTCGCGACGATTTACTTAAACTTCCTGAAATTGTTAGCTTATATCACATGGGCGGCAGCTATGATTACTTTATTCATATGTCAGTTAAAGACAGTGAACATTTACGACAGTTTGTCTTCAATGCAATTACCTCAAGAGATGAAGTAACCACCGTAGAAACCTCTCTTATTTTTGAACACAGTCGCAGTGGGGTATTGCCCAACTTTGATGATGAGGACTAATCAGTCTGAGTAATTATGCGATAGTGCTTTAACGCTAGAAGCCTCGTTTTAAAGAAGGCTTCTATTTATAATAATTATTTTTCAAAGTCTTTGCTTTCAAAATAAAGTGGACTTATTGTGCCACAATTGAGGAACTTATACAGCAGCTCAGTTTCTTTTGGCACAGCTGCTGAAGTACGAAAACGTGGCAAGCACCCTGCTTCTACGTCAATATTTAGTAAATGTGAAAAGCTAGGTGCTTTTTGAATTTTATGAATATAAATTTTATAATTCTTTTTCAAATCGACAACGTCATACTCTTGCTGATTACTAGAATCCTTTATATCGTCAAGTTCACGAACGTATAATTTTTTAGCAAAGGTCAAAGGTATATTTTCATAAACCAATATTCCCCCTCGAGAAAAATGCCCTGCGTATACATCAGCCATAATGACCATTTCCTCGCCTCGCATCAAACGTTGCAAATTAAAAGGCTTGGCTTTTATCGTCGTTAATTGCCCATCACGTACGGTTTGCAAAAGTGCTAAATCTTTATTCTCAATTTTATATAATAACTGTACATTACTCGGCCTATTATATGTTGTCATCACCGAAGCATATATAGCAGAACGCTGAACAAAGAGGACCATATTATGTTCGCCCATAAATGAAGGGTCTATTGGTGGCAACTCTTTAACTTCTTCATTAGCAAAGCTGGTTGAATTTAATATAATTGAAAGTAAAACAAGTAAAAGTCTTTTCATTAAAGTTCGCTCGATAAAATGTGTTTGACGTTAGGCCAACACGAGTGATTGGTCTAATTATAAAAAGTGATTATAAACCATCTATAAAAAAAGGCTAAATGAATTAACATTCAACCAATTTGTTATAAAAATACAGCGCTATAAATATAAAGTGACTAATATCGTTACTTGTCAGTCTTTGAACGCTTTGTTTTAACGACCCTACTTTGGTTATCATGCTTTTTGTTTGAACCTTGTCTTTTAGAACTAATTGAAGTATCAGCAGAACGATAAGTATGCTGCTTGGCACTTTTCTTATCGATTTTAGTGGCAAGCTGTTTGGGCCTTTCTTTCTTTACAGTTCGGCTCGCTCGGTAAACCTTTTCGGCTTTAGTTTTTTTAGACTGATCATAAGATCTGTGCTGTCTTGTTGTTGGCTTTGATACATGTTTTGATACAGGTTTTGAAAAAGTATTTGTCGCATTGTCAGTGATACGGTTTACTCGTCGAGCGCTTTCATTGGGCTTGTGCCTTATGGTAGATACCGCTCGCTTGGTATTACCTTGTAGCTTATTGTGCACGACAGCATGATTTCTATTGCTAGATTCGCTGCTCCTTACTCGCTTGTCCTTATACTTAACGCGAGTATGCTTGTTTCGATAAGCCACACCTTTACGGTGAACGGGCTGGTGTCTCCAACGTTTAGCATAGCCACCATTAGCAATTAAGTGACGAGGACGCTGTTCATAGTAGCGATATGAAGAACGACGAGTATTCGCTACAACCACCTGGCGATTATGCCAATGAAAAGCACTAAAAAAATAATCAAACGAAATATGAACGCCAGCATGCCAATAAAAGGGATTGGAGCGACTTACATAAACACTACGCTGAGGTTGCCAGTAAACAGGAGGATAAGATGACCAATGCCAAGCACCATAAACCATGCGTGTATCATAATACGGCACATAAACAATCTCCTTCTCTCTTGCTTCAATAACAATATTACTGTCTTGATAGCTAACCTCCATATTATCCATTTCACCCAGGTTTCCAGCAAGTTGAGCTTGCTTTCTTAACCGTTGAATACTTTCTAATAATATCGACTCATCTTGTAAAAAAGCATCACCGAGCTGTTGAGTCCAGGTTAAATCTTCACTAAGTCGGCTAAGAATACGCTCAAAAGCCACTAATGCTTTAACACTGGCATCCCAATTAAAATCTTTTACCGCTTGAGCCACTTGCTCAGTATTTAGTCTTGTGTTTTTCTTTAGCCAGCGATGGGCTTCGATTATTTCAATAGGATAGGTAGCAGCAATTAAGATATGAGTTAATAAGCTGTCGGGATAAAGTGCAATGGGTGCTAGCATTTGTGCTAATTCAGCTTCACTAAATAGCGGCTGCTCTTGTTGCACTTGTTGCTGAAGCGCTGACTGTGAAGGCTGTGAAGGCTGGTACTCAGCGTACAAGTTAAAGCTAACTAAGGCAGCAAAGCTGAATAAAAACGTGACTTTTTTCATCGTTATAATCCTTATGACTAATTCTAGAACACAAAGATAACAACACTAAACTGAACGTAACCTGAACAGCTTTCTCGGCTATTTGTTAACAAAGCCTACAAGGGTTTAAAAGATAAGTGTAAAAACAGCACCATTAAGTATTGTTGAGTTACTGATGGTTAATTGGCCTTGATAACTACTGACTAAATCATTAACAATAGCTAAACCAATACCATGACCCGCTTGATAGGTGTCTGCTCTGCCACCACGCGATAAAATAATATCCCGTTGAGACGCTTCAATACCCGCGCCATCATCGGCAATTTCAATCGTTAATATTTTTGCAGAACTAATCACGCTAATGGCAATTTTATGCTTAGCCGCTTTACAGGCGTTATCGAGAAGGTTTCCTAAAATTTCCATTAAATCGGCTTCATCCCCCTTAAATATAGCACTTGCATCAACATTGACGGCAAATGATAAATTCTTATCATGATATATTTTCGCTAACGTGCTGATTAGCTTGTCAACAACGGGCTTAATTTTTACACCTAAGTGCCATGAAGACTGCCCGGCACTTTGAGCTCTTTTAAGTTGATGTTCAATAATGTTATTAATTAATGTTAATTGTTCACTGGCGCTTGCTGAAATATTCTGTTGGCTTTGAATAACTGCCAGGGGATTTTTAAGGCTATGCGCTAAATCTGACAAGGCATTACGATAGCGTTTTCGTTGGTTCTCTTCCAGTGCCAATAAGGCGTTTAATTGCTGAGTCACCGGTTGTAATTCAAGAGGATAGTTGGCGTCTAGGGCTTTCTTTTGGCCTTTTTCTATATGCTCAAGCTCTTGAGATAATACAGTTAATGGTTTTAAGGTCCATAATAACCAGGCAATTTGTACAAAAACAAAGACAACCATTAATGCCAGCAGCCATGCCCATAATGTTTTTTCAAAGTCATTGAGAGCGCTTAATAAGGCTTGTTGGTCTTTTATCAGATGCAGTGTTATTTCAAAGTCTTGGCCGTTATCAGAAAAACTCGCACTAAAGCTATAAAGTAGATGAGGACTGTCCGCTAGGCTTATTTTTGAAATCAGTGTTTGCCCAACATCAGGCGATGGCAATACCGCCGTTAGAGACAAGGTCAGCAGAGATTGTGATTGCCAAAGTATTTTGTTTTTTATCGCGCCTATTTGCGTTTCTTTTGACCGTTTGGTAATTAAGGCATACAAGCCTGATTGGTTAATATTGAATTGGTTTTCTAGCAAGAGCTCCGGCATTAACAAGAGATTATTTTCAACTTCTGCCACAGTAAAAATAGAATAACTATAGGCTTTTAACTCGTTTTTCAACGCTACATTTAATTGCCGTTCAAAGGCATTCGATAAGGTTAAGCCAATAATAGGCAGCATCACTACCGTCATCGCTAACGTACTTAATAATAATCGAACTTTTAAGGAGTTCATTTACTTGGTATATCCACGTGACCTCATTAATCTAACCGCTTTAATTTATAGCCATGGCCGCGCAACGTTTCGATAAAACCATAGCTATTATCTGGGTCGAGTTTTTTTCTTAAGCGCCTGATAAATACTTCAATAACATTTGAATCGAGATCGAAGTCTTGGTCATAAATATGTTCAGTCAGTGTTGCCTTTGAAGTCACTTCGTCAAGGTGAAGCATCATATACTCAAGTAACTTATATTCTGAACTACTTAACTTTATTGCCTTATTATCGACTTCAACCTGCAAACTTTTGGTATTAAGACTTAACGGGCCATTCTTTATTAACGGACTTGCTTGCCCTGCAGAACGTCTGATCAGTGCATTTAAGCGGGCGAGTAATTCTTCAGCTTGAAAAGGTTTGGTTAAATAATCATCGGCTCCAGCATCTAAGCCAGCCACTTTATCCTGCCAACTATCTCTTGCAGTTAACACCAAAATGGGAAAGTCGATATTTTTTTCACGCAGAGATCTAATCACACTGATACCGTCTATTATAGGTAAACCAACATCTATAATAGCAGCGTCGTATGGATATTCTTGCCCTTGAAATAAGCCTGTTTCGCCATCACTCGCCACATCGACTAGATAATGAGCGGCAGTTAAATGGGCATATAGGTTTTGCTGTAAAGCAATATCGTCTTCAATAAATAACAACCGCATAGTGATCACCCTCCATTAATCTTCCCTGTCTTAGCATCAACATAAATAGAAATGATATGACCATCAGTTTTAATTAATTTTACCCGATAACCCGACTTTTTATTCTCAACTTTTAACACTTTTCCACCAAAACGACTTTTAGCTAATTTTGCGGCATCTTTACTACTTTTCACTTTCAACTGTTGCTGATTATTTTTTTGCATATTACTTGCTGATACACCCGTTCCTTGAGCCATTGCATCAATAGAAAGTGTAGCGATAAAAAGAAAAACTAACGGTAAAGCAAATTTCATGGTTATTCCAAAGACAAAGTTAAAAGTGAGTCTAACTATACATAGCCATAGCTTATTTAAAATTATAAACCTTGGCAACTGAATATCAGCTGAACATTCCTTTAAAGCCGCTATATAGATTTTATAACGTGGGGCTAACTGGAGTTCCCGCTGATAAATCAACAGATATATCAAAGCTTACCAATAAAGTGTTCAGCTTACATTCATCTTTACTGCGCTTTAATAGCAACACTAAACAAAGCCGGTAGGATATATTATGTTAATAAATAATAAAGCAGCGAAGTCAGTTCGCGCGAATTCACTTAAAAAAATAATGTTATTGATAACCTTTAGCATATTACCTTTAACTCATGTCACTGCCAGCGAATTAAAGGTTTTACCCGCTAGTGTTTCTCAAGGAGCACTTAAACACAGTATCACTGAGTCACAGCGAAAAAAAATAATTGCAACGAATAAGCTAGCCGAGCTATCCGATCAAGTCAGCGGCAAAGCGAATGCTCACATCAGAGGCTCTACACTTAATAATCAAGCCAAGAGCACGGCACAAGCAAAAAGTGGTGAAGCCACACAAAAAGTGAGTAACCACTATGATCAACAGTTCACTATTTATAGTGCGGCGAGTTTTCTGCAAGAAGATTATGACAGAGATGGCTATTATCAAACTTTCAGTGTGACTTTTGATGCAGACGTATATAGCTATAGCGAAAATCATCTCGCCGAAGTGTATGCTTTACTCTACCTCAGTAAAAATGGTGGCCCTTGGCAGCACTATTTCACCACAGATAATTTTCTTATAGAAGGCGACACTGATGCCGATGAATACGAAGTTATTTCTACATTTATGTCTGGCTATGAAAGTGATCACTACGATGTGTTAATCGACTTATATCAAGTCGGTTATCAGGGTATTGCTGCGAGTTACAGTGCGGATGACAGTAACGCGTTATACGCACTGCCGTTAGAAAGTGCTGAGTATGACCAGGCTTATACTGAAGTCATCGAAGTAATAGAAGTCGTCGAGATCAGACAAACTCATGGCGGCAGTCTGTTTGGCTTATTATTGGTATTACTCAGTGGTCTACTTATGCGAGTAAAGCGCCATTAATCATTAGCCAGAAAAACAAAAAAGCCACAAACAAGTTTGTGGCTTTTTTAATGTCTATATTTCAACAAACTTTTAGCTCATCGAATGGCAGTACTTTAGCTTTTCAGGTCATCAAAAAACTTTTTAACGCCATCAAAGAAACCGGTCTCTTTAGGGCTATGCTTTATGGTGCTTTTACCCATCTTTTCGTCTAACTGACGTAATAAATCTGCTTGATCGCCAGACAAGTTAACCGGTGTTTCTAGAACAACTTTACACATCAAGTCGCCTATTGAGTGGCTGCGTACTGATTTAACACCTTTACCACGTAAACGGAACATTTTACCCGTTTGCGTTTCTTTAGGTATTTTCAGCTTCACTTTACCTTCAAGTGTTGGTACTTCTATTTCGCCACCCAATGCTGCTGTGGTAAAGCTAATAGGCACTTCACAATAAAGGTTGTTTTCATCACGGACAAATATTTTATGATCACGTACATTTGCTTGTACATATAAATCACCTGCAGGTGCACCATGTTCACCAGCTTCACCTTCGCCTGACAAGCGAATTCTGTCACCTGTATCTACACCTGGCGGTATTTTCACTGAAAGTGTTTTGGTTTTTTCAACTCGGCCTTGACCGCGACATGAGGTACAAGGGCTAGCAATAACTTTACCTTTACCACTACATGTTGGACAAGTCTGTTGAACAGCAAACAAACCTTGACGCATTTGTACCTGGCCATGACCATGACAAGTTGTACAAGATTTTGCACTGGTACCTTTTTTAGCGCCAGAACCATCACAAGGCTCACAACTAACAAAAGTTGGTACTTTAATTTCTAAGGTTTTACCCCGAACAGCATCTTCAAGACTTAACTCTAGGTTGTAGCGAAGATCTGAACCTCGTTGTTGACGTTGCTGACGTCCGCCACCGCGGCCACCACCAAAAATATCACCAAAAATATCACCAAAATCTTGACCGAAGCCTCCGCCACCATGACCACCGCCACCGCCATGACCACCTTGTTCAAATGCAGCATGACCATATTGGTCAAACGCCGCACGCTTTTGGTCGTCATTTAGAATTTCATAAGCTTCTTTAACTTCTTTAAATAGCTCTTCTTTGTCTTTATCACCGGCATTACGGTCAGGATGAAGCTTCATCGCTAAACGTTTGTAGGCTTTTTTGATATCACGCTCAGACGCATCTTTTGATACTTCTAGCACTTCATAATAATCGCGTTTTGACATAGTGACTTCTTTTAACTGGTGTTGAAATTTTAGATATTAATTAAGTAAAATGACATTATAAATAGTTAGCTATTTTCAATGGCATTTTATAACGATTTTTAACGTAAGAAGCGCTGGTGTTTAAACCAGCGCTTATATATTTTCCGTTATTGAAGACTATTTGTCTTCTTTAACTTCTTCAAATTCAGCGTCAACAACATCGTCATCAGCTGGCGCAGCGCCGTCTGATTCAGGAGCGCCTTCTTGAGCACCGGCTTTCGCTTGAGCAATTTCCATTAACTTAGCTGATGCTTCGATAACGGCTTGAGATTTAGCTTCAATCGCTTCTTTATCGTCGCCTTTGATCTCAGTTTCAAGTTCAGTTAATGCTGTTTCAATTTTTTCTTTGTCTTCGCTTGGTAAGTCATCGCCCGCTTCTACAATTTGCTTGCGAGTGGTATGAACTAGACCGTCAGCTTGGTTACGTGCTTTAACTAATTCTTCAAACTTAGCATCTTCATCAGCGTTAGCTTCTGCGTCACGTACCATTTGTTCTACTTCTTCATCAGATAAACCAGAAGAAGCTTTAATAGTAATCTTCTGTTCTTTACCTGTGTTCTTATCTTTGGCTGTTACGTGTAAAATACCATCAGCATCAATATCGAAAGTTACTTCAATCTGTGGTGTTCCACGTGGTGCTGCATCGATACCTTCAAGGTTAAATTGACCTAAAGATTTGTTTGCAGACGCTTGCTTACGCTCACCTTGAACAACATGAACCGTTACCGCAGCTTGATTATCGTCAGCTGTAGAAAAGGTTTGTGACTGTTTAGTTGGGATAGTGGTGTTTTTATCGATAACTTTCGTCATCACGCCGCCCATTGTTTCGATACCTAATGATAATGGCGTAACGTCTAATAAAAGTACGTCAGTTACATCACCAGAAAGAACACCTGCTTGTATTGCTGCACCAGCGGCAACGGCTTCATCAGGGTTAACATCTTTACGAGGTTCTTTACCGAAAAATTCTGTTACTGCTTTTTGTACCATTGGCATACGTGACTGACCACCAACTAAGATAACATCATTGATATCACTTACTGATAAGTCTGCGTCTTTAAGCGCTTGTGCTAATGGTATTAACGTTGCTTTAACCATGTCTTCAACTAAAGACTCTAATTTAGCACGCGTTACTTTAATGTTCATGTGCTTAGGGCCGCTGCCGTCAGCTGTGATGTAAGGTAAGTTAACATCGGTTTGTTGTGCTGAAGAAAGTTCACATTTAGCTTTTTCTGCTGCTTCTTTCAAACGCTGCATTGCAAGAGGATCAGTCGTTAAATCCATACCTTGGTCTTTCTTAAATTCAGCAACAAGATAGTTGATTAAACGGTTATCAAAATCTTCACCACCTAAGTGAGTATCACCGTTAGTCGCTAATACTTCAAACGTGTGCTCGCCTTCAACTTCATCAATTTCAATAATTGAAATATCGAAAGTACCACCACCTAAGTCGTAAACAGCAATAACTTTATCGCCTTCTTGCTTGTCCATGCCGTAAGCAAGAGCAGCAGCAGTTGGCTCATTGATAATACGTTTAACTTCAAGACCAGCAATACGACCCGCATCTTTAGTTGCTTGGCGTTGTGAATCATTGAAGTAAGCAGGAACTGTGATTACTGCTTCTGTTACTGCTTCGCCTAAAAAGTCTTCAGCAGTTTTTTTCATTTTCTTTAAAACTTCAGCTGAAACTTGTGGTGGTGCAACGTTCTTATCACGTGTTGTAACCCAAGCATCACCGTTGTCAGCTTTAACAATACCAAAAGGCATAATTTTAATATCACGCTGAACTTCTTCGTCTTCAAAGCGACGACCAATTAAACGCTTAATCGCGTATAATGTATTTTTTGGGTTTGTAACAGATTGGCGTTTAGCAGGTTGACCTACTAACGTTTCGCCATCTTCTGTGTATGCAATAATTGAAGGAGTTGTACGATCGCCTTCTGCATTTTCAATTACACGTGCTTTGCCGCCATCTAGTACAGCAACACAAGAGTTTGTTGTCCCTAGGTCAATACCGATTATTTTGCCCATCTTGAGGATCTCCGAATACTAATTAAAATAAAGCTTATTAAAGTAAGATTTTTTAATAAACCTGTTGATGAAACAAATAGTGGGGGCAGTAAAATCCTTTTCAACTAATTTCCAAGAAAAAAAGTAAATTTATTTCATTATTTAGCTATTTGTGAAGATTTTTTTGTTGTTTCTCACCGATAACGATAAAACGCCCTAATAAAACTTATTTGCCTGCTAAAAACAAAAAAGCGGTAAGAAGTTTTATAGAAACTTCTTACCGCTTTTTTTAATGATATTTTTTATGCTGTGGTATCAACTACCGGAGCAGATTTAGAAACCATTACCATCGCTGGACGAATTAAACGGCCATTGAGTTCATAACCTTTTTGCATCACAGCAATAACGGTATTTGGCGCAACGCCCGGAACTTCTTGCATAGACATCGCTTGATGCAATTCAGGATTAAAAGGTTGGTCTTGTGGATCAACACCTTTAACGCCAAATTTTTCTAACGAAGCAATTAAACCTTGTAGGGTTAATTCAAGACCTTCAATAATGCCGGTGTTGTTTTCATCTTCTTTATCTATATTCTGCAAAGCACGTTCTAAATTGTCTACTGACACTAACATTTCAGCAGCAAATTTTTCTAAAGCAAATTTACGTGCTTTATCGACGTCTTGTGCGCTACGGCGGCGAATATTATCAACTTCTGCTTTAGCACGAACCACAGAATCTTTTTGATCTGCGATAGTGGTTTGCGCTGAAGAAAGGCTTAACTCAAGTTCGTTAATCTTTTCTTGCTCGGCACTAATCACTTCATGGGCATGAATATGTTGAACTTCGACTTGCTCTTCAGCTTGGTCGATAATTTCTTGCGCCATAATTTCTTCGGGCGTTAAAGCTTCTGTTGATGCTTCAGCTGTATTTTTGTTTTCTGTTGACTCATTAGTCATGAAAGCTCCAAAATAAACTAATAATATATTTAACAATATAAAGGTTATATAAATCTGATAACGGTAATTATGGGGACTTCTTGCTACGATTCAAGCTTAAATACAATTTAATTAAGTTTGTTGTTACTGAGCGCTTGTCAGCGTTTTGAGAACAAATATTATTTTTTTATATATAGTCATTCTATTTAAAAGCAATTACCTGCAGTTATCCCATCGTTTAAAAACGCTTAAAGCTCCACTTTAAAAGGCTTATAGCCTATATTATCAATTTCGAATGAATAAGCATTCTCTTCAATTAATGTCTTAACCCTAAATCTTTTAAATCTCGATGAAAGCGAAAAATTTAATCAAAATGGTAGTCAGTAAATGATTTATAAAAAAGTCAACTTTACAAGCCATGAAAATACAGCGAAACTATTATTAATCCTAAGATACAAACAACTTACTGCGTAGACATGAGCAAAATTTATAACACCATAGGTTTAATAGGCAAACCAAATCACGAAGGAGCCGGCGCAACAATAACAGCGCTCTATCAATTTCTTACCGGACAAGGTTATCAGGTATTAATTGAAAGCTCAGTTGCCCCATCAATCGATATCGATAATCTAACGATTAGTACCCTAGTAGAAATTGGTGAACAAGCTGACCTGGCTATAGTCGTGGGCGGTGATGGTTATATGTTAGGTGCCGCGAGGGTTTTATCATGTTTTGATATCGGTGTTATTGGTGTAAACAGAGGGAACTTAGGCTTTCTTACCGATTTATCGCCCGATGAATTAATTGAACCACTTGAGAAAATTTTACGTGGCGAGTCGCGCGCTGAGCAACGTTTTATTATTGAAGCAGAAGTTTATCGCCACGGAAAATTAAAAAGCTCTAACAGTGCGGTCAATGAAGCAGTGCTACACGCAGGAAAAGTAGCCAGCATGATTGAATTTGAAGTTTACATTGATGGTAGCTTTATGTTCAGCCAACGCTCTGATGGCTTAATCGTGTCAACACCTACTGGCTCAACCGCCTATTCAATGTCGGCAGGTGGTCCAATTTTAACACCCAATTTAAATGCCTTATCTTTAGTACCAATGTTTCCACACACCCTAACCAGTAGACCCATAGTCGTCGACGGCAATAGTGAAATAAAATTATTACTCGCCAATGAGAACTATGAAAGCTTACAAGTAAGTTGTGATGGCCATGTTATTTTAGCGGTATTACCAGGTGATGAAGTTATTATCAGAAAAAGTGAATATACGCTGCGATTAGTTCATCCACTAGACCATGACTACTTTAATGTACTGCGAAGTAAATTAAGTTGGGGCAATAAGCTTTATTAATTTTTAACAAATTCAAGCTGTTGAATTTTTATTCGATTAACACTTGCACAAAACCACTTTACTGTATAAATTAACAGGTATACATATTTATACAGTAAATTGGTTTCTCATGCTTTTACATCTTAACATTCAAAACTTCGCCATTGTGCGCTCCCTAGATATAGATTGGCGCAAAGGTATGACAACCATCACCGGAGAAACAGGTGCGGGTAAATCGATAGCTATTGATGCCTTAGGTTTATGTTTAGGCGATAGAGCGCTCACTAATGTTGTAAGACCCAATACTAAAAAAGCAGAGTTAGCCGCAACCTTTGATATAAACAAAAACATTTCCGCACAAAAATGGCTTAAAAAAAATGGCCTATCTCTAACAGACGAACTCGATGCTGAGTTAGATTGTGAATGTATTTTACGCCGAGTAATATCAGCTGAAGGACGCTCAAAGGCTTACATTAACGGTAGCCAAGTTCCGCTTGCCCAACTTAAAGATATTGCACAATTTTTAATAAGTATTCATGGCCAACACGATCACCAACTCATTGTTAAGCCAGCTCAACAGCGTAAAATACTTGATGAGTATGCCGATCATCAGCACTTATTAGACGACGTTCAATATTACTATCAGCAATGGCGAAATCTCAATACAGAACTAAAACAGTTACAAGAAAGTAAAGAGCAACGCGAAGCAAAACTGCAGTTATTACAATACCAAGTGACTGAGCTAGACGAATTTTCACTACAAACGGGTGAGTTTCAAATTCTAGAAAGTGATTACAAACGTCATAGTAACGGTCAGTCATTATTGACCGGCACTTTGAAAGCATTGCAAACTTTATCTGAAAACGAAAATCACAATATTTCAGACAGCTTAAGAAACAACTGCGAACAATTGAATGATTTAGTTCATATGGATCCTAAGTTAGCAAATATTGCTAACACCTTGAGCGAAGCACTTATTCTTGTAGAAGATGCTAATGATGAACTAAAGCACTACTACGATAAGCTTGAACTCGATCCAGAAGCTTATCAAATGATTGAAGACCGCTACTCGCTCGCCATTCAACTGGCTAAAAAACATCAAGTGGCACCCGAGCATTTGCCAACGTTACACTTAGAGATAAAACAAGCCTTACATGTCATAAATTCTGACGGTTCAAGACTGG
The DNA here is from genome assembly GCF_014077345.1 of Colwellia sp. BRX8-4. NCBI lineage: Bacteria > Pseudomonadati > Pseudomonadota > Gammaproteobacteria > Alteromonadales > Colwelliaceae > Colwellia > Colwellia sp. BRX8-4. Next base: position 35,217 of record NZ_JACGVS010000016.1, read on the forward strand.
ATACAGCATACGTAGACATTGAAAAAGCTAAAGTACATTACCTACAATCTGCTCAGGCATTATCAACATCAAGAGTAAAATCGGCTAAAAAACTCAGTAAAAAAATCACGCAGAGCATGAAAGAGCTCAATATGAACAACGGCATATTTGACGTATCAGTACAGCAAGTTAATGTTGAAGCTTTATCGCCGTTTGGCCTTGATGAAATAAACTTTCTCATTAGCCTTAACCCAGGGCAAAAATTAGAAGCGATGAACAAAGTTGCTTCTGGTGGCGAATTATCACGTATTAGTTTAGCCATGCAGGTTATTTTGGCTGACAAGGTGATCACACCGACCTTAATATTTGATGAAGTTGATGTCGGTATTAGTGGCCCAACAGCGGCAATGGTCGGTAGCAAGCTACAAGAATTAGCACAAAACACCCAAGTTATCTGTGTAACACATCTACCACAGGTCGCTTGCAAAGGGCATCAGCAGTTATTTGTCAGTAAATTAACCGATGGCGAGTTTACAGAAACAAAAGTAACGGAACTAAGTGCTAATGGCAGAGTCCAAGAAATTGCTCGCTTATTAGCGGGAAATAAAATAACAGATAACAGCTTGGCTAATGCTCAAGAGTTACTTGCCGGTTAATAAATTAATTTTAGCGTTAAGTAAATAACCTGAGTTGAAGCACAAAGGTGCAAAATAAATTGAAAATAGTTTTGTATCTCTTCGCGGGCTTAGTTATCATCCCCATTCGAACTTATTAGGATAAATGAAAAAACATGTTATTTCGCATTTTAGCCATTACTATTGCCCTATCTCTTTCTGCCTGCTCAAGCTGGGTCTATCGTTTTGACATTCCTCAGGGAAACTTTTTAGAACAAAAAGATATCGACAAGCTTCAAATTGGCATGACTAAAGAACAAGTAAAATTTGTACTTGGTAGCCCTGTTGTTAACGATGCCTTTGGCAATGATACATTGCACTATGTTTACTTATTAAAATCAGGTCGAAGTGAAGAGTTTAACGTTAAGAAGAAATTTATCCTCTATTTTGATAATGAATTATTAGCCAGCGCAGAAGGTGACTTTGTCTTAGGTGACAACTTTTACGTTCCTATGGTTAACTAATAAATATTTTAGTCCCATAAAAAAACGGCCTTAATAGCCGTTTTTTTTACTTTAAACTTTGCGATTTTTTTAGCTTGCTTTATTTCGACGCGGGTCAACACGACCACCGGTAACTTTATCGGCACGCCCTTCATCTTTTGCTTTTTCAGCTCGGCGCTTTCTAACCTCTTTTGGGTCAGCAATTAAAGGTCGATATATTTCAATACGATCTAAATCTCGTAAAGTATCTGTTAACTTAGCGGCTCGATTCCAAATACCAACATTATTTACGGTTAAGTCTATTTCTTCAAAAACAGATAAAATACCTGAAACGATAATACCTTGCTCTAACAAGGTGCCTTCATCGACTAAAAGCGTTAATAGCTCTTGTCTATCGGGTAGTCCATAAACAACTTCAATTTGTATTTTACGTTGAGCAAGTTCTTGCTCTATCTCTATGCTATCAACCATTAGAATGATAAACCTCTTTAGCTCTTTGTGTAAAAGCTTGTACCATATTATTGGTCAAACTTGTAAAAACACGGCCAAATGCCAAATCGAATACTTTACTCGAAAACTCATACTCTAAATGCAAACTAATCTTACAAGCTTCTTCAGATAATTCAGTAAGTTGCCAGTAACCCGTTAGCTTTTTAAAAGGACCGTCAACTAAATCGAGTTGCACTTTATTATTACCAATCAAGGTATTCTTGGTGGTAAACCATTTTTTTAGAACCCCCTTCGAAACCATCAAAGCAGCTGTAACTTCATTACCTTGCTGAGAAATTATCTTACTGTCACCACAATTGGGAATAAATTGAGGATAAGCAACAATATCATTAATTAATTGATACATTTGGTCAACGCTATACATCACTAAAGCGCTGCGACTAATTACGGGCATTTATTTTCCTCAACTTTAAAGGGTAATGATAACAAAGCCGTGAGCAAAAGGCATTAAACAGAAAAATTGAAATTAATCATTCAAATATCAATAATTCTCCGTATAATGTTTGCGATTGCTATTTTTGATGGCAAACAAAATGGAAATATAATGGCACAGAAAAAAAAATCAAACAGCAATACTATTGCGTTAAACAAAAAAGCTCGTCATAACTATTCTTTAACTGATAAGTTTGAAGGTGGGATGAGCCTGCAGGGTTGGGAAATTAAAAGTATCCGTAGCGGAAAAGTTAATATTTCTGATTGTTATGTACACGTAAAAAACGGTGAAGCTTATTTATTGGGTGCTGAAATAATGCCGCTCAATGCTGCTTCTAGTCACGTAGTATGCGAACCTAATCGTGACCGAAAGTTACTGTTGAATCGACGTGAATTAGAGAAAATAACCGCAGCTGTAGAGCGTGATGGTTATTCATTAATTGCCACGGCGATGTATTGGAAAGCAAATTGGGTCAAACTCGAATTTTATTTGGGTAAAGGTAAGAAAGACCATGATAAGCGTTCTGATATCAAAGACAGAGAATGGGCTGTTGATAAAGGCCGATTAATGAAAAATAAGAATTTAGATCGATAACAAGTTAACAATTAACACGTTGTTTATTTAAAAGAAGCGCTGTACAATGCGCTTTATAGACTGAATAAGTTTATAATTAAGATGAAAAAACTTTGGGGCGGATCTAGGATTCGACAAGATTCATGAAACCCGAGGTGCATGCCCAGGGGCGGTTTGCCTGGTAAAAAGCCGCAAAACTATAATTGCAAACGACGATACGTTCGCACTAGCCGCTTAGGCTAGCCATCGCCTCAAAAATTCTCCTATTGTTTAGAGGATCGATGGTCACCCCAAATAGGATAGCGAGGGAAGCACGCTTAAGGCTGAACCGCGAAATAGTATTAAGCTCACCATGACGAAGCCTGTCGATTGGCGTCTAATTGGTTAAACAAATAATCGACTAAGCATGTAGTACCAAGGATGTAGGCTTTTTGGACGGGGGTTCGATTCCCCCCCGCTCCACCAATTATGAAGATTAAGACGCGTCCTAGCGTCTTTTTTTATGCCTAAAAACAAGTGATTACAATGAACCAGAGGTTTATAGCGTCCTGTGCTGTTTGATAATATCCTAATCGTTTAGTACTATGTTAAGTACTACGAAGTACTAACTTGTTTACTTGTAGTACTAAAAGGAGATTTTTCAATGGCTAGAATAACTAGACCCCTAACTAATACTGAAGTAGACAAAGCTAAGCCTCAAGCTAAAGTAAGCAGTTTGTTTGACGGTGAAGGTTTAGAGTTAAAGATAAACCCAAGTGGTACTAAAAAATGGATTTTTAAGTACTACAAGCCATTTACTAAAAAGCGAACTAATCTAACACTTGGTGTTTATCCTGACATTTCTTTGGCAGATGCTAGAAAGCTAAGAGCCAAATCAAAAGAACTGCTAGCCAAGGATATTGATCCTAAAGACCATAAAAACAAGGTTTCACTTCAGCAGAAAGAACGCTTAGAAAACACCTTAGTTAGTGTTGCAACTAGATGGTTCGAGATCAAAAGAGGTGAAGTTACACCAGATTATGCAACTGATATATGGCGGTCACTCGAATTACATGTATTACCTTCACTTGGCAAGTACCCTATTTCTGAAATAACAGCACCTATTGCTATCAAGGCTGTCACGCCTATTGCTGAAAAAGGTACCCTTGAAACTGTAAAAAGACTTAACCAACGTTTAAACGAAATAATGAACTACGCAGTAAATACAGGCCTCATCTATTCAAACCCTTTGATTGGTATTAAAGCCGCATTTGAAAAACCTAAAAAGCAAAACATGCCATCAATCAAACCTAACGAACTCCCAAATCTTATGCAATCGCTAAGTGTTGCCAGTATAAAGATCGTTACAAGGTACTTAATTGAATGGCAATTACATACGATGGTTAGACCTGGTGAGGCCGTGAAAGCGCGATGGTCAGAAATTGATTTTGACAATCAACTTTGGAATATACCTGCAGAAACAATGAAGAAGAAACGCCCTCATTCCGTACCTCTTTCAGAACAGGTGCTAAATTTACTCGAATCAATTAAGCCAATAAGCGGACATCGAGAATTTATTTTTCCTGCAGATAGAGATCCTAGAAGTCACGCAAACGAATCAACAGCAAACGCTGCTATTAAAAGAATGGGCTATAAAGGTAAGCTAGTTGCTCACGGTTTACGTTCTTTGGCTAGTACTACGCTTAATGAGCAAGGCTTTGACGGTGACGTTATTGAGGCAGCTTTAGCTCATGTTGATGATAATGAAGTAAGGCGTGCTTATAACAGAGCTGACTACTTGAAGCGTCGAGCCACAATGATGACTTGGTGGTCTGAGCATATTGAAAATAGTGCCACGGGGAACTTTAGTCTATCAAGTTCCATCCGAGGTTTAAGGGCTGTTAATAGCTGATTTTACCTCTAAAGGCACTTACTATATTTCTATTTTAGTCTTTTATCATACTATAACGATCAATAAGGTATTGCAGACCCCCCAAAATTAGTGCTATATTTCCCATGTTGAAGAAATCCGCTTGGCTCACGCTACGCGGATTTTTTCGTTTCTAACATTCCTTTTCAAGCCTAAGCCCCGTCTCTGTACGGGGCTTTTTTTTGCCTTTAATAAATTAAATCATTCAATTTATACAACCCAGCCATTGGGTTGCGAACTATTGCGCTTAAAAAAAGGCTGAAAAGTAATGTATCAATTATATATCTTCAAAGGGTGAAATCATGATTACTGGCCAAACAATTAAAATTATTAGAAAAACAGAAGTCCTTGAATTAACGGGATTATCGAAAAGCTCGCTTCATTTACGAATTAATGACGGAACTATGGTGCCAAGCATAAGTTTAGGAGAACGAGCAGTAGGTTTTATAGAATTTGAAATTCAAGCAGTGCTGTCAGCTATGGTCGCAGGGAAAAACAAAAGGGACATACAGGCACTAGTAATCAGCTTAGTTACTCAACGCCAACAATCTGCAGCATAAGGCGGAAGTGATGAACAAAATAAATAACACTACTTACAAGCCACACAATAATGTCGAGGTGGAAGCATGAATATTATTAAATTTCCTGTTATAGCAGGCGTAGAAATAATTACTGACGATCAAAACCGCTTTAACCTTAATGCGTTGCACAAAGCTAGTGGTTTGGGTAATACAAAGCGCCCGTCAATTTGGCTAACCAATCAGTTAACTATTGAGTTAATTCAAGAGTTTGAGTCCCAAAGCCAGAATTCTGGCTTAGCTCAAAAACCAATCAACTCGATAAAAGGAGGTAATAACTCAGGCACTTTCGCCCATGAGTTACTGGCTATCAGTTACGCGAAGTGGATTAGCCCTAAATTTCATATACAAGTTAACCAAGTTTTTTCTGATTATAAAAATGGCAACTTAAAACCCGCCCACCCTGTACAGATGTCACGTCTTGATATTTTAAAATTAGCTATGCAGGCCGAAGAGGAAAACATCAAGCTTCTAGCTAAGATCGAAGAAATAAGTCCTAAAGCTGAAGCGTTAGATAGAATCGCGAGTTCAGATGGCAGCATATGCATTACTGATACAGCTAAATACTTACAACTAAGGCCCAAAGACTTATTTACATGGCTTGAGGATAATAGATGGATTTATAAGCGTAATGGCAATAAAGACAGGAGTGCTTTCCAAAATAAAATAAACCAAGGGTTACTAGAACATAAAGTTACACAAATCCCGTTACCTTATAGCCGCATAAAAACCACCTCACAAGTAAGAGTTACTAGCAAAGGCTTAGCTAAACTAGCATATGCAATAAACAAGGAGGCAGCATGAGTTACTCAGAACAGTTAAGCGCTGCCCTAAGCTTTGGCTTGTTAATTGGTAGCTTAGAATGTGACGGGCAACTTCATCGTGTTAGCACACAACTAAAGCCCAAGGGTAAAAATGGTTGGTATATAGCTTTTACTGAGAGCCCTATAATAGTCATGGGAGATTGGCAAACTGGCATAACTGAAACATGGAAACCTGATGGCCACACTCAAAATAAACAAGATCGAATAGACATTCAAAAGTCGATCGAAGCAGCTAAAAAAGTGCGAGCTGTCAAACAAACTGAAGCAACAAAAAAGGCTTTGGCATTGTATAAGAATGCTAAACAGGTAACCGAGCATAATTACCTAAGCACTAAGGGGATTTTCCCCCCTGCTGTTATACGTTGCCATGATGGTTTGCTGGTTATCCCGCTTATTGATTACTCTTTGGATAATGCAACATTAATAAATATTCAAACCATCAATCAACATGGGAGTAAGCGATTTATGACTGGTGGCAGGATTACTGGTCTGTGCTGCCCGATCGAACTATCGAACAACGAACCAATAACAAGGATATATATTGCTGAGGGGTTTTCAACCGCGATGAGCGTCCATCAAATAACAGGTTGTTCGGTTCTTGCCGCTATGAATGCTAATAACTTAGCGTCCGTTGCTAAAATTGCACGCCAACGTTGGCCAGATATAGAAATTATAATCACTGGTGATGATGATTATTTAACTGAGCGTAAAACGGGCATTAACCCAGGCAAAGATAAAGCAATTCAAGCAGCATCCATTATCAAGGCTAAAGCATCATTCCCTCCATTCTCTTTTGAAGAAAAGTTATCTGGGTTAACTGATTGGAATGATTACGAACAGAATTGCTATATCAAGGAAGTATCATGACGAATAATGTAATTGACCTTTCCATCATTGAGGCGCCAATTGAACTTACAACAATAAATGGCCAAATTGTTACGGAAAGTGAACTTAAAACGCTTACTGAAATGAATGAGAAGTATGCTCATATTGTTATTGGCGCTAAACATCGCATCATGATATTTAAGCCTTGTTCTGTTGATGGTAAAAGAATGACCTTTGAGAGTCCCAAAGACTTTTATAATTACTTCGAGCATACAGCTCAAATAGCAGGGAAGAACCAAGGACGAGCTTGGTTTAAGTGGGCTGAAAAATCATTTTATTCAGATGGTATTGGCTATTACCCTGATCAGTCAAAAGCACCGGCTAAACTTTTCAACACATTCCAAGGGTATGGTTGTGACCCATTACCAGGAAACGTGACGCTAATACTTAATCATATCCATGATGTTTTGTGTGGCGGTGATAGTGTCGCATCACTCTACTTTATTCAATGGCTAGCCCATATATTTCAGAAGCCGGCAGATAAACCTTCTGTTGCTATTTTAATGAAATCAGCAGAAGGAACAGGTAAAGGTACGCTATATAAGTTACTAAAAAAAATGCTTGGTTCAAATTCTAACCAAGTCAATGGCCATTACCAATTAACCGGGCGTTTTAATTCAGTAATCGCAGGTAAACTGCTTATCTTTGGTGATGAAGTAGACTTAACTAGCAAGGCGGTATTTGATAAAGCAAAAGGTATCATTTCAGAGCCGACGATTAGTCTAGAGTTAAAAGGCATTGATGCTGAACCAGTACCAAATTTTGCACGATTTATATTTGCTGGCAACCATGGACAAATATTAAGAGCAGGAACAAGAGAGAGGCGCTTTCTAGTGCTAGAACCTTCATCACATAAAGTTGATGATAAAGAGTACTTCAAAGCATTAAATGATTTAATTGATGGTGATGGAGCATCTTACTTCCTAGAACATCTACTTAATATAGATATAAACTCATTTAACCCTTATAAAGCACCGACAACTAAAGGACTAATAGAGGAGAAACTTTCAAGCCTGCCACCAATACTTTCCTTTTTTAGGGAGGAATTATATAAAGAAAACCCGTTCAATGGCGCTGTTAGGCTTTACGCAAGTAAATTGATATCAACATACACGTTATGGGCTGAAAGTAATAACATAACTCTTACGCCAGCTACAGCCCGTAGCCAAGTTGGGAAAACACTATCAAATTTTAACATCCAAAAGATAGGACGAGCTGGTCGAGGGAAAGGCATATACTACGACTTGCCAAACAACGAAGATTTTAAAGCGGCTTTCTCTAACTATCTAGGCCATAAGAGCGATGATATTTTCTAATGTGTTAACATTCTAGTGTGTAGTAGCTCAAAACTTGCTTTGACGCTTATTAATATCAAAGTTAACTAAACCTGACAGGAAGCGATAAGCTGTGGGGTCAATCGGATTTAAGCATTCACTTTTGCCACAAAGCCGACATTATGCAGAAACTTGAATTGTTGCGTTTAGATTAGATTTTGTACCAATGCCTCATTAAGAGGCTTAAATCAGCGATGCACGAGCAATAGCCAACTGTTTTTAGTCTTTTTGAACTACTTATAGTTAAGTGTTCTTAGTAGCTTCCCATTCATCCTTTAGTACTTTTTGGCTTAATTCAAGCAAGTTAGACTTGTTTTTGTCTGATACAGAAGAGTCGTGGTACTCTTTAATAACAAGGGATATTAAGTCCACAAGTTTGATATGTTCAGGTTCATTAGAGTTAATATGCAAACTAATGGATGACTCTAAGAGCATTAACTTTTCATAGTTTTCTAAATCTCTTTTGTTTGCTTTTTCTTTTTTATCTCCATCCCAGTGTGTTGATGGGCAATAATTCAGCCTGTCTATTGAAATGATTGCTAATACACCCGAAATCTTATCTCGAAGGCTATTTATCCATGCCTGTCTCATTGGTGCAATTGTTTGCCTCTTAGAGTTTTTACTATTTATAAATGGGGTAATAAATAGAGCTAAAAATGCTACAGCTAAAGCACCTATTGAGATTACATCTTTAGCCTCTAGTCCCCATACAATAAATTTCTCGACAGCCAAAATATACTCCAACAAAGATTAAGTAACTTAACGAGGCTGTAGAATAACTCGTTTATTATGAATTCCCCTATAAAATAGGGATACTAAATGCATTACCTATATCGAGTTAATTCTCTACAGTGCGATATAGGAGCACAAAAAATCAGCTGTTTTGGCTAAAATAGTTATTCTACAACCTCAACGCCTCAATAAGAGGCAAAAATAGTTGGTTAAAATTAGCGACACAGGAGCAAAAGCCAACTGTATTTTGTCCTTTTCAAACAGCTTATAGTGTAAATAAGGGCGGTGTGCCAGCCTAACTGAATACACACCTAAACATTACAACTTAGCTAAGACATAAGATGCAACTAGCGCTAACACGAATGCAGCGATAGGACTAAATGAAGTTGCAAGAACTCCAAATAATACACCAAATGCACCTAGGTTTAGATGCAAGTTTGCTGAACCCGCCAAAGTAGTATTTGTCATAGACACTCCTTTAACAATGCCTCAGTCTCATGATGGATCGGGAAAGAGACGGCTCAGACTTTGCTACCAGATTTAGGTTTAAAACCGGTCATTCTGGTGGTAGCAACCCGACCGGACGGTTGTTGGAAGGAGGTTACTCAACTCCCAAGCATTCTTTACACATAAAGCCGCCTTATGCGGAAAAAAATAGTTTGCTACACTTGTTGATGTACGACACAAAGCCAGCTACTTTTGTTCCGTTTAAAGGCCTTGTTAAGCCTTTTCACCAAAATAAAGGTCTCTTTGAAATCTCAAATGTTCTTCAAAATCTTTTAGACCTCCATAGGGAATTTCTGTACGTTCCGTCCCTCGATACTCTACTCTATGTGTTTTAAATGACAAATCCATGTGTGGACCTGATGTGACTAAAAGTATCCCTTCGCTCAGACGGTAGCTGTGAGAAAGCTCATCTCGAACTTTATCAAATATATAGTTCGCAGCTCTATTTAGCTCTAAAGTCAGATCTTCCACTAAATAGCAATGATACTCCCAATCAATAAAAATGGAGTCATAACGGCTTTGATCAAATGGACCAGAATAATTTTTATAAAATTTTTCAGTTAAATATTGGTCATCTCCCCATTCGATAGCATGCTGGTCAAACTTATTTAAGAAGTCCTGCAATACTCTCCTAAAGTTCTCAAAGGCTAATTCAATCGTTTTATACCTTTTGGGCCAAACTCTATTTAGTAACCAAAGCCTTAGCTCTTCTAGATTGTCTTTATTGGTTTTCCAAATCGATGGCTGACCGTTTGATAACAAATAACTGGTCCATGCATTCCAGTTTTCGGTGTCTATCAAAGACTCAAACTTATCTATATAAGTGGCGTATATCTCATCATCTCTCTGCTTGCTTGCATCAAATATTTTAAGCTGTTGCTTAACCCAGCTTTCATGCTCTTGCTTGATGGCTTTCAGCTTTTCAACCGTATACTCGCCTGGTTGATCATCAATAACCTTATGGTGAACATTACAAAGCAAAAGTAGATTACCGTATTTGTCTCTTTGTTCTGACGATAAATCTGACTCACCCCTAGGGCCATCAACACTTCGCGCAATTATATGACAAGCCTCACCGACTAACGATTCATCGTCTGTTTCTGTTGCATCCATTACTAGTTCAGTCTTGCAGCTAGCAAAAGCACAGCGACTCGCAGCTCTACCCCATAACATTTTTTGAGTTTTTAAACTTATTGCCACGGTAAATCCCCTGAGGCTTAGACCCAATAGGTGTCTAAAATTTTTTTGCTAAATTGTGTATCGAAGCGAAACCGAGCAAACTATTTTTAGTCCTGCTTAATTGGCTTGATAGCATTACGGTACTTTAATATGAATAAAATGCTCTTCTAATTTGTCTGGTTTGTGCTTCGAATACAATAATGTATTTTCTGGGCTTTCCAATTTAACACCAATTTCGTTTGCACCTATTTTTTTTAAGATAGACGTTAATTTGGTCTTATTATTAGGGAAATTTAAATGCTCGACATTAAGTGGTTTAGGTTTAAAGTGCTGAATAATGCTAGCTTCTAACGTTTCAACAACTTGCTCAAAAGTTATGCCTTCACTCTCAAGTTCACCTGGCTTATAAAGAATAATTGAGGCACTTTTAAACTGATCTCGTGCATTGAGTTTAGCTAATATGGTTTGGAGCTTGTCATGCCCCTCACCTAATCTGTCTTGTGCAGTCCTACCATTTTTCGCTGCCATACCAATGTATTCAATACAGAGCGGAATAGAATAATCTAGGTTTCTTGAGTAGTGTGTTACATAAACCAAATCACATGGGAATTTTTGATTTGCTGCACCATTAGAAAATGAAAATTCAAAACTGTCAAAATCTCTACCATATTTACAAGCAGACACACCGGATAATGGTACCAAAGGTGAGTTGAATTCAACTATTTGTGATAATTCTTCACCACTATCATTCTCAAAAATCAATTCAGCATTAAATGAAGACTCACTTAGAAGTTTTACACTGTCTTTATTGATTTTAAATTTTGTATGAGTAACCAATGCGTAAGCATGGAATCCCTCAAAATTTCCATGAATGAATAAACGATGATCTTCACTTTCTTGATGAACATACAATTCACCATCCTTAGTTGGGCCTAAATCTAATGAACCAATGTTATTAGCTTGTACGATACTTGCAGGCCCAGATAATAAAAGAAGTGGCAACATACATCTCCATTTTTTGTAATGCAACAGCTTGTTATGTAGACGTTTCACTAACTCCCATCTACTTGATTGTTGAATAAAGTAACACAATACTCTTTATTTTCAAATCCTTATCGTATTATTACAGGTGTTTTTCATGGGTACTACATGCTCTCAATCAAGCACGTTAATAGCATTGTTATATTTTTCATGAGAACCTTCATACTCGCAGGACTCAGTATCAACAACACCGCCGATCGTACCTTTAGATTCGTAAGGACAACTGCAGTATTTAGTGACTGAGTGGTCAAAATACACTTTATCCCTTAGGGTCTGCTTAGTCTTAGTCCATGAACTAGGGACTTTATGAGCATCCGCCGAGCTAATTAATAAAGTTGTTAGCAATACAAGAAAATAGAATAAGTTCAATGTTCATTCCTAGAGGGCTTTTTGGTTGAACACCATTGCAGAAACGATAAATTTTTACTATTTTTTATGTGTGGAGTCTCAATAAATGGAATTATTATGAGTAATCATAAAGAGGTTAAAAAACAGCAGTTAAATCCCCCTAACGTATTAATTAAAACTTGGTGCACTCTGGATAGAGATGAAGACGAGCAAGTGAGGATGCATGCCATGAAAATGCTTTTAGGCACTTTCGGTGATTTGGAATCAGTAATTGAATTTGTTAAGAACAAAAACATTAAAGTTTAGTATAGCGTTAAGTCGCCTTTATTTTTGCCTTTAATTCTTTGCTAGAAAAAAATGAGTCATAGAAATGAGATGGCTTGTATACAAATCCGTAGCCAAAGTTGGTTGACCACTATAAACATTGATATTAAAGATAAATGCAGTACCAAGAATAAAATCTTATTCAGTTCATATGCTGACATATTTCATCTAGCCAACCATTTTTACGAGCCGACGAGTATGCACCTCGATTACCAGCTTTGAACTGATATTTTGATGGATACTTTAATGCTTCTTCAGCACATCTTTCTTTACTCCCCCAATAACCACGAGGAACTCGTTGAGACTTTATGTGTGAGCAGACCTCTTCTAGCCAACCATTTTTTATGGCCGCACTATAAGCTCCACCTGATTCTTTTCTAAAATCTTCCTTAACTTTGTATCTAAGGGCTTCTTGCTGACAGCGTTCTTTTGTCCAATACCCGCTTGGTTTTTGAAGCGACATCATGTGTGAACAAACTTCATCCATCCAACCTTTTTTTCTAGCCGCAGTATATGCCCCTCCCGATTTATTTTTAAAATCTACCTTAACTTTGTATTTAAGAGCTTCTTCATGGCAACGATCTATTGTCCAGTATCCTTTTGATTTTTTGGTTGATGTCATATGAGCACAAATAATATCCATCCAACCGTTTTCTCTAGCGACAGAATAAGCACTACTCGAACCTTTTTCAAAATCACCTCTACTTGTATATTTCATTGCTTCCATAGCACACTGCTCATCAGTCCAAAACGACAAAGGCTTCCTCGTATCTTTCATGTGCAAACAAATTTCATCAAGCCACCCGCGTTCTCTTGCTCTTTGGTAAGCATTTGAATTGGATCTAAACTCACCTCTAGTCTCAAACTTAAGAGCCTCTAAATGACAACGTTCTTTTGTCCAATAGCCATTAGGTGTATTTGTTACCTCTAAATGCTCTGTAATTTCATCAAACCAACCATATTTTTTTGCAGAGATATATGCCCCGTTTGAACCTTTTATAAAATCTGTGGTTGTCGTGAATTTCAGAGCCTCTTTTCGACATTTTTTTTTGTTCCAAGTATTTCTAGAGCCAATTTTTCCTATTTGTATTTCGCTATTGAGAACTATAAAGCCTCTAGCATTATAGTCATCTACAAACTCTTGCTCTTTAAGCGCAATTGTTTTTGCATCATAAATATATGGAGTTAACTGTATATACTCTGTGTCTTTTTCAAGAGTAATTAATGCCGAGTTTGTCGTATTCTTGTCACTTTTGTGTTGTTTGGCTCTAGTTTCAAATTGTTGACGGGTGAGACCAACGTATGCTTTGTTTAGTCTTTTATTTTCAATTACGTATATGCAATGAAGCCACCCATGCTCCTGTATTTTCATATGAGAGCACACTTCGTCGATCCAGTTGTTTAACTGTGCAGACGCATAAGCGCTACTACAGCCTTTTTCAAACTGAGAACGACTCTCATATTTTCCGGCCTCGATGGCGCAGCGCTCTTTGTTCCAATAATTCCTAGGTAATGTCACATACTCCATATGGGCGCATATTTCTTCTAGCCACCCCTTTTTCTGGGCGGTTCTATAAGCTGCATCTAATTTCAAGTGGAATTCGTTTCGTGATGTATACTTAAGTGCCTCTTTGCTACAGCGCTCTTTTGTCCAGAAGAAGTTGGGCTTTATAAGCCGAAACATATGACGGCAAATATCATCTAGCCAACCATTTCTTTGGGCTATCCGATATGCGCTGGCAGAAGATTTAAGAAAATGTACTTTATGATTATATTTTTGAGCCTCCTCATTGCACTTTTCCAGTGTCCAATATCCATTTGGTTTTCGCTTCATATTTTACCCATCTATATAACCGACCTTCAATATACTCAAGTAAGAGGGATATCGCTACTTAAGGAAGTATAAACTCTATAGCAATTGTTAACTCTAACGTCTGTAATGTCGGAACAACTGACGTTAACATAACAATAACTAACGTCTACAATGCGCACAAAGTTAGCATTAGCAGTTTTATGACGAACGACCGTTATTTTTTTGCTTCCCGACTGTCAATCTTGATCAAAACCTATAAAGCCAAAGTGATAGTTCAAGTTTGAGCTAATATATCTAATGTGTCTATTTGCTATACCATCTATACCAACACTCTGAGAACCCCATATATAAGGGCTATTGATGGTACTGCCTTTTATATTACCTATACCAAACCTGTACCCCAACCTATACCAATAAATGAATAATACATAATAATAAGGTAGTGGTGGTAAGGGTAATAAATTGAAATGGTATAGCTATTTTTAGAACGTGTACCAGATGTAGCCTTTGGTATATATGGCTACATTGCTAAATGGTAGTGGTGGGATAGCAAAACCACGATATTTTACGAGAACAAATAAATTGCCACACCATATTTCAATTTAAATCACATATTCCAATCAAGTTTTAACGTACATGCTCTTTTAGAATATATGACCAACTATCTCTAGTTTCTTCTTAAGCTTAATCTCTACCCAACCTGAAGGTGTGCCAATGAAGCTACCCTCGCTATATGGAATGCCATAAGGCTCAATACATTTTTGATATTCAGGCCAACTATAGTCTTGATACCATTGAAGCATACAAGGTTGATATTGGGCATCACAGGCTCCGTAAGAGCTAGAAAAATCTTTCTTGGCTTTAAAACATGATGAAAACCATTGACTCTTTTTGTCTTTTGGTACTTCAAATTCGGCGATTTGAGATTGAATATGATACGCCATAAAATCAGTAACTATACCTACATTCTTTAATTTACTGATAGAGTAAGTAGCTTCACCTTTAGCAGAAAACATATCAAAGCATATACGCTTCCCATTATTAGAAACTCTTTCAATGTAATCGCATACTTTACGACCAAAATCACTTTCTAAACTCGCGTATTCTTTAATGGTACCATTTAATATAAAAGGAGTATGAGAAGTCAGCCTTATAGAAGACACACCTGACGTATGAATTAACCTTTTAACCCCTCCTAAATAAGAGATGAAGCAAGAGCTATGGCAATCCTTATTACGGTCAATGACGGTCGTAATATTATTTGTTCTAAAAAGCATTCCAAGATCGATCCCATCGTTAACCATGCCGCCAAAGCTATTTAAATATACATATTCTATTTTTTCAAATCTAAGTAAATTACTAACTATCTCAACTAGTTCCGAGTCAATAGGCGCGTCAATATAAAGAGCCTTTTTGTTAGCAAACATTTTAAACAAAATAACCTGCCTATTCTTAGATGTTGTATATTTTGATTCAATATTTATGTAATCCTTTTCATTTGCAGACTCTAAAACGTTAGGCATTTCAAATCCTGACTTTGCATAAATGTTTGTACTAATTATTACCAACATTAAAAATAATAAAGACTTCCTCATCAAACACCTTCCCTTCATCAAATTTGATCAATATATCCGTTTCTTTTTTATCAATCAACGAACTAAAGAAATTACGTATTGAGTTAAAGTCCCTTCAATAAAGCAATAATGATGCGTTGTGTACAAAATACACCAATGGGGGAGCCTTAAGATTTCTTCTCTAAAATATTGTAAGAATAGTTTTATGAGAAAGTCATCGTTCCTCTTGTTAAGGCTTAACTGTTCAAAAAAATTGCGCAAAAAACAAATGCGCAATAATAAATAATCAATCTAAAGCCTATTAATGCTGAAGTTACCCTTAACCTTACAACGAAAAAAGTGCGCAGGTATTAGCATCATAGGTATTATAAATGATAGAACAAAGGTATTTGGAATAATCCAGAGAAATCAGAGTTATGTGGTCAAGTGCTAAAGAAATACGAAGAACATTTAGTAAGGTTAAAGATGTAGTAGATTAAAGTAAGGTTGTTATGGCTGTCTCTATAAATAATTTTTGACATTTGTTTTTAGTACCTTGATTAGTACCAAGAAGAACAACAAGAATGAAGTAAAACGAACAATAACAGTATATTACAATACAAATACAGATGACCCCCGCCCACCAAATAAAGACCTTTTTAATCCATTAGTTATACCTAGTAACTTTTAGATTTGGCGATAAACAAACCACCGTTTATGATAAGAAACCGCTTAATTGCGGTTTTTTTATGTCTAAAATTCCCTTCCCCTAGATTTTAGCTTTCATAACTTGGACATCCATTATAAAAATTTAAGAAAATTATTGGATACAAACATCTAAATGCTTCCAGAAGTTATACGCAAACCTATCGAGTACTTGAATAAAACTTATAATATTATTGAAAAAGTCTACATATGACGAGAATTACTGTTTATGGGGATTTAAAGCACACTTAACGATAGACGTTTTGAGTCCATCGCTTATTACATATTATTTCACAAAGTAACTAAGCTCAAAATAACTATGCTAATAGTTTTTTGCAGTATGTTATATTTTGTCGTCGTTTAAATCCATGGTGTTCATAATAAGCCGTCAATGAATCCCTATTGTCTATAACCTATAGCGCCATAAAACAAGCGCCTAAAATCTTTTAGCGGCTTTTTATATATCAAAGCACTTATAACGTTTCTTTGGCTTTATTCGCTGTCCAGACACCGGGCTCTGTTTTGCCTTGTATTTCGACATCATCAAGTAAAAAAGTAGGCTTACCATTTTCTTTGAGTTTCTCGCGAAAGTCTTTAGTTAAATTCAATACGGTTGGGGTCAGTAAAATAATGGCGTAGATATTCACCAACGTCATTAATCCTAGTGCCATATCTGCTAATCCCCACACTTCTTTCAACGAAGCCGTTGCTCCCCAAAACACCATAAATAAATAAATGCTGGTATAAAAGAGTCGCCCTACTTTATTGTCTAGTTTAAATAAATGTAAATTACTCTCTGCATAAGCATAATTAGCAACCACAGAGGTGAAAGCGAATAAGGTAATCGCGGCGGCAACAAAATAGTTTCCACCACTACCAAAATGGCTCGTCATCGCATCTTGTGTCATTCGAATACCTTCCATTTCGCCACTGATATTAATATCTGACAACAAAATAACTACTGCTGTGCAACTACAAAGCACCATGGTATCTAAGAAAACCCCTAGCATTTGTACATAACCCTGAGCAACAGGATGATTAGGAACAGGTGAAGCGCCTGCGGCTGCATGAGGCACACTACCTGCTCCAGCCTCATTTGAATATAAGCCTCGTTGAATGCCATTCTTAATAGCTGCACCTAAAGCGCCGGCACCCGCTTCATTTAAACCAAAAGCTGAATAAAATATATCGACAAACATTGAGGGTAAAAGTTGAATGTTCATCAAGGTAATAACGACCGCTGTCCCGACAAAGGCTAACCCCATAAAAGGTACAGTAAGTTCGGCAAATCGAGCAATACTGCGCATACCACCTACAACGATACTGCCGGCGAGTACCGCAATAACTACGCCTGAATATTCACGAGGAATAGTAAAAGTATTGTTTAATGCATCTGCGATGGTGTTGGCTTGCATTGCACTAAAAGTAAGACCGTAGCCTAAAAAGAGACAAAGCGAAAAAAGAATAGCCAGCCAAGGTTTGTTGAGTCCTGCCCGAATATAATAAGCTGGGCCGCCCCTGAATTCTTTATGTTCATCTCGCACTTTATATAACTGGCCAAGAACACTTTCAGCAAAGCCGGTCGCCATACCCAATAATGCAATGACCCACATCCAAAATACCGCGCCACTGCCACCCAGCGAAATAGCCATGGCAACACCCGCTAAATTACCCGTACCAACTCGCGCCGAAAGCCCCGTACATAAAGCTTGAAAAGAACTAATACCTGACTTGTCAGATTGCGTACTGCCTTTCATCACCGTAAACATATATTTGAATTGCAGTATCTGTATCCAGCGAAGTTTGAACGAAAACCAAAATCCGGCAAAAAGTAACAAGTAAATTAATATTTGGCCTTGGCCCCAAAGGATATTGTTGATAGCGCTTACAATCTCATTAACCATTTACTTGCCTTATTTACTCTTTAATTTTCAGTATAGTACGATACTTTTTTAAATTATATGCTTAATTTTTTTGACTCAAGCGTTAATCAATAAATTATCTTTTTGACAAGTGAACCCCTGCCAACATGCAACGTACTGAGCCACCAGCCATTTCAATGGCAGAGACATTCAGAGGAACCAATTTCACTGTTTCTTCTAGCAAGGTTATTTGCTGTGGTGTTAATGCGTTATAGGCAGTTAACGAAAGCGCAAGTATGCGCCCTGAAGTCCCTTGCAATTCGAGTGCATTACCGCAAAATTGATTGATTTGCTGCTCAGTTAAATAAATAATTTTTTTACCTGCATTTTCAAAGCGCTTAATAATTTCATCTCGGCGTTTAGGGTTGGTCATCATTTCAAAGCCGGCCATGACAAAATCACTGCCAATACACATTAATACATTGGTATGGTAAACACGAGTGCCCTTTTTGTCTTGAGCATCGAAAACCATAGGTTCAAAATTAAAGTGAGCGCAAAAGCGTTCAAGGACATGTGAATCTGTTCTTTTTGAACTAACCGCATAAGCAATGCGTTCAATATGGTCTAGCACCATAGCACCAGTACCCTCTAAGTAAATATCATCATATTCTAATCCAGAATAATCAAAAACGACTTGCACACGATATTGTTGTTTAAGCATGGCGATAATGTCTGTGCGGCGTTCCTTGCGGCGATTTTTTGCATACATAGGGTAAATTGCGACTTGACCACCACTATGTGTTGAAAACCAATTATTAGGAAATACTGAATCGGGTGTTTCAAGTCCTTCATCTTCAAAGAGGTGAACAACAACCCCTTCTGCTGCAAGTATGGTTGCTGCGCTAGTTACTTGATCAAAAGCGAGGGTTTTAATTTGCTCTTGGTTTACAAGCTCTGTTGACTGAAAGCTATTGTCTTGCTTTGTTTCTTCGTTAGGAAAAAAGTGATGTGGGCGGATCATCACGACCGCATTTGGTGCTTGTGGAAATACTGGCATAATTTCTCTCTGTTACCTTGTATTTTATGCTTTATCATAATTTCTCTCTTGGCAGATAAAGCAGAGCGCTATACAAAGCTGTTATTTAACTGAACCCTATACTATCTGCTGAAGGTGCCAATCAAAATGGCAATATGTTGCAATTATTGAGTAAATATTTATCATATTGTTTAGTTTTATTGTCAAAATGATAATTTGGAGCCGAGTATGACCGATAACAAGAACCTGAAGAAGCGGATATTTCTTTACGATGCTATTGATAAAGAGCTCATCGCTATTTTACGCCTTGATGCTAGGGCCTCTATTTCTAAGTTGGCAAAGTCACTCCACGTCTCGCGTGGCACAGTACAAAATAGAATGGATCGACTGATTAATTCTGGCGCTATTTTAGGATTCACGATTCGAGCTCATGATGAGTTAGAAACTGAAGTCGTTAAAGCTATAATGATGATAGAAGTTGTCGGTAGGTCGACCACACAAGTGATTAATAAACTGCGTGGTATTGCCCAACTTGATAAGATTCACACAACTAACGGTACTTGGGATTTAGTGGCTGAGGTTAAAACATCAAATTTACTCGAGTTTGACCACGTACTGCGAGATGTTAGAACAATAGAAGGTGTACTTAACAGTGAGACCAGTATTCTTTTAAGCTCAGTTTAACCATTTTCAATTCATCTATGATATTTATGGGTAATTCCACTCAAACGCCCTCTTTGTTAAAGCTGATGGCTTTAATTGCTGCTTATAAGATAACTTTCGCTTTTATCTCTGATAAAACACAATACTAGCGTTAATAACGATAGTATTTTTCAAACAGTTTATGGATAATATCTCACTTTTAAAGAAATGCTCAATGTGGCATTTTAAGCTGAGCTTTTCCTATGCATGAAATTAGTGGTCGATGGCAACTGGGGTTGTTTTTATCCCTTACTACGGCAATATTATGGGGCGTTTTACCGATTGCGCTCAAAGAGCTATTGCAATATATGGACGTAAATACCATTACTTGGTTTCGTTTTCTTATTGCGGCCGTATTTTTGGGCGGATACTTAGTTATCACCAAACGCTTACCTTCATTATCATCACTTAAGAACAATAGAGTCCTGGTGTTAATGATACTTACCGTCTTTGGTTTATTAGCAAACTACATTCTCTATATGATGGGCTTGGCCTTAACATCACCAGAAAGCACACAGGTCATGATTCAAATAGCACCGATGTTATTACTTATTGGTGGTGTTTGTGTTTTTAAAGAGTCGTTTAATACCAAACAAAAAGTGGGCTTGTTAACCTTTATCTTAGGACTGGTATTATTTTTTAATCAGCGATTTGAACAATTATTTAGTTTTCAGGGTAACTATGCTCTTGGCCTTTTCTTTATTATTCTTGCGGCAATTCTTTGGGCTATTTATGCCTTAGCACAAAAGCAACTGTTGAAAAATTTTGCCTCTGAAGAAATTATGATACTGATTTATTTAGCGGGAACCTTGGTGTTTTTACCGTTGTCGGCCCCGTCTTTAGTGTTTGAACTAGATACTATAGGCTGGTTACTGTTGATTTTTTGTGGGGCAAATACGCTTTTGGCTTATGGCGCTTTTGCAGAAGCTCTTGAACATTGGGAAGCGTCTCGTGTTAGCGCAACATTAGCCATAACGCCGTTATTGACCTTAATTTTTATGCAGATCATTAATTATATTTCTCCAGGAGCGATTACAAACGAACCACTCAATACTACCAGTATTGTCGGTGCAGTGATCTTAGTTATTGGTTCTGGTGTTACGGCGTTAAGTAAAAATAAAACTAAAATAGTATTAACCTAATGGTTTAGATGTCGGCAAGCAAACCGACTCTTTGAAGCCATTAATTATAGATATTTACCTGATAGCCCAGTCATTAACTATCAGTTTTTAACCTTTACTAACTAAATAAAACTGCCCGTATCGGGCAGTTTTAAATTCAACAATCCCCAACAACGTCTTAAAATAACCTAGCTATATCGTATCGATTAAGTACTATAACCACAGGTTTTAAAGGCTATTGTCAGTGAACTATTTGACAATAAACGACCGATATTGCAACCGAAACGATTCAACTGTCTATTTTTATTTAATCTACTGACTTGGTTTATTTTCAGCCCAAACAGCCGTACCTTTATAGGCAGTCTGAAAGATAAACAACCTATCTTCAGAATAAGTGACTTTTATTTCAGCTAAGCTAGGCATGTAACCTATTTTTTTATTTCTGATCGTAATATCTGACATTTCAGTTAGGCTTTGATCACTAACCATGTAATAAATAGTTTCTTCAAATGCTCCCCCGGTGATCCAAGAGAAAAGTAACTTATTATCTAAGTTTTGAATATTAAAATAACTTCTATCTCCTGCTTCACCAATGCTAGAGCCTCCAGAAGTAGTTTGCTCTGCGACAGTTATGACGTTAGAAGATACCTTTACATCTGTTAGCAAACCATCACGGCTAATTATTCTGGCTTTAATTGCCTCGTCACTCAAACCTTCACATGTACTACAATATCCCCCTTGTACCCATGAGAAAACAAAGCCATTATCGATGGGGGTTAAATCTTGGAATCGTGCAGTATTTACATTATTTTCATCTATGATTGAAGGTTCAATTTTCCTGACAACGTCAATATCAATATCAATATCAATATCATTAATAAATTTTCCATAGGTAACTATAGGGAAATCATCATTATTCGACTCTTTAGTTGACCAAGAAACTAAAATTTGATTGTTACTAATAGCCGCTTTAATCGTATTATCAATAAGACCGTCTACATATTCATGAATAGAAAATATCTCTGAAGTGACACCCGAAGTATCAATGTAACGCCCCATGATATGTTCACTGCTATTTCCTGTTTTCCAGCGCCAAGTAACTAAATATTTATCATCATCAAAAAGAATGTTTATTTCTTTGTTGTTATTACTAAGTGAAAACTCTCGTTCTAAATATAAATCTATGTATTTACTATAAAATGATACTGGAATACGAACATCATCTAAAACCACTCCCGTTTTTGAGACTCTTTTAGCAACAAGGTGTCGATCATTATAATCAGCGCCATATACAACGAGATATGAACCTTGACTGTATTTAGCATTGACATTTAAACAACCTAAAGATTTATCATCAATTAAAAATTGTTCACTAAAAGTGAGCTCCTGCGACATAATTTTGCCATAGAGCTGATATTCATTAGAATTCTGTACTGATGGTTCACAAATCAACAATAAAAAATCATCATCTGCCTTTGTTACACTTATCTCGGTAGTCTCATGCGTTAATATACTCAGGTGCGAAGTCCGGGCAATATAGCGAGAAACTTCGATATACCGATCAAACTCTTGGGCTTCCGAAAAAAAGAAAATAGAATAGTAAACGGAGTTCACTTCCACATAACTTTGCATAAACTTTAACGCAACATCGTCAATATTCGCCGTAAATATAACCTCTGTTCCCTCAAAGCTCGAAAAGTTAATGGGCTTAGAAGAGACTTCACTTATGTTTGATAGTCCTTGCCTACTTTGAATAAAACTGTCAGTTTTTACGATAGTAATAACTTTAGGAGAAGTACCTTCGGAATAAAAAGTACTAAGTACAAGAGGCTCTGGATCAAGGCTTTGTTCTTGATACCAACTAAGAGGAATTTTTAAAGTGATCCCCCCTCTAAAAACAGCGTTATATTTGTTTGATATTTCATTTTTATATTTAATACTTTTATAATCAAGAGGAACAACGGCCACATTGGTGCTCGTACCATTAGTTTTAGTGCTGTCACTACTAGAACCTCCTCCACATCCTTGAACAGATAAAATAAATAAAACAATCGTTATTAACTTTTTCACATATATTCCTTTATAAATATATTTTTTGGTCATTAAAATACCTTAACGAAAACGACTATCTGGTTTAACCGTTTTAAGTGGCGATATATAATGAGCAAAAAGGGGATGAACGAAAAATAAAGTGTAACTTTTCTTTGTTCATTGATTTGTTATGTTGAAATTTTATCACCCTTTACAAAAAAAGTAATATAACGCTAAGCAACAATATTAACAAAAAGTTAACGTTAAATCTTTAAAAGGTCGGTTTTAATATAAATAATGTTTGTCAGGCTAACTAAGATAATAAAATAGCGGGGTTATGGTGATTCTAGTTTACTGTATGGATAATATTTACTGCTTCGTTGTCATTTTCTTTAGGTGTTTCTTGCATCTAACAAGCGATAGTTCGCCCACTGTTTTTAGCTTTATATAAAACCACATCAGCAAGTTTTATCAGATCTTCTAATTCATTCATTTGAGCATTAAAATCAGCCACACCAAAACTTGCAGTCATGTATAGAGAAAGACCATCATGTAAAACACTCAGTAAGTTCTCGCTGCGACTTTGTTGAGTGGTTTTTCAGCAATTTTAGTGTTAATCTTTTTTATCTATAAATCAAGGAAGATTAACCCTATAGTGACCACCTACAATAAAATCAAATACTTAACCTTGTTTCTTTGCTTTTTTACGCTATCAACAAGCTCACAAGAGATTACTTTTCAGCCTCATATTGAAATCGTAACCGAGCACCTGCCCCCTTTTCAAATAGATACACCCAATAAAGTAATGGGATTCGCCACAGAAATAGTCTCTTCGGCGCTGTCGAGTACACCGTACACATTCAATATCAATGTCTATCCGTGGGCGAGATCACTTAATATGGCTTTGAATAAAGAAAACACCTGTATTTATTCTATTGCCCGAACCCCAGCACGTGAAGAGCAATTTATTTGGGTAAATACCATCGCCGAGCGTAATATTTCTTTTATCGGTTTAACTGCACGAAAGCTAAGTATTACTTCATTAGAAGATGCAAAAAAACATATGATTGCCGTGATCCGTGACGATGTTACCCACCAACTTTTAGTGAAAGAAGGCTTTACAGAAGGTCTCAATTTAACTGTCGTTAATAATACTCATTCATTATTAATGCTGTTAGTTAAGCGTAAAAGTATCGATTTGATTTTAGCCGATGGATATACCATTAGGTATCGCGCTCAATTTAATAATTTAAACCCTAATTTATTTGAAAATGTTTACCAACTAAATACAAAGCCCTTAGACTATTATTTTGCCTGTAATAAAAAAACATCACCCTATATAATTGAACAGTTACGCTATGCAATTAATCAACTGAAGATAACGGGAAAGATTGATAAAATAATCAGTGAGTGGCAATATCCCGTTATAAGAGTTAATTAACTACAAAGGCTTCATTGATAATTTTAGTGCTATTAATTTTAAAAATATCAGCAACTAACGGTTAATATATGTTACTTTTCTTATCCATTGTATATTCAAAAGATTTTAAATAATGAGCCTGTGGTTGAAGGATGATTTTGCATCCAGAAAAGTAGTTTTACAGCGTGCGGTACTTTTCTCCACAGTTACCTTATTCGTTTTATTTGTATTCCAGCCTTTTGGCACCAACAACCATACTATTCCCTTCAAATTCTTACGACTTTCCGGGTATGGCTTGGTAACCTTTTGCGCGCTATTACTCTCTGGAGCATTAGAAATAGCTTCAACTCGCCTGAAGATTAACAACATATTACGTTTGATCATCATACCTTGTTTATACATTGCTATAGTTTCGGCCTTTAATCACAGCTACTTTGTCGTGGCTATTCTTGGCTCCTGGCATTGGCAAAACCAATTACTGTTTATTTTATATACTTTTGCTATTGGACTGTTTCCAATCATTTTTATGTATCTTGTCAATCGCCATGCGCAGAAAACGGCTTTACCAAGACAAGTTATCGAAACTGACAATGCAACGAATCAACAAAATGAAAATGTTATTAATAGCGAGCGAATATCAACTCAGCCATTAACCTTAACCGGTGATAATAAAGGCGACAAATTACAAGTAGCTTTATCACAGCTGTTATTTATAAAATCCGCTGACAATTACTGTGAGTTAGTCATTATTAAAGATAACAACGTTAGCTATCAATTATTACGCAGTTCACTGATCAGTATCTTAAAACAACTTCCTGTTGACTCAACGGTGATGCGCTGCCATCGATCTTATGCTGTAAACCTAGCCTTAGTAGAACTTAGCACCGGCAATGCTGGCGGTTTGAAATTAATGATGAAACCCCTTGATGTTACTATCCCCGTATCTCGTTCTTATGTAGAGACAATAAAACAAGCCTTGTCATTAGTCCCAAAAGCTTGTTAATCATCCCAATATATTGTTAGTAATACCTTTTTTATTAGCTTACCCCTAATTTATGGATATTCAATTGAGTGTTAGTCATGCTTAATTTGAAATTTAAACTTTAGTTAAGCAGGTAAATATGAATAACAAAATTAAAACACTAATAATGATCACTACCTTTATATTCTGTCGCTATATAATGAAATACTTTTGGGGAGATACTTGGAGTGAAGCTTTACTGGCACTAGATAATCAATCCCACCTTTTATTAACACCCGCGAGCTACCTCTTTATATATAGTCCCTTAGTGTTAGTGGCAAGCTTACTATTTAAGGACGTTGATTTAACTGAGATTTTAGGTCTAAAAATAGCAGGATTTCAACATTATTTTTTAGCGGCGGTTGCCTGTTGCTTGCCGATGACAATCGGTTACGCCTATTTAAGTAGCGAGTTGAACCTTGCCCTATCAGGGATAATGGTTGGCTCGGTATACGCGGGGGTGTTCGAAGAAATTCTTTTTAGAGCGGTATTGTTTGGCGTTTTATTTCGATATTGCCACTTAGGATTTATACCTGCTGCCTTATTTAGTTCTGTTATCTTTGGTTTTGGGCATATATATCAAGGGCATGACCTAATGTCAGCCTTTGCAGCTTTCGCAATAACTTCGGTAGCCGGTACTTGGTTTGCATGGTTATTTTGTGAATCTGGTTATCGAATTTGGTTCCCTTTATGGATGCATATTTTCATGAATGCAGCTTACGGAATATTTGGCATGTCAGGTGGTGCAGCGGGAGACTTAGCGGGCAATATATTTAAAGCAAGCTCAATTTTTTTAACTTTGCTTTACATTCATCTGCTTGTTTGCCGTGGTAAAAAGCGTGAAATAACCTTTTTAAACTTGTGGAAAAATCAATCGGCCACAAGTACAAAAGCGACATTAACCACTCAAAGTATTTAAAGGGAATTAGCTATGTTTGAATTATTTTTAGTCATGATAATACTGACATCACCGGTATTAATAATTATCTTGGTTCGCCATTACTTTCGTTACAAATCAGCAGCCAATCAACAATTATTAGCGTTACAAAAAGAAACTAATAGTCATACCGCCAGAGCAACACAAGAGAAATTAGCTATACTGGTTGAAAGAGTGATCGTACTGGAGAAAATCGTCACCGATAGCAACACCACACTTCGCCAAGAGATAAAAAAATTATAATGATGTTATTGGTATCTCTGCTATACGACCTTGATTATTAAGTCGCTAACTCGACCTAAACAGTGGTATCGGTGTTGTTCGTTATTTTATCAACAAGAGTAACGCCTTAACGCTGATATTCATGGGCCTTTAAAACATCTAATGAGACCACTGTTAGTGCTTTTTGGTTGGTTGCCTCAAGCACAATAGGTGGAGCAACATTGGCTGCAATAGCGTGATACCAACGAACAGCGCATAAACACCATTTATCACCCGCTTTTAAGCCAGGAAAATTATATTGAGAATTAGGGCTGATCAGATCATTGCCTTGTAATTTTGAGAACTGTAGAAAATCGTCGGTCATAATTGCGCAGACACTGTGGTTACCAAAGTCAACTTCGGGCACAAAACAAAACCCTTTTCGGGTATAGCCCGTATTACTACAACATAACTCTAAATCTGTACCTAATACATTCAGTTGATTGTCCATAAAGGTGCCTTGTGTTAATTAACAAAAATAAAATGGATATACCTACCATGTTAGACAAAAGTAAGCTTAGTCCAGTGAAAAATAATACCATTAAACACACGCCAGCTGGTAATTTTAGTCCAGCAGAAATCGCTAAATTTAATAAGTTCGCTGAAAGTTGGTGGGATCCAAACGGTCAATACAAAACGGCACTCGAATTCAATCGAGTACGCGTAGCGTATTTTATTGCAGAAATTTGCGCCTTCTATGGTCGCGACCCTAATCATATAGCACCGCTGCAAGGATTAAAAATTTTAGATGTTGGCTGCGGCGCAGGTCTGGTTTGCGAACCTTTAGCAAAAGCCGGAGCCACAGTGGTCGGTATAGACGTGAGTGAGATAAGTATTGAAGTAGCAAAACGCCATGCGGTGAAATCTCAACTTGATATTGAGTATCGCCACGAACATGCGCAACATACCAGTATAAGCGATAGAAATCGCTACGATGTGGTGATTAATGCGGAAGTCATCGAGCATGTTCCCAACCAAAAAGACTTGGTAAAACAGTGTAGCCAATTATGCAAAGTGGGTGGCTGTGTGGTAATGGCAACGCTAAATCGCACGATTAAATCCTACCTAGTAGGCATTCTTGGCGCTGAATATATTATGCGTTATTTACCTATAGGTACACACAGCTGGCGTGCCTTTGTAACACCACTTGAATTAAACACTATGGCGACGCTAGCACATATGCACTTGGTGACAGAAATAGGCATGTCCTACAGTCTCCTAACCAAAACTTGGCGTACAACCTCAAGTTTAGAAGTCAATTATGTACAACTATATAAACGACTAACAGCCAGTTAACCTTTCGATAATATCGGCTATAGAAAATAGACAGTCGCTTATTTATTTAGCCAACAATTACCTGATAATAAATGTAAAAGTGTCAACACATTCCCCCTGCTAAGCAATACAAAGCTCAATAGCAGGCCAACAGGGTAGTGCCCCCTAATGATACAAAAAAACCTATTTGGACAAATACCTACTGCCTTATTTACTAAAAAATCGTAATCTTCCCTTGCAATAACACTCGTTTTATTATTAATACAATACTAATAGGTAAACACTGTGCAATAGAGTAAGTATCAATATCTTAATTTTCCATCAATCAAAATTGGCTAGAAAGCCGATATGAATAATATAATTAAGCAAGCGATTGTTGCTCTATTATTGTTTGTATTCTCATGGGCAAGTTATGCTCAGCAACTGAGATTTGTTACAGAAGATTTACCCCCCTTTCATTTTATGGGCGCAGATAACAAACCGGCTGGAGCTTTAGTTGATGTTATTGAAGCTTTAATGATTAAAACTCAGCTTTCTGCTCAAATCGAGTTTATACCTTTTGCACGTAGTTATGATTTAGCCTTAAATAATAAAGATATTTTTATGCTCTCTTTAATGAAGAGTACTGACCGCAAAGATCTTTTCCAGTGGGTTGGTCAAATATTTAAGAGCAAAGCTTTTTTGGTGGGTCTTCGCAATCGCGAAGATATCAATATTAGTAATATTGAAGAGGCAAAGTCGTTTGTCGTGGGTACAATCCGTGGCTATCACTCGGAGCAATATTTAAAAAACACAGGTTTTCTAGAGCAAAAAAATTTACATTTGTCCGTTAGTTATAAACATATGTGGAGCATGCTCTTTGAACAACGAATAGACTTTATTTTAACAAACTTTATTGCAGTAGATAGAGAAATGAAGAGTATTGGGTTTAACAAAGATGACATTAAACCTTTTATTGAACTACATGATTTTCCTGGCGATCTTTTCATCGCGACTGGACTTAAAACAGCAGATAAAACAGTGACTATTTTATCTGCTGCATTACAACAAATAAAAGCCGATGGCACCTATAAAAATATTATGGATAAGTGGGGTTTATAAGTAGCATAAATGCTATTCAACCAATCCATTTCTGCTCTAGTAACCATGAGGCCCTTGAAATCAAGCCTCAATGAATGGCAGTTTATTACTTAGACATAGTTTATCAAATTTTAGGCCTAGTGATCAGGCCCAGCTTTTTACAAAGATGAACGACAGGATATTGTTCATAATCTCCGTAATCGTTTATTTCACCACAGAGCTTTAATCAGCAAGGTTATAATTTAGCTGTTGGCGTGCTAATTGTTAGATTAGCACGTAGCAAATTAATACGGGTTCATTTTTCAAAGCCAACACTTAATGTTTTTCTGATGACTTAAATAGTCATAAAATTCAAATTTCTATTTTTAATACATTGTTGTTTGAGATGTTGTTAGAAGAAAATAAAGGCCATAAGTCATGATGAAAAAAATACGGAAATTAATTATCTCCTTTATTCAAATAGCTGCTGTGTTAATGGTAAATGCGGCAATGGCAGCAAACAGCGAAAAAAACCATTATGAAGCCGCACTTCAAGCTTATAACCAAGGACAGATTGAAACAGCTTATATTCATTTAAAAAATGCTTTGCAGCAAAGTGAACGCAATTTACCGGCCAAATTATTACTCGCCAAGGTTTTAATAGATAAAAATTCTTACCCTGCTGCTGAGCAAGAACTCAATGATCTACTTGCTCAAGGTGTTGATAATAATTTGATTGTTTTTCCACTTGGTGAGAGCATTTTAAATCAAGGTAAGTTTGATCAAGCCTTAACATTTGCCAGTAAGATGACGCTAAAAAAAGAAGGAGAGTTAGCGTATAACCAAATAAAAGCACGAGCTTATATTAGCTTAGATGACCTAGAAAACGCCAAAATAACCTACCAAAGTATCCTTACTCTGTATGCCAATAATATTGACGCATTATTAGGGTTAGCAACGGTTTATATTTATCAAAAAAAGAATATCAACGCTAAGGTACTGCTTACTAAAGCGAACAAAATTGCGCCTAATAACGAAATACTCTGGCAATTAAAAGGTCATCTTGCTCGTAGTGATGGTCAATTTAATGATGCTATTAACTACCTAACTAAAGCGAATGAACTGAATCCGAAAAATATTGAAACGTTGCGAATTTTAATCGGCTGTTATGTCGATATTCAAAACTTTAACATGGCTAATCAGGTTGCTGATAAAGTACTTGAGACCGCAGAAAATGACCCTCAAACAACATTTATGAAAGCTCTCATTTTAAAAGAGCTTAACCAAGTAGAATTATCAAAAAAAGTGCTTGTTGAACTCAGTAATCAATTATCTAAGCTTGATGAGTCATATCTCCTTTCTCAGCCGCAATTATTATTGCTTGATGCCATGAGCAGTTATGCTCAAGAAAATTGGATACAAGCTGAAAGTAAATTCAAAAGATATCTAAGTCAAAGCTCTACTCAAACTGAAATGAGTGAGATTATGCTGCTTGCTGATGTTTACCAGCAACAGCAAGAACCAAAACATGCCTTATTATTACTCGAAAAGAATGAGAAAGATCTGATATTCAATAAACAGTACGCCTTGATATTAGCTGGTTTATATCTTAAATTTGACCAAAATTATAAAGCTGATTTTGTTTTATCAAAACTGCGCGTTGATTACCCTACAGATGAAGCGGTGTTGATTCTCTCAGCCAATGTACTAGAAGGCTCTGGCCGTATTGAGCAAGCGCTTGCTTTATTAGAAGATGCAAATATCAAAGGGGGTGAAAGTTATCAATACGCGTTGTCACTGTTGTCATTAAGGGTAGGAGCTTTCCAAAAAAGCTTAAATTATATAACACCATTAATCGATACTTATCCAGAGAATGTCAGCTATCATTTGATAACTGCACAAATATTGATTGAATTACAACAATTTAGCCAAGCCCAAAAAATTATAGAAAGATTGTATTTAAAGCAGCCACAAAATAGTGAAATCAGTACCAGTTATGCATTATTACAACTTAATCTTGGCAAACTAGACTTAGCAAGAAAGATATTGAGCGATGTGCTAAATAAAAATAAAAATAATAATCAAAGTGCATTATTACTTGCCAAAGTTGAATATCGTCTTGGTAATAAAGAGGCGGCTATTGCTGGGCTTGAGCAGCAAGCTAAAATACCATCAGTAAAGACAGTTGCACTGACTGAGTTAACGAATATTTATATTGCTGAACAACAATGGCAAGATGCACTGTTAGTTATTGACCAAATGTTGCGGGATAACAGACTAAACATTCAGGCTTTATTTAAAAAAGCTGAAGTATTATTATCATTAGATCAACCGAAAAAGTCTCAACGTAAATTAGATATATTGGCGGGATTGGTTGATGAAAATGTGCCACTATTAATGAAACTAAGTCGACTACAACTAAAAGTAGAAGACTTTGCTGGCGCAGAGTATAGTCGGGAAAAAGCCTTTAAATTTGCGCCTAATTCATTACCCATTGTTATTGAACTTATTAAGATTAAAATTCAATTAAATAAAATTAACGAAGCCATTGAGTTACTTGCACAAACTCAACAAAGAATACCTAAAGACAATGTCGAGCTTACTATTTTACAAGGCGATATTTATAATGCTGGCAATAATAAGCCTCAAGCTTTTAATTCATACTTAAAGGCGGTTAGTCAAGATCATACTAATTTAACGGCTTTAAGTAAGTTATATCAAATCAGTAAAACAGCCTCTTTGTCAGAAAAATTTATTGCCGAATTAAATAACCTTATCACTGAATATCCTCAATTGTTATTGCATCGTCATTTGTTGGCGGATCATTTGCTAGAAAATAAACACTTTGAAAAAGCAAAAAAACAATATCAAATACTGCTTAAAAATAATATACCACCAACAAAAAGAGCGTTAGCACTGAATAATTTAGCGACTATTTATATTAGAGATAAGAACTTTACTATGGCAATAGAAACCGCTAAACAAGCTTTGAACCTTGACCCTAGAATGCCTTCCATTATAGATACTATTGGCTGGGCATTGGTTTTATCTGAAGAGTTAGATTTGGGTCTATCTTACTTAAGGCAGGCATTCAGCTTATCTTCCACTAGCCCAGATATTCAATACCATATTGCTTATGCCCTAGCAAAGTTGCAACGTATCCATGAGGCAAAAAAAGTATTAATTAAATTAATAGCTTTACCCGATGATTTTGAAGAACATCAATTGGCTCAACAATTATTTGATAAATTAGAAAAAAAATAAACAAAATTTACAGTAACTTAACAACTAAAGGTAACTATATTTACAATTAAGCGTGCATTTATTGTACAAATACCCTGCTCCCTCCTATTATATATTGTGTAAAGTATACAACTTATGGATTAAGTTTTTTCGTCTGTAATTTTGAGATATATGACATGGAGTCTACTATGCAGCGCCTCACACACCTCTTATTTATCTTAACGATAATCTTAGTTTCTAGTGCAAACGCAAGTTTTCACCCTCTGTTAGATTCAGACCTCAATGATCTATCAGTCTATGCTAACGGTACGATAACAATGGCTGATGGTGTGATTACTCATGGTAATATGCAGGCCCTCACCACAATAACATTAGCGGCCAATGGCCAAGTTGGTGGCAATATTGAGGCTGGCTCTACAGCAACCCTAAGCGATAATGTTATTGTCAATGGCTATATAGAAGCGAGCACTACCGCAACGCTAGGCGCCAATGTAAACGTTATCGGTAAGGTTCAAACGGGTACCACAGCAACCTTCGGCGCCGGTGTGTATGTTGAGGGAAATATTGAAGCAGGAAGCACAGTAACATTAGAGCAAAATGCAGAGGTTATGGGGAATGTTGTAGCAGGAACCACAGTGACCATAGCTGCGGGGTCACATATTCATCAAAATGTTGATGCCGGAACTACGGCAACCATTGCTGCTAATGTTATTATTGATGGTGGACCAGCTACCAGCGACTCATCAAAAGCCCCACCTCCTGCTCCTGTTGTTACCAGTAAAGAAAATCAAATTACCACGGTGCAAGCCGAGCTAAAAGCATTGGTAACCGATCAAGAACTAGATTGGGATGATTTTGGCGACAACGATGAGTCACTCGTCGCTGGCGTTTATAATTCTGTTAATTATCTCACTATTGCCGCAGGAAAAACACTGATCTTAGATGGTAATGGTATGGATGGCTCTTGGGTTTTCAATATTGCCAATAATCTAAGCTTTGGCATTGACTCCAAGGTCGTATTGTTAAACGTCACCGATAACAGCAGTATTCTTTGGAATGTACTGGGAGAAAGCACAGCAGGCTTAACATCACTTGGGGCAGGTGCAGAAGTTAGAGGTCATATTCTTTCTAAGGGAGCCATTGATGGCGGGGCTATTTCTTTAGTAACAGGTATAGGTGACAGTTGTGGTGGTGTTTTTTCAGCAACCAGTACCGTCACATTTGCCGCAGATAGTATCATTGGACATCAAGGTTGCGGAGCAGTTGACGTACCTGAGCCTGCCACTATTTGGTTATTAGGTTTAGGTATATTTATGATAGTGAATAGAAAGCACAGATAAATGAGAGTTTTGGTGGTGTTTTTTCAGCAACCAGTACCGTCACATTTGCTGCAACAATCAGTATCATTGGACACCAAGGTTGCGGAGCAGTTGACATACCTGAGCCTGCCACTATTTGGTTATTAGGTTTAGGTTTAGACATAGCTATGATAGTGAATAGAAAGCACAGATAAATGACCGTTTTGGTGGTGTTTTTTCAGTAAGCAGTACCGTCACATTTGCTGCAACAATCAGTATCATTGGACATCAAGGTTGCGGAGCAGTTGACGTACCTGAGCCTGCCACTATTTGGTTATTAGGTTTAGGTTTAGACATAGCTATGATAGTGAATAGAAAGCACAGATAACCTTTGAATATTTAAAAATAGCCCTTAAGTGGCCTTTATATTTGTGCTAACTATGCATTTTGGCTATAGCTCGTTTTACTACATTATTTAACAAGACAATTATAATTGTGATCTGCCTGCATCACATCTCGCTAACCTTTTTGTGCATCATGTTAACCTCTTGACGTATTATGTTAACTTATGAACATATCACCTGCTTTGTAATAAAAAACAAAAGAAAATAATTACAATAACTTACGATATAAATGTTCGAATAACAAACAACACACCGTCTTATCTGCTATTATACAGTTGTACAATTCTTGGAATAAGTTTTTTTGTTCTATAAAAATTAAGTTTTTTTATATGCTGAACGCTCAGCTATATGAAATGGTGTCTAATTTGAAACTTATCAATTCAATCCTCTGTATTGTGGTGTTATTTGCTGTGTCTGACGCACAAGCGAGTTTTCAACCTTTGCTAGGCTCAGAACTAAATAACCAGTCGCTTTATGCCAGTGGTTATATAACCATGGGCGCACGAACAACTATTGGTGGCAATATCCAAAGTGCTACTGCGATAACACTAGCAGCTGATGCAATTGTCGGTGGTAACGTTGAGGCTGGAACCGCAGTAACACTTGGCGCAGCTGCCGGTGTCGATGGCTATATTCAAAGTACAACAACCGTTACCCTAGGCGCTTCTGCTGTTGTCGACGGCTCTATTATTGCAGGTACCACAGCAACTATTGGTGC
This sequence comes from Colwellia sp. BRX8-4, assembly GCF_014077345.1. Taxonomy (NCBI): domain Bacteria; kingdom Pseudomonadati; phylum Pseudomonadota; class Gammaproteobacteria; order Alteromonadales; family Colwelliaceae; genus Colwellia; species Colwellia sp. BRX8-4. The sequence goes on from NZ_JACGVS010000016.1 coordinate 69,949, forward strand.
GAGTGCAAAAGTTGATGGCGAGCTAAGCGCTGGCACAACAGTAACCATAGCGGCAACCGTTGAGGTTGGCGGCGATGTTTTGGCTGGCAGCACAGTAACCGTTGGTGCAGGCTCACTTTTCGGGGGCGATGTTGATGCTGGAACCACCACCACTATTGGTGCAAGTGTTGAAATCGTTGGCGCGCTTACTGCTAATTCTTTGAAAATGGTTGCACTGCCCACCATCGTTGATAGTCAGGAAGTGCTTATTACGTCTGTGCAACAAGATATAAAAGACATGGGTACAGGAACAGAACTTGTATCCACCACTTTTGGCACCAACGACGAAACACTTGAAGCGGGTATTTACAGCACAATAAATTATTTAACCATCGCGATAGGTAAAACCTTAACGCTTGATGGTAAAGGTATCGATGGCTCTTGGATTTTTAATATCGCCAACTATCTGACCTTCTCTGCAAACTCAACAGTGATATTGAAAGATGTTACCGATAACAGCACTATTATCTGGAATGTTCTTGGCGATAAAACCGGCTCAGCAGGTTACACACAACTCGGCGCCGGCGCTGAGGCTAGAGGTTATATTTTTGCTAGAGGTTTTGTTCAAACAGGTGCTGATTCAATGATAGCGGGCATAGGCGATGATTGTGGCGGCGCTTATTCAGCAAGTAATTTTATTGAATTTGGTGCTGATACTGTTATTGGTAAAAAAGATTGTACCAATGGCGAGTCCAGAGCTTCTGCAGATAGCATTGCCGTCACTCAAGTTCCCGAGCCTGCAACACTGTGGTTATTCGCTCTAGCACTTTTTGGTTTGGCAATTAAAGCGCAACGTAAAAAAACGTAAATTCAGTATCACCAATAAAAAAGGCTCCTTTGGGAGCCTTTTTTATTTGGGTCTTTGACTAATTTATGATCTTAACGTTAGTGTAACCAAGGCAATACCGTGATCGGTACTTTCGCCATCTCGTTCAAAGATAGGATTAATTAAATGTCGATCATAGGTGTCGTACGCACTGACCTGATAAAGACTATCGTGATAACTAGCGTCAAAATCACATGATAATAATATATAATCAAGTACTGAGCTGCTCGCACCAAAATAATGTGTCGGAGTGCGCTGTATTTTTTCCTCTTGATGAGTTTCATTTTTCACTGCAACTTGAAATAAATCCCAAGCATCTTGCAAGCAATATTTAGCAAGATAGGCATCACGGTCAATGGCCGAAACAAAGCGTAGGGTGTTAGTCAGTAGATGACTTAGCACACCATCAGTTAAGGTATTATTGAAGTCGCCCATTAATACCATTGGCTGACCGGTAGTCTCACGCCGCGCTATTATTTCAATCATTAATAACGCCGCTTCACTGCCACGTTGTATCGTTGAGCCCCAACCACCTGCCACTTGTGCTTTTAGGCTTTCAATAATGGTTTGCTCTGGTGTACGACTTATATTTTTATCATCGACTTCAATCATAGAGCGCTTAGATTTAAAGTGCACAACATAACAATCACAGTTACCCATATGAGGCACATCAACTGTTGCCCTTAACACTTTTCGGCTAAAAGAGAATTTATCAGTTAAACCTAATGATAGTGCAAGCTCAGTGTTTGCTTTTACCGCAGTAACTTCAACAATAGGGTAACGAGATGCTATGGCAACAACAGGACGTTTATAAATAAAATCATCTATCACTTGTGGTTCATCAACCACGGCAAAATAACAATAGCCCTGCTCTGCAACTAATTGCTCTAGAGACTCAGGACTAAAGACTTCTTGGAAGCCAATAATATCAGGTTGATATTCACGTAAATATTCAGCAATCCAATGTTGCTTTTTACGCCACTGCTCAGCACTATAAATTCGTTCAAATTCATAGAAAGCATTGGGCGGCTCAAGATAATTAAACAAATTAAAAGTAGCTATTTTAAGCTGTAAATTTGATACAGCTATAGAAGGCAGTATGGGATCTATTTCTTCTGGGGCTTTTTTATCTGGATAGTCGATAATGTTAACTCTAATAAACGTTAAACTGTGAGTATACCTGAGATAAAAAATTAAAAACCAACAAGATAAATTACCATTTAGTTAACAGCTTACTTACGTCACTTTTTGCTGTCTTTGATAACTTCTGTATTAATGCAAAAGGTACAAACTCGTGGTTAATTTTTTCTTCAATATCATCAAGCATCAACAACCACAATTTTGCCGTCATCTCAGCATCAAATAACGCCCGATGAAAAGCCCCATCTGATGGAATATTTTTATAACGAATAAGCGTACCTAATTTATGATTAGGTGCGTCTATATTGATTCTGCGAGAGACAAGTAACGAACAAATAAATTGCCCAAAGTATTTTCGATTAATGTTATTAAGCTCAGCGTCCAAGAATTTTTGATCAAAGGAAGCATTATGGGCAAGTAAATTATCGTCACCCAGAAAATCGGCAAATTGTGCCATCACTTCACCACAAGAGCCGACCTTAGCAAGCATCTGATTAGATATTCCGGTGTATTGCTCAATAAAACCACTGATCCTAAAACCAGGATTCATTAATGATTGAAATTTATCGGTAACCTTACCGTCTACAATTCTAACCGCACCTATCTCTATCGCTCTATCACCTTGATTGGGTGATAGTCCTGTGGTTTCAAAATCAAGTACCACTAACGAATTGGCATTTTCATGCATCTAAGTTAACCCTATAAATTTATGCAGCGCTGATTTTAACGGCTATATTTCAAAATGAAAGTAATCATTACTCGTAAGCAATGTTAAATTATTCTGTTCAATAATCAACTTAGAAACTATACTGTATAAAAACACAGGTGAGATTTAAGTAATGAAAGTTATTCCTATTTACATTGAAGCAGGTATTTCAGGGTTTGAATCACCCGCAGCCGAATATAAAGAACTGGGGTTATCATTAGATAAACTTCTTATTAGGCATCCTAATGCCACATTTATTGGCCAAGCATCTGGTGAGTCCATGCAGGGTGTGGGCATTTTTGATGGTGATTTACTTATCGTTGATCGCTCACTCACCGCCAGAAATGGTGATGTCATCGTGGCAAATTACAATGGCTGCTTTGTCTGTAAGTTGATTGATAAAAAGCAAGCTCGGCTGTTATCAGCGTCTAAAGATTTTGCGCCAGTTAGCATCAAGCCCGAAGACGACTTTCAATTAGAAGGTATTGTTACTCGCTCTATTCGACTCCATCATCAAGCTCCTGAATTAACCGCATGTATGCATTAGTTGATGCAGTATCTTTTTATGCCAGCGCAGAAAAAGTCTTCGACCCGAGCATAAGAAACAAGCCCGTTGTTGTTTTAACGAATAACGACGGCTGCATTTGTGCTGTTTGTCCTATTGCTCGACGGCTGGGTATTCCAAAATTCACCCCCTATTTTCAGATAAAGGACTTACTACATAAGCATGGTGTAGTGGTACGCTCTTCCAACTACGAGCTATATGCTGACTTAAGTGAAAGAATGATGAATGTTATTGCTAGGTATTGTGATGACCAATATATTTACTCAATTGATGAGTCATTTTTACATTTTAAAAACTATAGTGGCGTTATTAAAGATTGGCACCAATACGGCCATGAAATAAGACGTGCTATTTGGAAAGAAACCCGGTTACCGGTGGGAGTTGGCTTTGGCACAACATCAACCTTAGCTAAAGCAGCAAATCATGCAGCTAAAAAACTTGACGGTTACCAGGGTGTTGCCATTATTGATAACGCGCAAAGTGCGAAAGAAATATTAGAAAAAATGGCGGTAAATGAGGTTTGGGGTATTGGTAATAAAATATCTCAGCGACTAAAACAGCAAAATATTAGCACAGCTCATCAATTATCAATGCAGTGCCCTAAAATTATGCGCAAGCAATTTAGTGTTATCACTGAACGTACGGTTAACGAATTAAAGGGGATTAGCTGTTTAAGCTGGGATGATGTAAAAGCACCTAAACGGGAAATATTCTCTACACGTAGTTTTGGTCAACGTATTGTAGATATACATACATTACAAGCAGCCTTAACTACCCATAGTACGATAGTCGCTAAAAAAGTAAGGCGTCAATCTTCACTTATCAAAAAACTGCTCGTGTTCGCTTCAAGCTCCCCCCATGATGAAAATTATTATAAACAAACAATGGTTTATACTTTTCCTTTAGCAACAGATAATAGTTGTGATATTGCTACAGCGGTCAGTTTAATACTCGCTGAAATATTTATACCCGGTGTGCATTTTTATCGTTGTGGTGTCGGTGCAATCGCCTTGGAAAGCAGACAACATCAACAAGCTGATTTATTTTTATCTGATCATTCAAACCCAATACTAATGAATTGTCTTGATAGTATTAATAGTCGTTACGGTAAGGGGACATTGACCTTGGGCGCAGAGGGAAAATCAGACTCCTGGCAAATGAAACGGCACTTTTTAAGTCCACAGTACACAAGTAACTGGCGAGACATACCCAAAATTAGTTGCTAAAAAAATGAAAAAACACTTTTTAAGCCAACAACACAAAGGTAACCACGAGTAACTGGCAAGACATTCTCAAAATTAGTTGTTAGTGTTATTCGTAAGTTTAGCCACTGTAACCTTGAACTCATAATATTTAAGGATAAAGTTGCTAGTGATATAAAATGTCAAAGGGCTACCACCTTAAAAGATGTTCATCCCCCACTTTAATGCGTCGTAATAACAATTTAACAGTCTAGTTTCAGAAATTTTATTACTGCCAATACAACGAGTAACACGCTTACTCGTTGATACTTCATAATGCTTAGCCAATGTTAATAGTTCTGACAATTCACCTTGTTGCTCAGATAACGCCAGTTTGATATCTGATGAAAAAAGAAAACTCTTTACAATATCTGCCATGGGTAAATTTAATATGGCATCTAAATTACTCAATATTCCGGTTAGAAAAGCTTTTTCATTAAGGTGACTGAATGATTTTTCTTTCGTTATGAGTTCCATCATTTTAGCGCGTACTAAAGACTCGATAAAAAGTTCTGGTGAACTTTCAGATGATAATGCTGACATTGATATAATTGCAACATACGGCTTTATTTTATCTGTTCCCAAATAGGTAATAGCTTGCTTAATAGAGGTAATTTCAATATTGCCACACTCTGCGGCACTGTTTACCAACTTTAATATACCGCTAACTAACGTTACATCACGGCTAATAATTTCAGTCAGTTGGTTGAAGTCTAAGTGTGGTTTGTAAGCTTCTAAAAAAAGTTGAATTAAATTAATTTTTAGAGGAGATATAGACGTGCCGGACTTTATCTCGGGTTTGTGAAAAAAGTAGCCTTGATAATAGTCTATAGCTAGCGCTTTAAATTGTTGGTACTGCTGATTCGTTTCAATGCGTTCAGCAATTATTTTTATACGACTATTAGTTGATAATAGGCGTTTTTTCAGCCCTTCTATTTGAGTGAAAGTAACCTGTTCAATGTCAACTTTAATAATAGAGATATATGGAAAAAACACTTCCCATTTACTTTCGAAATTATAATTATCCAACGCAATGACATAACCCTTTTTATGAAGTTGAGCAACATTGAAAACGAGTTCATCAGAGATGTTAACTGTTTCAATAATTTCAACCACGATATTTTTTGGGTTAAAGAGCAAAGGCGACTTTTGTAATAAGGTAAACTCATCAAAATTAATAAAGGCCAATTTTCCAAGGCAAACATCGGCTAAATCACCCAATATATGGTTTTGAAGTATAACTTTTGAGGTTGCTTTTTCTGGAGAATCCCCATTAAATACATTCTCTAAACGGTCTCTAAAGAGTAATTCATAACCGATAGTTTTAAGATTTATATCTAAAATCGCTTGCCTTGCGATGAAAGTGTTTAATACTATTTCCATTAATCAAACCTATGAGATTTCGTCCTTTAATAGTAGTTGCTTTTCCTAGAAAATCTATGTAAATACTTATAAAACATAATAAAACCTATCAACGTATGGTTAGTTAGGTGTACAGTGACAGCAGACTAAAAAACACGCATTGAAAGATTAAAACGAGTCGATAAACTTTAATCTTGTCAATTCAGTGAACAGGCTGAATTTATTAGTATTCAAATAATAAACAATATTACAGCAGTAGCCGTAAACACCTTATTTATTAGCAATTAACCTCAATTTAAATGATAAAGTTGATATTAATGCAGACAAATCAATGAAGAATATATGTGTGATATAAAATTAACACTTCAAAACGAAGATAAAGATTTATTAATGACCATCACGCCTGTTAAAGGACAGCCAAAAGCTAACTTAAAAAAACTACAAACAACATTCAAATTATCTACATATTCTACTTTTTTACTGATTGACGGGGCGATGGAGTTACTACTAGCAGAAGTGGCTAAAAGTGATGAGAGTGATGAATCAAAAACGACGACAGGTATAAGTTCAATCATAGCAAATGCTGTTGATGCGAATTTAAAGGTCACGTTGGGGCCTGAAAATATGTTAGCTACATTAGAATTTACCGCAGCTTATGGTGGTAAAACCATTGAAAATACTGATGTTATTAATGTATTAAAAGAAAACAATATAACCAAGGGTATCATTAAAGAAAACATCATCAATATTGTAAAAGAGGGGCAGTTACTTCAAGGAGGTAAAAGTATATCTACCGAAATAGCAAAAGGTAAAATGAGCAGAAATGGAAAGGATGGTTACGTAAAATATTTAGTCGATAACCCCGCAGAGCAAATTATGTGTCCTAAGAAGCTCGAAAATGGCAATGTAGATATGCGTGAATTAGGTAATTTAATTCATGTAAAAGCAGGTAAAAAATTAGCTAAGCTAATACCACCAACCGATGGTGTTAAAGGCTTTGATGTAACCGGAGCGGCTATAGATGCAGTATCAGGTGAAACATGTTTTTTAGAGGAGTCTGAAGGTTCTTCTTTTTTAGATGAAAACAACAACATTCTTGTTGCTGCTATTGATGGTATGCCCAAGTATTTAGATAATAGTGTCGCTGTGCATAAGTTACTGGAAATTGAAAATATAGATGTTGGCACCGGAAACATTCGTTTTGATGGCTCTATTTATGTGCAAGGCAATGTTTGTGAAGGTATGCAATTATCCGCAACTGAAGACATCGTCATTGGTGGGTTAGTTGAAACCGCTTCAATTTCTGCAGGCGGCAATATATCGATTGCACTGGGCATTATTGGTCGACAAATATCAGACAAAAATAAGTTAAAAAACAGTACAGTGATCAAAGCAGATGGAGATATTAGCGCGCAGTTTGCACAATATGTCGATTTTTTTTGTAAAAAAGATATTAACATTACACAATATATTTCTCATAGCCACATTACAGTTGAAGGTGATTTATGGGTGGGTAATATCGCTAATGACAAAGCGGATGGAAAGTTGTTTGGTAGCCATGTACTCGCAGGAGGTTTCGTTCATATAGGCACTCTTGGTTCAGCTTGTGGCGCAATGACCTATTTAAATTTCAATTATTGGCCCAAAACTGTCGAAGAATTAAGAATAAGTGCAGACGAAGCAAACTATAAAATAATTAGGCGCTTACCTAGAATATATAAATTATTACGAAAGGCTAACGACCTAGATAACGAAAATACTAAACAGATAAATCGTATTACCCATGCATTAAAGCAGCACTTATACTTGTTAGGTAAACTCAATAAAGAATGGCTAGAAAAAGCGAATAATATCAATGAGCATTTAGCGATTTTTGAGCTAACAGCTTATCAGTCAATACTTTCGGGTGTAAATATTGAAGTCGCCAATAAAAACTATGCTTTTAAGCGTGACCATGAAGCCACACAGATAAAGTGGCTTGAAAATAAAATCAGTATAGAGCCAATAGTTAATTAATTGAAATAACTTAAATGAATTAACCTTCGAACACCATACTGATTCACTAGAGAAACCTTAGATTTTTAAATATTTATCCATGTATAATCCTAGAACATTAATGACTCAGCAATAAATCACCGGGTTCACCACAGACATTGCTCAAATTAATGAACAGCACAGCCATCACTTTATAAGTTCTGCATGCGCTTTTTTAATCTCTCTAAATCAATCGCGTTTGAGCGTACTGTAAGTTTAATGTGACTATACTCATAGTCTTCCTTGGTAACACTCATGCTCGATCGAATTTCACCTATGATACCTTTAGCGGTATAAGGAATAATAATCTCATCTTCAATCATATCGTCCTGCGCTGCGTTAACAATATATTTATGCAGCTTAGTGATATCAAGAGGATTTCGAGTAGAGGTGATCATAGCATCAGGAAACTCTTCCATCAGTGCTTGTTGTTGCTCAATACTAAGTTGATCAGATTTGTTGAGTACCAGTAATTTCTTACTGTCTTCAACACCGACTTCTGCCAGTACTTCGTGCACAACATCGAGTTGTGAACGAAAGGAAGCATCCGAAGCATCAACCACATATAAGAGTAACGAAGCATCATGAGCTTCGGCTAAGGTTGAATGGAATGAGGCAACCAAATCGTGCGGCAACTTTTTAATAAATCCAACCGTGTCTGACACTAATATCCGTGGTTGTGTGGCTGGGTATAGTGCACGAACTGTGGTATCAAGTGTTGCAAAAAGTTTGTTTTCGCCAACAACATCACTACCGGTAATCGCTCGCATCATTGATGATTTACCCGCATTGGTATATCCCACCAATGCCACACAAAAAAGCTCAGAACGTTGAGTACGTCGGCCTTTCATTTCATGTTGAACACTGACCAATTCGCGTTTAAGGTCGGCTAATTGGTCGCGTACTGCTCGGCGGTTAAGTTCAAGCGTTGTTTCACCTGCACCTTTACCCATCTGACGTTCTTTATCACCACATGATGTTTCACGAAGTCGTGGTGCTACATAATTAAGACGAGCAATTTCAACTTGTAGTTTTGCTGTTTTAGTACGCGCATGACGACTAAATATTTCAATAATAATACCGGTGCGATCAAACACCTCTACGCCTAACTGATTTTCGACGTTACGCAGTTGAGATGGACTTAAGTCACAATCGAAGACCACGACATCTGCACAACCAAAAGGCAGGTTTTCTGATGGGATATCTGAAGGCACAGCAGAAATGTCAGTTTCATCGAGTAAATCATCAGCGTCATCTAAGCCTTCAACGACACCCTGGTTACCCGTAAGGTGAGCTATTTCAGCTAATTTCCCCAAGCCCAGTACATTAACTTTCTTAGTCGAACTCTGCTTTTGAGATTGAGTGCCAACCACTTTGAAGCCAAGTGTTGTCACTAAGCGCGCAAGCTCTGCAAGTGATTCTGTTGCTTCATCACCTTTAAAGTGCGGTGTGCAAATAGAAATAAGTAAAGCGTTAGTAAGTGATGCTTTTGCTGTTAGTTGCATAATTATTTATGTTAGTGCACCTGAAGTGCAAACCTAAGTTTTTATCTAAAGTAGTGTTATCCTACGCTGTTATAGCTAAGCTTTATAGGGCAATGGCAGACTAAATAGCGAGTTTATTTTAGTTGATAAGAAATCACTGAATGATGTCGGCAGCAGATCCCGCGATTAAGAGAATAAACGCGGCTTAGTATGATGCACGCGATTATGATTCACCGCCAACTAAAAGCCTAAAACTTGCTGTAATCTATTAATAAAAGATTAATAATATCAACAGATTTAAATTACCTTATTTACTATTATTTAACTACACTCTTAATCAATGAACAATTAGTTGTGGTGTTATATTCATGTCAAAAATATTAAGCGGCCTACTTTTTACCTATCTACTTTTATTCTCAACGGTGTCAACGGCGCAGCAAGTCATAAAAGTGGGTGTCGGTAACTTTCCTCCTTATTTTATTGAAAAAGGCACACAAGGCTTATTTGTTGAAATCATTGATGAAATATTCAAAAAGCTGCCACAATATAAAGTGCAATACATCCCCATGAGTAATAACCGGATCTTACATGAAATTAACTATGGTAAGTCAATTGATGTTGCTTCTAATATTTTTCCCAGTTCAAAAGTAAAAGCCTACTTATCAGAGCCAGTGTTTCGCTTTAGAGATGTAGCAGTTTCGAAAAAGTCAGCTCAGTTAATTATTAATAATATAAGTGACTTGCAAGGAAAGTCTATTGCCGCATACCAAGGAGCTACAGAGCTGCTTGGTGAACAATTTAAGAATATAGCAAAAGAAAATACAAAATATTCAGAGCATGCCCACCCTAAAGAGACCACTCAACTGATGCTTTCTGGAGAAAAGGTGATTAGAGTCGGTGATATCAACGTATTTTGGTATGATTTAAATAATAAATATTATAGTGATGAAGCGAGCATAGCCCGTAACAATTTTACCGTACATTATTTATGGCCCTTTACCTACTCGAATATGGCTTTTAAAGACAAGTCACTAAAAGATGCGGTAAATAAAGTGATCAAAGAATTAAAACAAAATGGCTCAATAGAAAAAATTTATGCAAGCCATGAAATGCAAAAGTAAGTTGCAGGGACTTATGATGACTCAATAACAATGCTTTATATTACGCAATAGAGACAAGGTAGAGTATCTTATATTTCAACTCAATTGCTGTAATCAAGTGCCCGTAAGCAATTTTACTTTAAGCCTGTTAACACTTTTTATCTATTACCTATTACCTATTATCAGTTAAAGTCCACCCATAATAAATAAGACGGATAGTAACAGGTTACAGAAAACGCAATACCGTTATTTAACATCACCACACTGCCGCTTAGCGTTATATAATCATAATGAGCGTGCTTTGTAGTACTTCTTTTACGATAACTAATTTATTAGAGGTCAATAACTCTTTCATGGGTAAAGGTGCACTTGGGTCTGTTATCGCTTACCAGCCATCATCCCAAGGTACCGTAACGGCTGCTACTATTATCGTGAACATTAATGACACTAAAAAAACAGCCTTAAAATTAAATAGTGATTTTCAATTAATTATTCGTTAACTTAGTTAGTTGATGCGCTAAAATTAAAAAGGTTACAACTTTTTTGAAAAAACAATCTTCCGCTACTTTAAGCCAAGATATCGATAAAGAAGATGAACTAGTTGAGAAGCTGATCAATAATAATGCTTTCGCTTACGAGGCATTAGTACGTCAATACAGCGCAAAAATGTATACCCTTGCATGGCGCTTTTTTTCCACCGATGACGATGCACAAGAGTGTTTACAAAAAGCCTTCATTCAAGTTTTTAACAATATCACCTCTTTTAAAAAAAATTCAAACCTGTCGACTTGGCTGCACCGTATTACGGTAAATGAAGCGCTAATGATGCTTCGACAAAGAAAAAGGCAAAACACTACCTCAATAGAAACATTTTATCAGCAATACAATGACTATGGAGAGCGTACGCAATTTGCCGATAATTTAGGCCATAGCTTAAACGATAACCTAAATAATAATATTGAAATGCTATTTGAAAAAGGTGAAGAAAAATTATCGCTTAATAATATTATTTACCAACTTCCTGAGAAATATTGTAACGTTTTACTGCTTAGAGACATCCAAGAACTAAGTACCAAAGAAACGGCTGAAATTTTAGCAATATCTGAAGCTTCAGTGAAAACTCAATTACACCGAGCTAGGTTACTTTTAAAAACTATTTTAGAACAGGAAGACATAAAGAACGCAGAAAAAAATTGGAAGGTAAACTGATATGTTAATGATTAAGCGATTAATAGCCCAGCACATGCCAGGTATGTTGACCTGCGAAGAGGTTGACAATTTTCTATATGATTTTCATGGCGGTAATTTATCTTACATTGAAAGCTTTAAATTTAAACTGCACTTAAGTATGTGCCCAGAATGCAGAGATTACTTAGAGGGCTATAAAAATGCCATTCGTCTTTCTCAAACAGGGTTTATTAAAGCAGAGCAGGGCCCAGAGGTCCCAGAAGATCTTATACAAGCTATCTTAAAGAGTCGAACGTCTAAATAGTTCATTTTATTAATTCTACTATTGGAAATTTAAAAAAGAATGATCATCAGTCAATTGGAAATTATTGAACAAGGTCAGTTGTATCTTAATACTGTCTCTAAAAAAAATTATACACAAATCGTTCAACCTAACTTTATCAGTTCTGCAGGCACCCATATGCGGCATATTATTGATCATTATTTAGCGGTAATGTCAGGTATTGAAAATAAGTTGATTAACTATGATCTTAGGATGCGTGGTGGCCAAATAGAGTTATCTCCTGAACTTGCTATCGCTAAATTAAATGAAATAGCTAATTGGATTCAAGGCATGTCCGAAGACAAGCTCAATCAAGTGATAACATTAGCGACAGAAGTATCGGTAACCAATAAAAACATACAAAAACTACAAACCTCTGTTGCTAGAGAATTAGTTTTTGTCGGTAGCCATGCTACTCATCACTATGCGATGATTGCTCAGATAACTTTTGCTCAAAAAAATGCGCTACAAGCAACCGAATTACCCCAAGATTTTGGCTTGGCGCCTGCTACAGCAACTTTTTTAAGACAGTGTAATGAACAATCTACTGATGCTAAAAGTAAAAATAAACTTTTATCTGTGATTAATTAAATGTGCACGTTAACGTATTTACTCAATGATAATGGTTATGAGTTATTTTTCAATCGTGATGAACAACGTTCTCGCTTGTTAGCTATTCCCCCTAAATATTATCCAATAAGTGGCGCCATTTATCCCGTAGACCCTGTTGGTGCGGGTACATGGATAGCTGTCAGCAAAAAAGGCTTATCGCTCGCTTTATTAAATAATTATCAAGCACCGGCTAATAATCACAATAACGTGATCAGTCGTGGACAACTTATTCTTTCTTTACTGCAAAACCAAACGAGTGTTATTGAGCAATTAGAAACTATGGACCTAAAGGTTTTCCAACCTTTTCAACTGTGCATTTTCCCTGAAGATTTATCGATTAAAAAACCAAAAATTCACTGCGTAAAGTGGAATGGTAAGCAACTGATTGAGGTAAGCGTTGATGGTAAAGCTGACTTACCGATAACATCATCAAGTATTGATTTTATTGACGTGCGCCAAAAGAGAAAATATCGCTTTGAACAGTCTGTTAATGGTAAAGAATTATTATCAAAGCAACACAAAGACTTTCATTTTTCGACAGAAAAAGACGGTAAATATGCGGTTAATATGCAAAGAGAAGATGCGAGAACAGTCAGTATCTCTCACTTATCAATAAAAACTTGTCTCGCTAAAGAAAGTGAAATTTGTTTTGAGTACTTTGATAATGTTTTACAAAAATCTCACACAGTTTTGTCTCCAAAAGAAGAGAGCATTGAATTCGCATAATATTTATTATTCTCAAATGGCACTTAACTCACCACTTTTAGCATAATTTATATACGCGGCTTTAGATGAACCTAAATAAAGCTTTAATAGCTTGTCAGGTGCTGCTGGTAAATTAACACTAAGCAACAAGCCTGGCGTGTCATTGAAATTAACATCTATGCCCGTGCAATGAAATTTAGCCCCTAACTTATAATATTGTTTCAATAATACCGGGACATCTTTACCATCTTTTTCGATGCCCATCACTAATGCCGACAACTGATTTAAAGAGACAGGTGCTGCGCTAATAAAATCTTTTACTTCTGGATGAAGTTGCCCGGCAAAGGATTTTTTAGCGCTAACGCCCTCTTTATCTGTCACCATAATTTCATCAATTAAGGCAACTGAGCGAGGATCATATAGTTTGCTTAATGATACCGTGCCATACAATGTTCGGTAATGTGGGTTTTGACAGACAAAAGCGCCAATGCCTTTCCATAATAACAGTAAGCCATGAAAACTGTTTTGGTGCGCAGCAATGATAAATGAGCGGCCCATTTCTAAACAAGGTTGTTGTTGATTAATAAACTCAGGCGCAAAATCAAACATTTGCGCAAGATAAAGTTTTGATACATCGCCATTTTTTTGTAAAAGGTCGGTCTGTCCTATTCGATAGGCACCAATAATCTCTTCATTTTTATGATCAAAAATAAATAAATGCATGTACGTTGCATCAAATTTATCGGTATCGCACGCTTCACCACTCCCTTCATCTAAAGTTCTAAACGTTATTTCCCGTAATCGAGTAATTTCTTCTACACAATGTGGAATTTGTTGTTGATAACCATAATAGACAGAGAATGATTTAAAATCTAATAAGTGTTGTATTTCAGGCAGTTGAGCAAGCTCTTTTTTCATTACTTTTTTATCCACCATAGGAATAACCGCTTCAAATGATGTTCTTTGCTCATGCTCAAGCCAAGGGCTAAAATAGTTATCATCGTTTAAATAGCATTGTAAGCGGACAAAATCATTCATTCTTTTAGTACCATTAAATTCATTAAGTTGCTTTATGGTGAGCAGATTATTGGTTTTTAAAGCGATGTTATGTGCTTGTAATTTAAACATTTCATGCGCTAACATTAGTAGTCGAAAACGATAATAAACTCTCCCCATATTATGAAAAAGTTTGCTATTAGCACCTGATATAAAAACAGGTAAGATAGGCGAGTCGGTTTTTGTGGCAAGCTTAATTGCGAGTCGATTCCAATCAGCATCGGCAATTCGTTGTTTATCCGCTTGAAAAAAAGAAACACGCCCTGCAGGAAATATGACCAACAAGCCATCTTTTTCGAGATGTCGAAAACATTGTTTTATTGCCAAGCCATTGATCAAAGCTTTAGGCTTTAATGGATTAGCAAAGATAAAGTAATCTTTAATTTCTTTAAATATTGTTAAACCGACGTTTGCCATGACCTTAGTATCAGCACGAACCTCGGTTAATAAATACGCAATAATAACCCCTTCAATCATGCCATAAGGATGGTTACAGACAATAATACAACGGCCACGTTGCGGTATTTTTGCCAAAACACCATTAATACCAGAAACCTGAACACCTAAACCATTGAGTAATTTTTGTGAAAATTCTTGTTTGTTTAATCCAGATAATTCACAAGACTCATAAACCCTGCGCAGTTTACTTATCCCTAATAACTTATCCCAAAAAGGCCCGGTAATTTTAAGCATTGTGCCCAGCAATGTATTAGGCGCCATAGCCGCAAGACGTAAATCTGAATAAGGTTTTTCTAGTGGTTCATTGTTCATAAAGTCTTCAGTTATAAGGAAATGATTATATTAACGCGATCGAAGGGCTTCCCCGTTAACTTTTGATACTATTTTAGATGTTACACGCAAGATAAAGGTTACAAATTTCACTAAAAAATTAAAGTACTTATAATGTTTTATCACACAAAGGCTGAATTTATCAATAAGAGCTATAACACACTTGGATTAGCCTATGATCCCGCCCCCTCGACAAAGGAATATAGTCTTTAGGTGTATTATTGGTATTTATAACTTAAGCATCTGATAAGGTTTAGTTAACTATAGTCATTATCTCGCATATTGTTGTTAAATAAATTTCATAAAAACGAGCTTTTTACTTAATTTTAACTAAGATTATAAAACAACTAATAATGCTGACACGCTATGTTGTTAATGAGGGAATATGAAATATGGGCTATTTGGACAAAGCGTTAATGAAAGACGAAATAACTGCGGGTATTCTAACATTAAATGCTAACTACATATTAGTAGCAGTAAACACTGAATACTTACTGATGACAGGGCTTGATAAGACCGACTTACTCGGTTATTCAATTGATAAAATACACAAGTTTTCTGCAGATAAAGTTCAGCAAAATAACAGTAACCCTGACTTTGGTCACTTCAGCTCAACTTTACAGCAAAAAGATAACAGACAGCTTCCTGTAGACGTTTGTTTTTTTTCTTTAACAAAAAATAACGAAGAACAAACATTACTCTTTTTTAAAGCAACTAATTATAACGATATTACTAAATCTAATATTTCTATTATTGAACAAATTTTTAACCACTCCAATGAAGCGATTGTAGTGACTGATAATCAAGGTTATATACAAATAGTCAATAAAGGTTTTTCTCATATAACCGGTTATACGCAAGAAGAAGTTTGGGGGAAAACCCCAGCTATCCTAAGCTCTGGAAAACAAGATAAATATTTTTATAAACAATTTTGGCAAAAGCTTATTAATGAAGGGGGTTGGCAAGGCGAAATTTGGAATAAAAGAAAAAATGGTGAAATTTACCCTGAGTGGTTAAATATAAGCAGTATCAAAGACAGTAACGGTCACATTTCTAATTATATTTGTCAGTTTACCGATATTACCAGTCGAAAAAAATCTGAAGAAGAAGTTCACTTTCATGCCTATCACGACACATTAACTAGCTTACCTAATCGACATCTATTATTTGAAAAACTTGAACATTTATCTGAACTTCATCGTGAAACCCCCACTTACTTTGCTGTGCTTTTTTGTGATCTAGACAGGTTTAAATCTATTAATGATTCTCTAGGACACGAAGTAGGAGATGAGTTATTAAAGAGTGTCGCAAATAGGCTTAATGCTAAATTACGTGACAATGACATTATAGCAAGAAGTGGTGGTGATGAATTTATAGTTGTTGTTGAGGGAGAAAAGTCACTAAGAAATTTAGATAAAATTTGTGAACAAATATTATCCCTTTTTGAAAAACCTTTTAAGACCAAATTTGGTGAGTTTAAAACAACGATAAGTATTGGTGTAAGTACATTTCCTTTAGATTCACTTGATGTTAAAGAGCTTATTTCATTTGCTGATGTTGCTATGATGAAAGTAAAAAAGTCAGGAGGAAATTATTATTCATTATTTGATACTAAAGAAAAAGAGTTAATTAAACGTAGGATGGAACTTGATAGAGAAATTTATCAAGCAATTGAAAATAAACAGTTTGAAGTCTGGTATCAACCACAAATAAATGCTGATAATGGTGAAGTTTATGGCATCGAATGCTTACTTAGATGGATTCACCCTGAGCAGGGGATTATATCACCCGCCCTTTTTATTCCAATAGCAGAAGCAAACGGAGCTATTAAAGAGCTAGGCCACTTTGTCTTAAAAAGCGCATGCCGGCAATTACGAGTGTGGAGAATTAATAATTTGTTTACTGGGGTTATGGCGATTAATATCTCATTGCGACAGTTTGATCGCAATGATCTTTTTGCTCAGGTACAAAAAGTATTAACAGAGGAGATGATCCCTGGTAATGCTATTGAACTTGAGGTCACTGAATCTCTTTTTTCTGAAGATAATAATCATCACACTGCTATTTTGGTGGCTTTGAGAGAATTAGGAGTCAAAATCGCAATTGATGATTTTGGTACTGGCTATTCTTCGTTACAACGCTTAAAAAGTTTACCTATTGATAATGTAAAAATTGATAAATGCTTTGTTGATAATATTGTAAATTGTCCAGAAGACAGAGCAATAGTAATGGCATTAATTTTGCTATCGAAAACCTTCAACGTTAGCCTCATTGCTGAAGGTATAGAAACGCAAGAACAAGCAGATAAGTTGTGTGAGTTAGGCTGTAGCAACCATCAGGGTTTTCTTTATAGTAAACCGCTAAGTGCGAGTGATTTTGAAAAGTGGTTGTTAGCATTCAAACAAAAAAATCAACATAACGCTCAACACAAAGAAAATGGCTAATGAAATCATTTAACTTACCGAATCATCCTGACACTGAAGATCATATAAGAAAGCACGCTGAGCTAAGAAATAAATTTCATTTACTAGAAGAAAAACTCACACATTATAATATCGATATACATCATAAAAGAGCGATATTTCTTTATAGCTGGCTAGCTAAACATATTTTAAAATCTGACATGGAGTATAAGTCTTATGCACTATCGATAGATGAAGGAAGTTTTATAAAGTGATATACGCTAAACAAGGTCGATATGACGTCCCTTTCGCCATAAAACAACTTTATTAATGAACCTTCCTTAACGATGAGGCAGCGTTGGAGGGCGACTAATTAAAGCGTTCATCTTATTTTAGTCGCGCTATATTTAATGGCCCTTTTTATCTAGCGCCTATAAAGTTATTGAACAAGCCAAGATTGTTCAATAATAATTTCTTCATTTTTATATATTTTAGCGGTAAATAACTGACCCGAATTTATAATGCCCACACCTTTAGGCGTGCCAGTCATAATAATATCTCCATCTTCAAGGGTTAAGAAACTTTGTATATCAGTGATTAACATTTCAGGTTTGTTGATCATCAGTGGGTAATTAGCGAATTGTATAAGAAGGTTATCTATAAATAACTCCATTTTATAACTTTTATAATCGCCATCACAGTTAACAAAGTTGCTAAATACGGCCGATTTATCAAAAGCTTTAGCTCGCTCCCAAGGTAGACCTTTTGATTTAAGCACATTTTGAAGCTTTCTTTTTGTCAGATCTAAGCCAAAGCCTATACCAGAAATTTGATTGTTCTTAATAATAAAACTGATCTCACCTTCATAGTGTATTTCATCAGATTGATGGCTTTCTATCTCATTAGAAATGGCGGAGTTAGGCTTAATAAAAACTACCGGCTCTGCTGGAATTTCATTGTTTAGCTCTTCAATATGCTCGACATAATTTCGGCCAATGCAGACAACCTTTGAAGGGATAAAGTCGAGACCATCATGCTTAACACTGTTCATTTATGTTGTTCCTTTGTCTTAATAGGTTAACTTAATTTTTATTAATATCAGTTAGCGGGGCCATCGGCTAATGAATAGCTAAGTAAAACACCCTAGCATCAAAATCGTAACATAGGATAACTTAATCATTTATCGATATCGATATCGTAGATAAATATAATTTAATAGATATTTAGAGAAATTAGCAAAGAATATTGTAGCTAGATTAGCCAAATATGATAAATCAGGGGGATTGATTGAAGTGAAGTAAAAGTAGCGATTTAGTCGAAGCTTAGTGGTTATATCGCTAAGATTCGACTTAAATCATTGCCTCAACTCATGGTGTTGAATTGAGGGTTTATCTTGTTATTAAGCTTGGTATATCCATTCTAAAAAACATTTAGAATCGGTGTTATTGCCAAACTTGATTAACTTAGTACCATTTTGATCGTTAACAACAACATTGTGTTTGTTAACTGAAATGAAATTAATAGGTGATTTAATTGAATAAATCGTTCCTTTATATGTATAAGACATAATAAAACTCTTTAATTTGCGCTGCTGCGCATTAATAATAAAAGCCATATTACTGTGTGAAAACGTTTAGATATTTATAAATATCTGATCAAGAAATAATGGATCTTGATAACCTCAGACAACAATTTAGGCTTAGTAATTTGAGTGATGACTGACTGTGAAAGGGAAAGACATAACATTGATTATCACAAGTACTAATCACAAGTGATAATAGGTTAAATAAACGAGAGGGGGATAATTAACAAAACAACTATAAACAGCTTAAACGTGAAAGTAAACATTTTTTTAAATTATTATCTATTTATTATTGTTTAGCCTCTATTCCTTACTATTTTAAAAAGTAGAGGCTGTTATACGACTAAAATCTATCGCTTATTTGATGGTA
This sequence comes from Colwellia sp. BRX8-4, assembly GCF_014077345.1. NCBI lineage: Bacteria > Pseudomonadati > Pseudomonadota > Gammaproteobacteria > Alteromonadales > Colwelliaceae > Colwellia > Colwellia sp. BRX8-4. The sequence goes on from NZ_JACGVS010000016.1 coordinate 89,472, forward strand.
CTTAACTGCTGGTATAAATCGATAAACTTTACACGTTTGCGATAACCTTCAAAAAAGTATTTATGAAAGATAGTCCCTGCAGGGTCAATAATCACAACACCAGGATAAGGAATGCCATAATTATCATCGCCCATTTGGTAATCTTTATTAAGAATACCATAGGCTTTTACCGTCGCCGCCGCTTGATCTGACAACAAAGGATAGGTTAATTGATGCGCCTTAGAGAAATCGTTTAAGATGTCAGTACTGTCATAAGAAATAGCCGCAACACCGTAACCTAACGCTTTAAATTTATCAGCATATTCATTGAATTCAATTAAGTGGCGTTTACAAAAGGGACACCAGTCAGCTGAACGAAAAAATAAGATGATTAATCCTTTTTCAGCGGTTAAGTCCTCAATGTTAACCACTGATTTTGTTGCATCTATTACCGTTAAAGCCGGTGCTTTGTCACCCACTTTAGGCCCAACGTTTATTGAAGTCTGCTTGGCAAAAGCGCTGTTAATAAAAAGCATAGAGAAAAGCAAAGTGACAATGACCGGTATATATTTTTTGTTATTAACCATAATTTTTATAAACTCTTATATGAAGTAAATGTTTGTACTAAAACTATAGACCGTGCATCTGCATTATTTACTTCATCTAGTTGTTATTAATTTACCAGAGATAATTACTGTAGTTTTGGCGCAACGCGATGTTGAGTCGCTTGTTCATAACCAAAAGCAGCTTCAATCAAGATACCTTCTTGTAACTTGCCGGAAAACATTGATAAGCCAACAGGTAAGCCATGTACATAGCCCATGGGTAGCGTAATATGAGGGTAACCTGATATTGCCGCAGCAGAAGATGCAGCACCTAAATAATGGTCGCCATTAACCCAATCAATTTTCCACGCGGGCCCTGTGGTTGGGGCAATAATCATATCAAGATTGTGCTTTTCAAGTAACGCATCGATGCCTGCTTGTTGTGTTAAACGTTTCGCTTTTGCGAGTGCATCAAGATAAACTTTATCAGTAATGTCCCCTTTAGCTTGTGCCATCAAAAATATTTCTTGTCCAAAATATTTCATTTCAATATCAGCATTTATTTTATTGAATTCAATCATTTCACTGAGTGATTTTGGCATGCCTGGTGCTGTTTTTGAAAGATACTTATTGAGCTCGTCTTTAAATTCATAAAGCAGCACTTCAAATTCAGAATCGCCCCACTGATCTTTTTTTTCAAAATTAACGTCGTCTACGATCACTGCACCTTGGCTTTTAAGATCTTGTACTGCCTGACTAAAAACATTGTCTAGCCCTTGATGATAACCCATTAGATTTCGAGCAATACCGATACGCTTACCTTTAAGACCATCAAGCTTTAAATGTGAGAGGTAATCTATCGTTGAAGACATTCCATCTTGATCACTTGGGTCTGCTTTTACCATTGCCGCTAACAAAATAACCGCATCGGTTACATTTCTCGCCATAGGGCCCGCTGTATCTTGACTATGCGCAATGGGGATAATACCGTCGCGACTAACGGTGCCTAAGGTTGGTTTTATTCCAACAACCCCATTAATTGCCGCTGGACAAGTCACTGAACCATCAGTTTCAGTACCTATTGTTACCGTAGCGAAGTGAGCCGCAGCAGCAATACCAGAACCTGAACTAGAGCCACAAGGACTAGTTGTTATATCGTAAGGGTTTTTACTTTGTCCATATAAACCGCTCCAACCACTTGATGAAGCGGTTGAGCGAAAGTTTGCCCATTCACTTAGATTGGTTTTTCCTAAGATAATCGCGCCAGCTTCTTTGAGTTGTTTAACCAAAAAAGCATCATCATCTGGAAAATTATTGGCTAAAGCAGTTGAGCCTGCTGTGTTTGCCATACCATCAGTAGTATCTATATTGTCTTTAAGTAGAATAGGAATACCATGCAAGCTGCCTTTAAAGCCATTTTTAAGGAAATAAAGGTCAAGTGCTTTAGCTTGCTTGAGGGCATTTTTATTTAATTGCACCACTGAATTTAGCGTCATTCCTTTGTCATCATATGTCGCAATGCGTTTTAAATAGAATTGCACCAATTGTTCGCTGGTTAATTGTTTACTTTGCATTTGCTGATGAATGTCGTTAATGGTGGTATTTTCATTAATATCGGCACGAACATTAAAAGCCATTACCGAGCAAAAAAATAATAAAGCTAACGGTTGAAAAATTTTCATCTTAATTCCTAAAATATAACGTTGCGCATTTTATAATTTAAATTGGGGGTACTTGTCTATAGATGGCTAATAATTAAACGAAAAGAATCTTTAATTGCTGTTATTAAATCGATACAAAAACGATAAGTTGTTTAATACTTATCGTTTTATAAGGTTATTTTGTCTGAATTAAGCTTTTGAATGTTCCTGTACTTTCGTCCAAGCCAACGCTGAAATTGCGAGTGCAATAGCACTAATTTGAAACACTACACTTTTATCGGCAACTTTACTGATGAATAAACCAATCGCTAAGCTAACTAACAACTGCGGTAATACAACAGACAAGTTGAATAGGCCCATATATAGGCCCATACGAGACTGTTCAACCTTTTCAGACATAATGGCAAACGGTAAACTAATAATAGCAGACCAACCAATTCCTAATAACGCCATAAGTAAGTAAAGCACTTCTTTTACATCTCCAAACATGACGACTAATCCATAGCCAACGGCCATACTGGCGATGCAATAGGTATGGGTTTTTACTCGTCCTATTTTTTTAGCTATCGGTTCAAGCACAAATGCCGGTAATAAAGCAGACACTGCACTTAAAATGAGAAAACTCATCGCTATAACTTTGCCTAAATCATCGTCTGACAAACTTGGCATTTTGTCTTGAAGAAAAGCAATAATAAAAACAAACATCGTTTGTACGCCAATCCAACTGAAGGAATGAGCGGCTAATACTTTTCTAAAACCAATGCTGTTATCACTGCAACTCTCTTTAGCAAATAAAGTAATAACAACAAAATACAAGGTAATGATTGCCGCAATAACTTCAGCCCAGTAATGATCGGTTTTTATACCTGATATTTGTAAAGCCATCGCATAAATATCGTAAATAATGAAGCCCCACAAGGGTTTTATGTTCATCAACACCATTGTAAACGAGACTTTATCTTGAATAACATCGCGTTGACTTACTAATAATTCTTTGGGTTCGCTAATAAAAAAAGGAGCTAATATTGATAGAAAAAACACTAATCCTGCGCCTAAATAAATAAGTATAAAGTTCCCCCACGTAGCACCAACCGCATAAGCCAATACACCAAAAGAGCCTGATACCGTTTGCATCCAGGTATAACCTTTAGTGCGAGCATCACCTTCAGGGGTTACATCCGCGATAATGGCACGTGTTGGATTAAAACTAATATTTATCGATAAATCTAAGGTTAACGCAACAGCAATCGCTACGCCGAGCAATCCTGAGATGCCAAGTGATGAAGAAACAATATCAATATTGGGTAAAGCCAATAACATCATAGCGGCTAACACACCACCGATGAGGATAAACGGACGGCGACGGCCATTCCAAAACCAAACATTATCGCTAATAATACCAACTATAACTTGTCCTAAAATCCCCGCAATAGGTCCTGCGGCCCACACTAAGCCGACCTGATGAATATCAAGACCGTATTGAGTAGTTAATATCCAGCTAAGCGCTGATATCTGTACTGATAAAGCAAACCCCATCGCTGTTGCGGGTAGGCTCAATAGCATATAGAAAGATTTACTAAGGTTTTTTTGAATGGCCAACATTTTTATTATTCTCTTTTTATTATTTGCAGTCGCATTAAAGGTTATTGACTAAAATAGTCTTGTACAAACTCAAAACTATTTTTACCTATTTTCTCACCAATTAAGCGACCGGTAATATCATCGGCAGGTGGATGAATACCTCCCCAAATACGTGACAGACTACATTGATCAGAAGCATCTTGATAAGTCGCCCATTGCAGGGTCATATTGACACTTGGCCCTTGTTCAAAAACTAAAAACTCATTGGCAACCACGTCAAATTCGCTCATTCCGCCAGGGAAGTATCGTGAACCTGTCATTGCGGTCATTAATTCGGCAGCGGCTCTAGAATAAGTAGAATGCCCAGATACATAGCCGGCAAAAGGTGGGGTCACAAAAGAGGGACGCTGATAAGGCCACCAATTCTCAGCTAAAATCCAATCAACACCGGCTTTATCAGTAGCGGGGTTGTTAATGTAATCTGGGCCTTTCCAGCCATAAATTTTAATTTTTCCGACATTTTGTTTATTGTCCCCTGCTAATGCATCGTTCGCTCCAACAAGTTCGATGTAACCATCGACAAGAAGAATTCCGTTAAGGTGATAAGAAGGTAATTGCTCATCGCTACTTTGTCCTAGGTCGGCCATTGCACGAATGGCTGAAACAGGTCGAATATAATCGTAGCGCCCCTTGATCCCCCAAGCTGCGATTGCCGCGTCATGCATAGTACCCCCCATGGCAAAATAGCTTTTTATATCCCATTCTAAATTACCTAATATTTCGCCAGTACCCGCCCAACGTTTTTCAAGTAAATTATGGTCGCTAACGGTATTTAGGATGACAAACCAGTGACCCGGCGGTGTTTCAGACTCAGGACCGTCTGCCCAGAACTCGGCGAGTACTCGGCCATAGTCACCACGAGGCACAATCTGCTCTTGGTAAGGTTGGTTAGTTACTGGGTTAAGGATATAACCGGCACTGGTATCTCCGCCGTCAAGTTGATTGTAAAACTCATTATATTGAGAAAAGGTTGTTGGAAAGCTATTAATGTTACCGATACTTTTTGGCGATATATCCCATTCGACACCGTCATTCTCATCTAAATGAGCTGACCATATCGCGACTAACGAAAAGCCCCACTTATATAAATCCGCTGTATCTGAACCTATCAACGGCGGCATCCCTGGATCATGGTAAACCTGATAGTCAAATCCATCACGGGTAAAAACAGTTTTGTCATTTGCAGATAAGGAAAATGGAACAACTTGTCCCCATTCTGGGCTTAAAAATTCAGGCATATCGTCAACAGGGTTTCCTGCTTGATCAATATATCCCTGAATAGAAAGGGGTTGCCAGCGATTTAAGTCAACAATAGTCGGGTTACCCGACTGCCCAGTTCCCAAAGCTAACGCAGGGTTAACCGATTGGTAATGGCGATTACTGTAAAACTGTTGTTCGTTAGCGCCATCTTGTAAGCCAAAATTGATATAGCATTGGGCGATAGCATTACCAAGAGCTGCAGCTGAACCATTAGCATAGTCGACAGAAGTATCATCAACATCAAAGCCTAAGCGCGTCATTAAAGCATCCGCTGTGGCAATAATATTATTGGCTCCAGGTGATAAGCGAAAACGATGTTTGATCATTTTATAACTGGCGAAACTTATCGCTTGCTCTTGAAAAGGGATAATGTCGATAGGCAAATCAACGGCTTGTGCAAGACAATTAAACCCAGCAACATTATTGCCCCATAAAAAAGGTTTCACTTGCGGGCGATAAACAGACCAAGCGTCAAACATTGCTGATGAAATATGGAATAAATTTCGAGCATGTACCGTAGGGCGCGCATAGTCATTTCGTATCGCATGCAGTAAAACTTCATTCCACTGTCTTGCAACTGACTGTCCACTTCGCTCGGGTGTTATTGTTATTGGCGCAGCAACAATCACTTCATTTTTACTGCTTGAACTTGAACCACCGCAAGCCGTTAATAATAATGGGCTTAACATGAGTGGCAGGATAATGTTTTTTACTATTTTCATTTTGCTCGGCTTAATCATAAGGTCTACTTATTATTTTTATACTTATTTTGATTCTAACAATTATTGGCTAGCAACTAAATAATTAGTCAATAGCGGCTAAATACGCTCGATAGTCACAAATTTATTGACCGCTACTTGAGTGATCACTGACTCTTCGCCATCAGGCCACACCACACGTATACGGGTTATTATTGACGACTTACCTAAACCAAAGTGTGCTTCAACCGGGTTTTGTGATACATAATTTGTCCCTGATTTTAATTCCCGCATTTGACGAATATCACCACTACTGACATATATCCTTGCCCCTAGGGCCTGAGAGTTACTGGTTGCATCAATCAATTTGATATTGATAAAGTTATTCTGACCCGTCTTACTGCCGCCATTATTACAAAACAACTTAGGTGGCTCATCATGGTTAGCAATATAAATATCTTGATCACCGTCTTTGTCATAATCAAAACATACTAAGCCTCGCCCCATCGACTTGTCATCAATACCGACATCGATGGATGACTCTTTAAAAGTACCATCGCCATTAGCAAGAAAGAGTCGAGAAGGATCGTCTAAAAACATTTTTTCAATATTTTCGCCATACATACCATTAACAACAAATAAATCTTGTAAGCCGTCGTTATTGAAATCACTAAAACAAGTCGCCCATGCCCAAGAGCTATGACGAACACCAAGCTCGTCTGTTTTATCAAGAAAAGTGCCATCGCCCTGATTCTGATAAAAGCGATTGCCTGGAGACAGCCAACCTAACTTTGCCGGTTCGTCTCGATAAGATATTGCGCTAACAAACCAGTCTAAGTCGCCATCATTGTCGTAGTCAGCCACTGCTGAGCCCATGCCAGTATTATCTGTTATCACTTCATGGTCAGTGATATCGGTAAACGTGCCATCTTTATTGTTTTTGTAAAGACGGGTTTGCGCATAATCTGTTACTAAGAGTAGGTCGACCCAACCATCGTTATTAATATCAGAGAATGTTGCGGTTAAGGTTTTATCGGCATTACTGGTATTTTTTATACCGGCTTCAAAGGTGACATCTGAAAAGGTTGAATCGCCATTATTCTGCCAAAAATAGGCAAAGTAACCGCTACGTTCTTCGGTCCAATGAGTAACAAACAAATCAAGGTCACCATCTTTATCGTAGTCAGCCCAAGTGCCTGAAAAATTATTACCCGGCAGTACCAGACCTGAACTCGCAGTAATGTCTAGGTATTGTTCATTTCCTTGATTAACATAAAGCTTTGCCGCATCGCCACCGACACCACCAACAAATAAATCTAATAAGCCGTCACCATTAAAATCACCAAAAGCAGGACCACTGCCTTTATTTTTTTGAGCAACACCTGAAAAGCTAGCTCGGTCGGTAAAGGTACCATCACCTTGATTTTTTAATAAAACATTGGCTTGCCCTTCACCACCTATCGCGTATAAATCTACCCAACCATCATTGTCAAAATCACCTGCAGCCACACCACCAGACATACCTAATACGCCATCACCATCGGGCATTGAATGGCTAAAGGTAATACCCGCTTGCTGAGAAATTTCCGAAAACTGTAATGATTGCGCACTATTCTCAACGGCATGGCACTGATGACTAGCGCTGCCAATGGCAGCCAGCTCAGTAACCTTTGCAGCAATACCAACAACTTGTGGCCCAATTAAAACAGGTGTTTCAACACCTGTTTTCTCGACAGGCTTATCGTTACTCGCGCTTCCGCCACCACAACCTGATAGCGCAGTAAGTGCGAAGCTTAATAAGAAAAGAAAGGGGTAAACGTAAAGTGATGATCGCGTGTTTTTCATGTGAATACCTATCAATAACTTTATTTATTAATGAGCTTGTCATTAATAAACTGTTGATGATCAGCAAAATTTACTGAACAGCGTTGAATAAACTGGTCTATATGCGCTAAGTCATATTTATGTGCTGCATCAAGAGCCTGCTCGCCAAATTTTTCGGCAAGTTGTTTGTCTTGTGATAACTCAGGAAAAATACCGTAACCGGCAAGCATAGCATGCCAAGAAACTGGTGGGTAAAAACTCACCATACCTGGTTGAATTAGGGCTTTGTTTAAATCATCACCCGCGACCCAGCACTGTACTATTTTCTTTAAATTGTTAGATATATTGGGATTTATGCTATTTTTTCGCCAGTACTCGGTGTCGTCACGCGAACTCAAGCGATAATGAGCGACAATATAATCACGAATGCCATCAAAACGATGATTCATTTTTTCATTAAATCTATCTTGATAAATATTGCTGTACAGACCGAGAGAGAAATCATCAATAAAACCTTCAATACTCTCTTGGACAAAATGTAAAGCGGTCGCTTCAAGGGGCTCAATAAAGCCTTGCGACAAGCCAATAGCGACACAGTTTTTGTGCCAATGTTGTTTGACTCGCCCTACTTTCATTTTTAAGTGACGAACGTCTACGGCTTCATCGACCAATGAAAGTTTTTCTCGTAACTCAAGCTCTGCTTGTTCGCCAGTACAGTGCTCTGAACTATAAACATAGCCGTTTCCAGTGCGGTTAGTTAGCGGAATATCCCACGCCCAACCACATTTCATCGCAGTAGCAATAGTTTGTGAGTTAAGACCTTGCTGAGCGTTTTCATCTCTTGCTACAGAGATGGTCACAGCACTGTCATTAAATAAGTTATCTTTAAAACTGATAAAAGGTACTTTTAATGTTTTTTGTAAAAGTAGGCTGTTAAAGCCTGAGCAATCAACAAAAAAATCACCGGCAATGACCTCGCCGTTATCGAGTGTTAACGATTGAATGTCGCCAGCATCATTTACGTTTACCTCATCAACTTGCGCCAAAATATGCTTAACACCTTTTTTCTGCGCAACTTTTCCTAAAAACTTCCCCAATAAAATGGCATCAAAGTGATAGCCATAGCCAATATCGAAAGGAAAATTATATTCGCCAACCGCAGATTTTTTTTGTTTAGCTAATTGTGCAGACAAAAAGAAACGATCAGGATGACAATCGACGTTAAAGCCTTTACGACGATACTGAGTGTTATAGACAAAGGCAGGAGCCGTATGGGCATCGATAAGCGAAGTAAAAGGATGAAAATAACTTTCAAAACCTACTCGTGTTGACCAGCCATTGAATAATATGCCATTTTTATAGGTCGCATTGCATTGCGGCATCCATTCTTGTTCGGTGACACCTATTTTGTCAAAGAAGCTTTTTAATTGTGGTGTAGAGCCTTCACCAACACCAATAACACCGAGCGAAGGAGATTCAATTAACGTTATTGAAACGGGGTGGTTTTGCCACTTTTTAGCCATTAAATTAGCGGTCATCCAACCTGCAGTACCACCACCTAAAATCACCATGTTAAGTTTTTTTGGGGAAGTGCTTTGTGCTGTTTTATCTGGGTAGGCTGAATTTATCATTAATTTTTACTGCTTAAAAAATTACCATGACTATCGACAAATAAAAAAGGTGTGGTTTCATCCACACCTTTTTAAGTTTTCATTTACATTGAATAATTAATACCAAAGTAAACCGTGCGGCCAAAGTACTGAATTGTTCCGGTACGTGAAGTATCACCAAAGTAAGAAATATTCGGTTCGTCTGTTAAGTTATCAACAGAAACGACTCCTTGTAGATTCTCAGTAAAGTTATACGACATTTGTGCAGAAATAATCGTTTCTTCTTGGAAATACGCTGATTGTGAATCACCAATCGCAATTTGACGACTCAAGTATTCTGCGCGATGACGAGCACTAACACGCGCGGTGAACAAATCTTCGTAATCATAAAAAAGTGTTGCACTAAATACGCGTGGTGATAAACCTTCGATTGGACCTGGCTGACCATCTTCACCCGGTACATTTGACGGACGTTCGATTTCACTTTCTGTGTAAGAAAAATTGATGTTAGCGCCTAAGCCTTTCCACATATCAGGTAAAAAGGTAAAAGTTTGCGTATATCCAATTTCAATACCACGAATATAACCTGCCTCTGCGTTATTAGCGGCGTGTGAATAAGTGCCATTTTCCCAAACGAGTGGTTCGCCAATGGGCTCCCCAGTTTCGCTATCGTACTCAGCATGCGTCTTGTCATCAGGGATTGCTGGTACAGCAATACCATTAGCCTGATAATCAAAATTCTTATCTGTGGTTGTACCTGGCATGTTTTCAATGTCTTTGTTCCAAATAGCAAAAACAAACGCGCCATCGGTTTCAGAGAAATAATGCTCATAAGAAATATCGATTTGATCTGCATAAAACGGACGTATTGACGGGCTAGTTGAACTGTCTAAATCAATATAGTTTCGACCGTCATCCGCTGAATTAAACCTAAAGTTACCGCTGTTAGCCATTGATGGCATATCTGGACGTGACATAACTTTTGAGTAAGCAAAACGTAATTGGTCGTCTTCAGACAATTGAATATTCAAATTTAAAGATGGTAATAAATCATTATAACTTTCGCTGACTGTTTCACGGCGGAATTCGTCGCTTGTACCGCCAACATCATCATAAATTACATCACCATTACCCGCTCCCACATTGACTAAACCTGTGCTGCTTTGTTTAGAGCCAACATAGCGAAGACCTACATTGCCGCTTAACGGTAAACCAAACAGTTCAGCGTTTAGGTTTAATTGCACATAAGCTGCGGTAACTTCTTCTTCAACAATATTATTTTGAGTCATTGTCCAGCTATGATTCCAGTCACGTACTGGCGTACGATCAACATTTGGGATCCAAGCATTTAAAATATCGTTGTTGTTAACCGCTAAGAAACTCGGCATACCCGGTAAGTCACCGTTAATACTCGTTACTGTCGAGTTTTCATTGGATAATGGAAATGGAGCAAAACGTTCTGTTTCTATCGGGTTACCTTCTTCATCGGTACCTGCATAAGTGATGTATTGACCATTACGCATATTTGCGTCGGTAGTACCATATAAGAAACGACCACGGCCCAGTTCGTATTCACGTTCCGATAAACGGGCACCAAATTCAACTGAACTAAAGATGTCACTTTCAAGTTGGTAAGCGAAATCAACTCGTACAGCATTTGATTCATTTGACTCGATACTTGGATATGACTCTGCACTGGTAACCATCATGTGGTCGGTATCGGTAAAGTCTTGGTTAAAGGCTAAATCAGGGTTTTCTAAGCCATTAAGTTTATAGCTAAAGATGATGTCGTTATCAATAATAGGAGTTGCTGCGCTAGAGTCTTTAAAATAAGCCATACGCATAACTTGATCTTTGCTGGTCTCTTTACCTTGAGAATGGGCAAAATCAACGGTCATTAATAAATCATCATTAATTTCCCATTCACCCTTTAAACCAAATGAGCTTAATTCACTGTTCGTCGTATTATCATCGGCTTGTGTTTGAATATTTAAGCTACGATCAGACCCTTTATAAGGTGGCGCAATGGCATCACCATTAGGATTACGAGAGATGGTACCACCGATAAGTGCGCCGTTAGCAATAAGCGGATCGGTTAAGAGTAAAGACTGTCCTGGGCTGGCAATGTTATTTATGCCTGATATACGTAAACCACGATCCCATTTTTCTGAGTCAAACTTTGAATGAAAACCATCAAATTGGAAACGTAAATCATCACGAGGTTCCCAATTTAACGCCAAAACAAAAGCATCACGACTATCTTCACCACCACGTTCATTAACTTCAAAGCCAGATGAAACTAATAGACTTTCTGGACCGCCATCATATGTTTCTGATAAATCTCGGTCGTCAAATTGATAGTTTACGAAACGGCTCGACACAGTAGGCTGAAACATACCGGCGTAACCCAATGAAAGACCAAGCGTGTCATCTAAGAATTTGGCTTGATAAGAAGCGGTTAAGCGGCGACCAAAGTCAGCAGAATCTTCATTGCCAGCAGCGGCATCATTCCAATTTCCGTGAGCTGAAAAACGAAAGCTAGTTTCTTTTTCATTATCTAGCGCATTAGCGGTTTCTAGTTCAATAGTACCGGCAATACCGCCTTCTATAAGCGACGCTTTTTGTGATTTATACACTTGCGCTTGCTTAATTAATTCTGAAGGAAATTGATCAAACTGAACTGAGCGTCCACCTGCTGTTGAAACTTGTTCACGACCATTTAATGTTGAAAATACAAAGCCACCTGATAAACCACGGATATTCAGCTCGCTTGATTGGCCATCGATTCGTACAGAGGTAACACCTGGCAAGCGTGTTAAAGAATCGGCTATAGATACATCGGGTAAACCACCAATGTCGTCAGCTGATATCGCATCAACGACAGTGTCTGAAAAACGTTTAGTGTTTAAAGACTTAATAATACTGCCTCTAAAACCTCTAACTTCAATAACTTCTACTGCATTTTCTTTTTCTTCTAATGTTTTTGGTTTGTTAACGTTAACAGTTTGCGCTTTTACTTCTTCTTGAGCATCTTGAGCAAAACTGGGAACACTAGCAAATGATAAACCCGCAGCTATTAAGCTGAGTGTTAATATATTTGGCTTGAATTTGTTCATTGTTTCATATTCCTAATAATATGTATTATCGAGAAGCCCCTACTTACACTTGCACTATGGTTGATAACGCACAGCGAGTTGGAGTCAATTATTTTTATGAGATATTCCCTATCTATTTATGTTTCAAGATTTACGGTGACAACTTCATAGTAATCATTTTTTGCACAGTTACAACCGATTACCCATCAGCGAACTTTAGTAATAAGATGGTTCTAGAAAGCAAGTAAACTCGTTATTTCCTTTTATTACATAACCTTAAAAAATTAAAGTAAGAATAAAAGCAGATTACTGTAGGTCTTTGAATACGTATTCATAACATCAGCATTAGGTTTTATAGTCAACGCGGCATAACATCGTTCCCCAGTGAAAGGATGATGAAATTAGATTCAACATAACCTGAAGCTACTTTTTAATGGATGATTAAGACCGTTTTTTGATTACGTGACAGTAACAATATAAAGCAATAACAATTATTAAAATAAAAACAACGTACTAAGTTTGCTATATAAATAACGGCTTAGCACCTTATCAACATTTAAGTGGAGATGTCATTTATGACTGGTTATATGAAACAATTATCGTTTGCTACGTTAGCCGTATTGGTTAGTGTATTAGCAGGCTGTGGAGGAAGTGATGAAAGTAATGCTGTTACTGAATCCCCTCTTTGGTGTAAGTCACCAGAAACAATTAACGAAACAGGTAATGCATGTGAATTAGTAATTACCCCCTGTAATTACCCTGAAGTTGCCAACCCTGACACTCAACTTTGTGAAATGAGCAAAGAGGCATGGATTGATGGCTCTAACGGTATCACTATGCCCGTACCAGCTTACACACCAGCGGCAAACGAATTAGTTATTTACTTTCAATTTGAAACACCAACTGATGGCAGCGCGATAGATTATAACCTTGCCGGTTTGCACGCTTGGAATAACGCTGACTGTAACTCCTATGCAGATTTTGATCGTCCTGAAGGGACCACACCTTGGGGCTCTTCATTAGCATGGACAGGTATTGATGATAATTTTGGCGCCTATTGGGTAATGAATACTATCGATCCACCTAATTGTATTAACTTTATTGTTTACGATGCTATTGGTTCAGTTAAATTTTCAGGTGAAGATGATATTCTTGTTGATATAAGCACAGTTAATACCGGTGAATTATTCTTATTAGAAAAAGAAACCACTATCTTTCCGTTCCCAAGAACGTTTGCCTCTTTAGTTGTTCCTGGTGGCTCAACACCGGCACCTTTAGAGTGTGAAGCGCCACTTATAGCTAATGAAGCGGGTGACGAGTGTGTAACCGACCCAGATGCAGTGCCAACTATTGTTGATGGCGCAGCTGAACTTTATTTACGCGGCCTCATTGACTGGGAAACCACAGACGACAGCAATAAATTTGTTTACTCTGAAGGTGTCTACACGATGGCACTAGCCGTTACGGGCTCAGCGACAGCTTATAATTTCAAAGTTGCTGATGCAGATTGGAATGTTGTCAATGCCTTTGGCGCAAGTGAAGGTGATGAAACAGTCGTTCTTGGCGAAAGTAAAACATTGATTGCCAGTGAAGAGCTAGGTAAAAACATTAGCCTTACCATTCCTAACAACGGTAACTACCAGTTCATTTTAGATATTTCAGATACTGAAGCACCAACGTTAACCGTTATTGAAGTTGCTTATGACAAAGTACTTTATGTTAAAGGCGACATGAACGAATGGGCTAATGCCCTTCCTATGGTATATAAGGGTGAAAATATCTACACCTCTTTACATCCATTAGAAATGCAAGATTATGCCTTTAAAGTGGCTGATGCTAATTGGACTGATGCGACTAATTTCGGTATTGCTACCGAAGGTGCCGTTGTGCCACTTGATACTGCCACCACATTAGTTTTTGGTGAAGATGTTGCTCAAAACATTAATTTCACTGCCGCTGCAGCGGGTACTTATCGATTTATACTTGATGCTACCAATAAAGGTGCCCCAATATTAACAATTGAGAATGCAGTACCTTATTCAGGTCGCACTTTGTATTTAAAAGGTGACATGAACGATTGGTCAACAACACCTAACTTTGACTTTGCACTTACCGACACCACTTACGTGGTAAATGCATTGATTGATAACACTAAAAAGTATGGCTTTAAAATAGCGTCAGATGGCTGGGAAAACGATTCTACTATGGGTGCTTTTGCTGGCGAAGGTGATGTTGTTATCGGTGAAGAAAAATTATTAACCTTACCGGGTGAAGATAATATTGCCATTGAAGTGACTGAAAATAAAATATTAACCTTCACTTTAGATGCGACTGATTTTACCGCGCCTAAATTAACAGTAACCGAAGCGCCTGCCCCTTACCAAGAACGTACTATGTACCTTAAAGGCGACATGAATGGATGGGCTACCGAAGAGGCTTATATACTAACTTATGCTGCAGGTATTTATACAATAGAAACGTTATTACCCGTTCGTAGCTATAATTTTAAAATTGCCTCTGCTGATTGGGAAGAAGACTCTACGGTTGGCGGTGTTGTTGATGATAATATCTTAACCGCCGGTGAAGCAAAAACCTTAACATTACCCGGTGCTGATATTACTTTTGATGTAACTAAAGAAGCGACTTATGTCTTTACATTGAACGCAATTAACCCATCAAGACCTATGTTAACGATTACTGAGAAAACCAACTAATCAAATAAATTTACTATTGATGTAGTAAATGCATCTCATTGTAAAAACCGTGATTTATCACGGTTTTTTTATGCCTATAATTCCCTTATCAATCGTCAACAAAACGTGGCTAAACAGTAAATAAAAGGTCATTAATCTGTCTTGAATACGTATGTAATGGCTATTCATTAACCAGTCTACTCTTTAGTATGAAGGAATAATTAAAAATAATATTTATCTAGCGTAGCTCAAATGTGCAACAGATAAATATTGCATAAACCTAAGAGTGATAAGATGACAATAATTCAATTTAAAAAGGTTGCCCTTATAGCAACGGTTACCACCGCATTAAGTGCTTGTGGCGGTGGAGGCAGTGATGGTGGTGATAAAGTTAATATACCTGACAAGGTGAATAATGCGCCAACTATGACGAATTTCAGCCATGAAATTATTGAGTCATCACCTAAGGAAATCGTTTATTCATGGTCTGTTACCGATAGTGACGGCGATGCATTATCTTGTCAATTATCTCCAGGCAATGGCTTAACAACAGTGACCATCGCTGATTGTGCAAACAATACTTCAACAACCGTGACCTCATCGGGCGCAGGAAACTATCAGGCAAGCTTGACTGTTACCGACCCGAGTAATGCTAGTGCTACTGCTAGCCTGACCTTTGATATTGCTACAGCGGGATTACCAGCGCCAATAGTTACTGCAGGTGATAACGAATTAGTCATTTTCTATAACCGTGCGGACGCAACTTACAGCGATTGGATCATACATTTATGGAACAACGAGACTTGTGACGCTTATGCCAACGCCGATACTGACTGGGCAACGGGGCAAGCACAAACAGGGCTAGATCCAAATTACGGCGCTTACTGGCTTATCGATTTAAAAGCAGGTTATGGCGATTGTGCTAACTTTATTGTTCATAAAGGTGATGATAAAGACTTAGGTGGCATCGACCATCAAGCTGATTTAAGCGGCGATCGCATGACTTGGACACTATCAGGTATCAGTGATGTATATGCCCAGGCGACCTTACTTCCAACAGGCATATTAATTAACGATGTTGCTGCGCACTGGGCCAATGAAAATACCGTTTTTTGGAACGCCGGTACCAACGTAGCTAAAGTACGCATTTATAGTTCAACCACTGACGACTTAGCTTTTGATGGTGAAAACGGTATTTCTGGAGATAACTACCTTGAGTACCTCCCCGCAGCTGGTGGCGAACACCCTGCGATTTCACTTAATATGCCTCGCTATAAAAATTTAGCGGCATTTACCGCAACATCAGCATCGGTAAGTAAAGCCAAATCAATGCTTAGCGGTAAATTATTGGCAATTTCATATGCGAGTGACGATTCACTTATCGCCGCAACTTACCTACAAACACCCCGTATCTTAGACGCTTTATATACCTCAGCAAATAACGATGCTAACGAAGCAGATTTAGGTATTCTTTACAGTGCTAGCGAGATAAGCGCTAAACTTTGGGCACCGACAGCACAGCAAGTTACCCTTAAGGTGTACAACGCAAGTAAAGCTTTACAGTCAAGCCATACGATGTCCCTTGACGCAGCAACAGGTATTTGGTCATTTACCGCGCCAAACACAGTAGACCGCTTATTTTATCGCTATGAGTTAACTGTTTATCATCAACAAAATCAGCGTATTGAAACAATTGAAGCCACAGACCCTTACTCGGTTTCTTTATCAACCAATGGCGATTTTTCTCAGTTTGTTAATTTAGCTGATAGTGATTTAAAACCCATCGGATGGGACAGTCACACCGTTCCTAAAGTTGTTAACCCTGAAGACAGTGTTATATATGAAGGCCACATACGTGACTTTAGTATTTTAGACGCCAGCACCCGTGTAGAAAACCGAGGTAACTACCTTGCCTTTACCGAAGAAACCTCTGTACCCGTAACACATTTAAAATCTCTTGCTGACGCAGGCTTAACACACTTTCAACTATTACCCGCCAACGATATTGCCAGCATAAATGAAGATGCCGTTAATCGTATTAACCTTGATAATACCGTCAGCGAATTATGTGCTAAGAAAAGTGACGCGCCTGTTTGTGGTGTTGAAAATGCTAGTGATACATTAGCCGAGGTATTCGCCAGTTACGACCCGACCAGCACAGCTGCACAAGCGCTTGCCGAATCATTGCGAGGCTTAGACAGCTTTAATTGGGGTTATGATCCTGAACACTTCACAACGCCCGATGGTAGTTATTCATCAAATCCTGATGGTGTCGCTCGCATAACTGAAATGCGTGCGATGAACCAAGCTTTGCACGAAATGGGCTTACGTGTTGTTTTAGATGTTGTTTACAACCACACTAACTCTTCGGGTTTATGGGAAAACTCAGTGCTTGATAAAGTAGTACCCGGTTACTATCACCGCCGTGATTTAACCTCAGGTAATGTTGAAACAGCAACTTGTTGCCAAGATACAGCGCCTGAACATGAAATGATGCATAAACTCATGCAAGACTCATTACTTACTTGGTCACAAGCCTATAAGTTTGATGGCTTTCGTTTTGACATTATGAGTAATAATTCAAAAGCATCGATTTTAAGTGCTCGCACCGCTGTACAAGCAATAGACACCGACAACTATTTCTACGGTGAAGGTTGGACGCGTGATGATAAAGGCTATCAACAAGCGGATCAAAATAATATGACGGGTTCGCAAATCGGTACGTTTAACGATCGACCTCGCGACATTATTCGCAGTGCCTCTTTATTTAAAAGTGCTGGTAGTTTAAATGACCAAGACATTATTCGCTTAGGACTTGCTGGTACCCAAAAAGATTATCAACTACAAGATAAGAATGACAACATCAAAGCGGGTAGTACCTTTAGTAAGCCTTCTTACGGAAAAGACCCTGCCGACATCATTAACTATGTCTCAAAACATGATAATGAAACCTTATGGGATCAACTGCAATATGGCATTGAAACCGAAGTTAGTCTTAATGATCGCGTGCGCATACAAAATATTGCCGGGACTTTGCCGTTAATCAGTCAAGGTATTCCGTTTTTCCAACTGGGTGGTGATTTACTGCGCTCAAAATCAATGGACCGAAACACTTATGATGCCGGTGACTGGTTCAATAGAGTTGATTTCACTATGAGTACCAATAACTGGAATGTCGGCTTGCCACTTGCGCAAGACAATGAAAGTAAGTGGTCGTTGATGACAGCACTGATCAATAATAGCGAAACAGCGCCACAAGCCAGTGATATTGAATTCTCATCAAATATATTTAAAGAGTTTTTGAGTATTCGCGCCTCAAGCCCTTTGTTTAGGTTAACCACGCAAGCTGATATTAGTGCACGTTTAGGTTTTCATAATACCGGTAGCGAACAGACTCAGGGCTTAATTGTGATGAGTATTGATGATGGTAACGGTCTAACTGACCTTGATGAGAATATTGATGCACTTGTTGTGGTGATAAACGGCACTGCATCCGCGCAATCACAAAGTATTTTAACTGCGACCGGCTTTGAGTTGCACAGCGTACAACAAAGCTCTGCCGATACTAATGTTCAAACAGCATCATTTGTTGAGGCTTCAGGAAAAGGCACCTTCACTGTACCTGCGTTAACTACTGCAGTCTTTGTAAAACCACAAGCAATGGCACAAGGCGTTGGTTTAGCAGCAGATGCGACCTTAAATGCGCCTGACCCCGCCCCTTATGGCGAGACAAGTATTTACCTACGTGGGTCAATGAATAATTGGGGTGACGACGGTTTAACAGCAATCGATATGTTTACTTATCAAGGGAACGGCGACTATGTGATTGATTTCACCTTAGCGGTTGGCACGCATATTTTTAAAGTGGGTTCTGATGATTGGGCGGCGGTAGACCTCGCCTTTAGTGATGTCACCTTCACTGATAACTCAATAACAGCATCGGCCGATAACAGTGGTAATATAGAAATAACCACCACGACTGCTGGTAATTATAACTTTAGCTTAAATGCCAGCACATCGACGCCAAGCTTAACGATTGTGACCAAAAACACCACAGTAGATTGTGCTGCTTTAGTTGATTCAAGCGACGACATTCCTTTTGATATTAATGGTAGTGGCCAACTCTTTGTTCGTGGCGATCATTCAGCGTGGAATGCCACTGAAGAGTTTCGATTACATTACAAAGGCAATAACCGGTATCAAGCCGTAGCTGAATTTGACGGGGCAATGCAATTTAAACTGGCTTCAGATGACGGTAGTTGGACCACACAATTGTGGGTACAAGAAAACGATAGTAACGATATTGAAGGGGAGAATTTAGCCTTAGGTATCAATTACCCTGTTGCTTATAATAACGCTGGCGACGCCAATAACAATACGACACTGGCGGCAGGCTCATACAGCTTTTTACTAACACTCGACAGCGCAAACCCAAGTAAAGGCTATAATGTTGGCCGTTTAGCGATACAAGAATGTCAGCCATAGTCATCAGGTAAGTTAATCGAACAGCTTAAGTACTTAAGCTGGGCTAACACTATAGAAAGCGCTGAGGATGAATATTCTTGGCGCTTTTTTATGGGTAAAATAACTTGTCAGCAGATTGGCTGAATACGTATGTAAAAATTAGAATAAACTGTTTATATTGCTGATAAATGCGTAACTTATTAACATCATTAATTTACTTTGTTATTTATCCTTATGCGTATTTCTTTAGCTCGTTTTCGACAATTAAGCCTAATCATTATCACCACGACATGTCTAAGCTCATGTCAGCATGATCAAAGTATACCAACAAGAACCCAGCTTACAGAAACGAGCGTAAAGTCAGCAGCAGTTTCCCCTTTAGTAAGCCAAGACTTTTCTGCACATTGGCTGACCCCAGAACTGCTTTTATTACCTGAAGATAATTTACATCAACAACATACGTTAACTTTTGATGATGGCGGACATATTGAAAAAGCCACACTTACGCCCTTCACAGGAGAAATAAATCGTCTGCTTATCCCCAAACATTTACGTTCATTTAATGTATTTGAGGTAAAGCTGGCTACTAATAAGATTAAAAAAGCACTGAAAAATAAAATATATGTCAGTTCTGCAAGCAAGGGCACAAATTCAAAACACACAGCACAGGTACAAACAGCTCAATTATTGGATTTTTTATTTACCTCACAAAGTAACGACGCTAATGAGCTAAATAATTTAGGGGCCACTCTCAGTAAAGATTCTATTGAGTTTGCACTGTGGGCACCGACCGCAAAACAGGTAACCTTATTAGCGTTTAATAAAGACAAGCAAGCGACGCATGTTGTGCCACTTAAAGAAGATAGCAATACCGGTATTTGGTCTGGTGCAGTTATTAATACTCAACAAGAAGTCTACTACCAGTATCAGCTGACAATATATCACCCGGCTAGCGATAAAATTGAAACATTAACCACCACAGATCCCTATTCCTTAAGCCTTTCAACAAACAGTGAATATTCACATGTTATCAATTTAGACGACTCAAAAAACAAACCTAATGGCTGGGAATTACAGCAAGATGTTTTAATTAAGAACCCTGAAGATAATATTTTTTATGAAACCCACATTCGTGATTTTAGTGCCCACGATCCGCAACTTTCATCACCTGCTGTTCGTGGAAAGTACGCCGCTTTCAGCGAAAAAAATAGCGCTGGCATTAAACACTTTAAGGATCTACAAAAAGCAGGTATTAACAATATTCATCTACTGCCCACCTTTGATATTGGTACCGCTAACGAAAATGACACACAAGTTATTGATCTAAATAATCCTATTAGCAAACTTTGCCAACTCGTGCCCGAACATAAGCTTTGTCGGCTCGAAGACCAAGAAATGACGATACAAGAATATTTAGAAACACTGCCCTCTGCAACACAGGAGCGCCAAGCGATAGTCAGTTCTATTAGAGAAATTGATAATTACAATTGGGGCTACGATCCTTTCCATTATACTGTTCCAGAGGGCAGTTACGCTCAAAACCCTGAAGGCTCAGCACGTATTATTGAATTTCGTCAAATGGTACAAAGTATTCATAATCTAGGCTTTCGCGTCATCATGGATGTCGTTTATAACCATACTCATCAAGCAGGGCTAGCGCCAACTGCTGTGCTTGATAAAATTGTCCCTAATTATTATCATCGTCTTGACCCTATCAGCGGAAAAATCGCACAATCAACCTGTTGTGATAACACTGCCACAGAAAATGTCATGATGGAAAAGTTAATGACAGACTCATTAGTTGTTTGGGCAAGAGACTACAAAATTGACGGCTTTCGCTTCGACCTTATGGCACACCAACCCAAATCAGCGATGCTTAAAGCCAAAAAAGCAGTACAAGCGGTTGATAAAGACACCTACTTTTATGGCGAAGGTTGGAATTTTGGTGAGGTAGCGAATAATCAGCGTTTTACGCAAGCTAGCCAATTAGCATTGGCTGGCACAGAAATCGGTACCTTTACCGACCGTTTACGCGATGCAGTTCGCGGTGGAGCCTTTAGCGCCAGTGGCGATGATATTCGTAAAAGCCAAGGTATCGGCAGTGGTTTAAGCACTATGCCTAATGAATTAGTGGATCGAGTCGAATCAAGAAAAGCTTATCTACTCGCCGCAGATCAATTACGTATTGGTTTAGCCGCTAATTTAGCTAACTTCCCTCTTAAAAATGCTCAAGATAAACACGTTACCGGTAAAGAAATTCCTTATGGTGACCAACCAACCGGTTATGCATTAGATCCTGCCGATACCATTAACTATGTATCTAAGCACGATAACCAAACATTATGGGACAATAATCAATACCGCTTACCTTTTAATACCTCAACAAAAGATCGCGTACGTATTCACTTACAATCACTGTCCTTTGCTATTTTCGCACAGGGCATTCCATTCTTACATATGGGATCAGAGTTTTTACGTTCAAAGTCATTCTTACGCGACAGTTACGACTATGGTGATTGGTTTAATAAAGTCGATTTTACCAAGCAAAGCAATAATTATAATGTCGGTTTACCGCCAGCAGATAAAGACCAAGCAAACTGGCCACTGATTAAAAAAGTACTGGCAAAAAATGAAGGGCGAGATATTGTTAGCCCAACTGACATAGAGTTTAGTGCAGAAGTGTTTAAAGAGTTCATTAGTCTACGCATGAGTACCTCCCTTTTTCGTCTTACCAACAGTGAGCAAATAATAAAGCGTGTGAAATTTCACAATACCGGTAAAGAACAACAAATTGGCTTAATTGTGATGAGCATCGATGATACCGAAAAATATCAGCAAGTAGATGCTGACATATCAGCGCTCGTTGTTATTTTTAATACCAGTACCACCGCTAAAACAATCAATTTTAAAGAGGCAGCACAATATCAATTGCACCCTATTCAACAACAGGGCGTTGATAGTGTTGTTAAAGAGAGTACCAGCAATGAAAACAGCTTTTTTGTTCCAGCACTAACCACCAGTGTTTTTATCAAAGAGTAATAGTGCGCTATCGTTAGCGGCTAGTAATGATTTTATTTACTTAATCGTAAAGTAAAGTCTTGCTAGCCCTACTTCTCGCCATAAACAGAAGTCCCGCCTAGATCAACCCTCTCAATGTATATCAACAATAAACTTTAAATGTAGTGAGCCTTGAGTCAAAATTTAAATATGGCCTAATAAATGTGGCTAATGTTGTGGCAAGTCTGGCTACTCCAATCTTAGCCAATGAACGCGATCAGATGACTTTAGAAGAAGTAAAAGTTGAAATTATCAGCTTGGATGTTTATCGGTTTATCTATTTTATTTTTTGTGCGGTTTAGCCCTTATAACTTGTCGCACTATCTGCTCGTTATACTCATCGTAAACAACACGTCGACTTAATAACAATTTATTTACGATATTAATTTACGATAAGTTTTCTTTTGAACAGATGGTGAACACAAGGAAATACTATCTTTTACTGTAACCTAAAACAGTATTTTAGCGGTATTTTGATGAATAAAACTACCGCCTCATATATTGATCTATCGCGTCAAATAAACTGTATAATATGCTACTATTAAATATTAACTACTCATTAAATACTATATAACTATGGCCAGAAAAAATCTTCGTATCCGTGAAAAAACAATCTTTGACGGTATTTTTAGTAAATACATTTTAAAATTCGTTTTTAGTTTTTGGTTTAAAATTTCGGGCTGGAAATTATGCACAGCCACTCCCGAAGGTGCAGGTATTACTATTGCAGCACCGCACACATCGAATTGGGATTTTGTTTATGCGCTTGGCGCTGCGATATTGCAAGATGTGAAAATATATTTTTCTATTAAAGACAGTATGTGCCGCATACCTCTTTTAGGTCGTTGGTTGATGTACCTTGGCGCTATGCCTATTGATCGTTCATCTACAGGCTTAGGACAAGTTGAACAAATCAAGCAATTTATTGAAACACAAAAAGGTAAACGAGTATTTTTCTTATTTACTCCAGAAGGTACAAGAGGTGGAGTAGCAAAATGGAAAACAGGCTTTTACCATGTTGCTCAAGGATGTGGATTACCTATTTTTTTAGCCAAAGTCGATTACCTCAGTAAAGAAACAGGTGTTTTTCACATCTTTAAACTGACCAATAATAAAGACGATGATATTCAAGCGATGCAAGCCTCTTATAAAAGTGTTTATGGAAAATATCCCACCAAACAATTTCCCCCTTACCAAGGACCCATGCCAAGCATAGGTGATAAAGAAGCGGCAATTATTCGTGCACTTTACGCCATTAACTCTATTAAAGGTGTTGCGACTAAAATGGAAATAAGTGCAAAAGCAAAAATGGGTGAACTGTCGAATACAATGTTCGATTTTTTAATTGATAACGGGCTTGTTGAACAAGGATTTTTAGAAAGAGCTGAAATTACCTACCGGTTAACTCTAGCAGGCAAAGGCTGTTATTTACATTTGTATTCGCAAGATGACTCACTTGTTATACCTAACGGATAAACGATGACTACGAAGAGTGCTTATTACCAACCATCTAAAAATTAATGCCTGTCGTTATTAAGTCTTATTAGTTACGTTAATTTGGTTTAGTAACACGTTGAAGGCTTGATAACGCCTTCAACGCCAATAACTTTGAACATAAAAGACTTTTCGCGAATATTTTACTATCTAGATAAAGGATAATAAATGAACATGACACTAACCGCTATTATTCCTTCATTTCGCCTACCTTTCTTAATATTAGCCCCTATTTGTGTTTTTCTGGGTGCTAGTATTAGTTATATGGAACAAAGTGCGGTTGATTATGCCGTATTAGCCATTGCCTTTTTAGGGGCGATCTCTGCGCACATTGCGGTTAATACCATTAATGAATATCAAGACTACGTCAGCGGATTAGATCTGAAAACAATTAGAACCCCCTTTAGCGGTGGTAGCGGTTTATTATCTCAGCATCCAGAGTTACTTCCCGGGGTAAAAAGAGCCGCGATTGTCACAACCCTTTTAACCTTTCTGATTGGTGTTTATTTCGTCACCCTTTATGGCGTAGCAGTAATTGCCTTAGTGCCGATGGGATTACTTGGATTAGCCATTATTATTAGTTACACAAAGTGGATTAATAAATGGCCCATTACCTGTTTAGTTGCCCCCGGACTTTGTTTTGGTTTACTGATGGTGGCAGGCAGCCAAGTTATTTTATCTGGCCATTTTTCAACAACACCTTGGCTAATAGGTTTGATCCCTTTTTTTCTTATTAACAACTTATTACTTTTAAACCAATATCCTGATATTGATGCTGATAAAAGTATCGGTCGAAATCATTTTCCTATTGCCTTTGGCATAAAAGCAAGCAATAGCATTTTTTTCATCTTTTCGGTGTGCTCAACGTTATTACTTGGCTTTTTTATTAGCCAAAAGCTATTACCCACAATGAGTGCAATGGCGTTTATTCCACTGGCATTGGCCTTTGTCGCTTTATATGGTGCAATAAAATTTAAAGAAAACATTGGTCAACACCCTATATACCTTGCTTACAATGTTAGTTGTGCATTACTGACACCATTAACGATAGCAATCACCGTTTTCCTTAACTAATTGTAGAAGTTGAATAACGTTGGAAACTGAAATTATTACGTTTAAGCACCGAATATACCTTTCAAAAAATTTAATCAAACGCTGAAATAGCTAACTTCTAAAATATAACTCTAAGGGCAGTAGTTGCCAAAAAAGAGCTTTCCTAACACCCTCAATCAGTACCAAAACTGTCTTATCTGATACGACAGCGGACTTTCCCCACAGATAAAAAGACGCATTGTTTGACTATAAATATTACCAATTAATCGAATAACCTGACTGGCAAAATGCCACCATTGCCGGCGTCACTATGTTGCTCTGGGATGACTGTATTTGTGCCGTGGCATTAAATAAAGATTAAAACGAGCGTTTGAATTTATGGATCAAGCTTGTTATAAGTAAACAACAAAAAACTAATGATCTTTATAAAATGAAATTGCACCAAATTGAAGGCTATATTCAATCTATTTACCTAGTAGAATATTCTGAAAAATTATTGTTACTCGATGGTTGCTGCCGTGCAGATGTCGAAACCATTCAGACTTTTATAACAGAAGAATTACAACGTCCATTTTCGGACCTTAAACTCATAGTCGTCACACATATGCATCCAGATCATGCTGGAGCAGCTCATGTATTGAGAAAAAAAACTGGTTGTAAAATTGCCATTGCTAATGTTTCTGGGCATTGGTACACAGGTGTAGACGGATTATTAATGCACTTGACCGATATGGCATTAACTCGCTGGGTTGCGAAACGTAAAAATAAACCAGCAAAAAACCTTTGGTACTCCTCCAAATTAAAGCCCGACATAAAAATAAATGATGGTGAGGTTTTACCCGGTTTTGCTGAATGGCAAGTCATTTATACTCAAGGGCATACCGATAGAGATATCTCTTTGTTACACCAACCAAGTCAACTTATTTATGTAGCTGATCTAATGGTGGAAGTAAAAGGACGATTTATTCCGCCTTTTCCCGTTTTTTATCCCAATCGCTATAAAAGCTCACTGACTAAATTACATAATCTTCAACCTAAATCCATTTTGCTTGCGCATGGCGGTGAGGTTCAACTTAGCGATGATGACTACCAACACCTCTTGTCCAAAGCTCCAGATTTACCTTTAACTCATTGGCGCTCTGTTAAAGCTAAACTGCGAAAAATATTTACATAGCTTTATAAGGTATTATTTAGTCACACAGAAATATCCCCCATTAAGCCACCCATAATAAACCGTTCAATTTTCCAACAATAAACTACACTTAGTTTACCCTCTTATAAGTGTGGTGATTGTCATGCCTAAGCCTCGTTCACAACAAATTAGTTTATCTGATACGCCGTATTATCATATTTGCAGTCAAACCGTTCGCAAAGCTTTTTTATGTGGTGTTGATAAAGAAACCGGTGTCAGTTACGAGCACAGGCGTCATTGGATTGAACAACGCATTTTTACATTATCTCAGGTGTTTGCTATTAATATTTGTGCTCACGCTGTCATGAATAATCACTTACATTTAGTCCTTCATGTTGATAGTGAAAAAGCTAACAACTGGACGACGCTAGAAGTACTGTCCCGTTGGCATAAGTTGTTTAAAGGCACC
>NZ_JACGVS010000080.1:0-272 GCF_014077345.1 Colwellia sp. BRX8-4
TTGGCTCGAATAGGGTTTAAATCAACATAGGCCATACAAGACGCTAACGCTGCTTCATCTAATAACGCTTGGGATTTAAAGCGTCCTTCCCAAAATCTACCGGTGCAGTTATCTTCTTGGTTAGCGGCTCTTGCAATACTTTCATTGATATACCCCATAAACCAACTGATTTTCATCAGGCGCTTTCGATAGACCTCTGCGGTTGCATTAACCTCATCAAGTAAGGGTTGAGCTAAGCGGTCACCGTTGCAATATTGTTTGGTCAGTAACGT
>NZ_JACGVS010000096.1:0-228 GCF_014077345.1 Colwellia sp. BRX8-4
TGATTTTACATAGTCGGTTCTTAATTCTCTAACGAGAGGCAAGGAAAGACGTAAAACAGTTTAATAATGATGTCACACAGATTAAGTATTAATCATTAATTTGATTAGTACGTTTTATGTAGTTACTACTTCTCTTTTAAGAGTTGCTGGTAACACGACAGAATTCATTGAGCAGATGTCTTGGTTTCGGCTAAGCATCACAAACGATTTTTTAATTGAAGAGTTTGA
>NZ_JACGVS010000090.1:0-251 GCF_014077345.1 Colwellia sp. BRX8-4
CTCCCACACTACCATCGGCGCTACTGCGTTTCACTTCTGAGTTCGGAATGGGATCAGGTGGTGCCACAGTGCTATTGTCGCTAGACAAAAAGGTTACAATCTTGAAAGCTGTTGCTCGTTAGAGCCATAAATATAAAAGCGTTTTCTTATTCAATTCATTACAGTGCGTGAAGTTATTCTGTCAGTCTTCTACAAACACTTCGCAGTAAAACTACTTGGGTGTTGTATGGTTAAGCCTCACGGGCAATTAG
>NZ_JACGVS010000106.1:0-201 GCF_014077345.1 Colwellia sp. BRX8-4
TATTAGGCGACAATTAGCTTGGCCGGGTCGCGACAATTAGGTTGACCGGTTTTGGTACACTTTAGATATATCAAATTCAATAGAGAAAGATATGTCTGGAAAACCCATAACCAAGCAACAGGTTAATTTATATATGTCTTATCGTAATGATCATAAACAAACAGCAGCCGCTGCCCAATCTGGTATGTCAGAGCGTACAGC
>NZ_JACGVS010000066.1:0-386 GCF_014077345.1 Colwellia sp. BRX8-4
TCGCTCAGATCAGAAACTGGAGTTACTGAAATCGTTAAGGTAGAAGTCTGTGTATCACCTGCACCGTCAGTAACAATGTAAGTAATTACAGGAACAGCACCGTTGAAATTGTCATTAGGTGTAAAAGTATAACTACCATCGGTATTTAAAGTTAACTCACCTTCAGTGAGGGTAACGGTGTCACCTGCACTATATGTATTACCACCAACAGTAAAACTCGTTACGGTTAGTGGACCGTCTGCTGTTTCAGCATTGTCTAAAACATTGCCTGTGGCTGTTGTATCTTCTGCAACAGTGACAGTTTCATTATCATCGCTCAGATCAGAAACTGGAGTTACTGAAATCGTTAAGGTAGAAGTCTGTGTATCACCTGCACCGTCAGTAAC
>NZ_JACGVS010000062.1:0-580 GCF_014077345.1 Colwellia sp. BRX8-4
GCCAATAGAATATGAAGCCCTGGCAGCGTGAAAAAAAATGTGTCCGTTTTATCGGGGGAAGATCACGCTAAACAGTTGGCTAGCTTCGTTCCTCGCAATTTTAGCCAACAATTTCGCGCCGCTTAGTAAGGCGTTAGCAGTACAAGGAGGTTGAGTGCATACCTGTCAAGATTGTGGGCAACAAATTAACTATTTTAAGATATTCTTTGCTCTTATTCATGTTAAGTGTTCTAACTGTGATACAAAATATAAAGTAAAGATTAAGAGCTACTTTATTTTTTTAATAATGATCACAATTTTCGGATTCGCCTTTCATTTCACTTTAATAAATTTAACGGGTGCTTTAAAGGTCGTAGCATTCATTGCAGAATTTTTAAGTGTTTTTACATTAGCTCCGTTTAACCAGAAGCTTGTAAGTACTGCTAACAAGCCATTCAAGCAGGACAAATAACAGCTGGCTATTTGCTTATATGGACTCCTCGTATTGTACAAGAAAAAACTTTTAAAATTTTAGATGCGTGCTTATATTCGGGCTCATAATGGGAAGCTATCCCGGCCACTTTGATGTATTCGCACCTTC
>NZ_JACGVS010000094.1:0-239 GCF_014077345.1 Colwellia sp. BRX8-4
ACTGTTTTACGTCTTTCCTTGCCTCTCGTTAGAGAATTAAGAACCGACTATGTAAAATCAATGTAATGTGAGTGTCCACACAAATTGCATGATAACTAATTGTTAAAGAACGTTAACTCTAAGAGTTAACCGAAACAAAATCTCATTCGCTTTGCTTCGTTGCTGCAGGCCTTGCCTGAAGCGAGATGCGTATTCTACGCACTCTAGTTTCGATGTCAACGTTTTATTTAATTTAATTT
>NZ_JACGVS010000097.1:0-228 GCF_014077345.1 Colwellia sp. BRX8-4
TGATTTTACATAGTCGGTTCTTAATTCTCTAACGAGAGGCAAGGAAAGACGTAAAACAGTTTAATAATGATGTCACACAGATTAAGTATTAATTATTAATTTAATTAGTACGTTTTATGTAGTTACTACTTCTCTTTTAAGAGTTGCTGGTAACACGACAGAATTCATTGAGCAGATGTCTTGGTTTCGGCTAAGCATCACAAACGATTTTTTAATTGAAGAGTTTGA
>NZ_JACGVS010000098.1:0-228 GCF_014077345.1 Colwellia sp. BRX8-4
TGATTTTACATAGTCGGTTCTTAATTCTCTAACGAGAGGCAAGGAAAGACGTAAAACAGTTTAATAATGATGTCACACAGATTAAGTATTAATTATTAATTTAATTAGTACGTTTTATGTAGTTATCACTTCTCTTTTAAGAGTTGTTGGTAACACGACAGAATTCATTGAGCAGATGTCTTGGTTTCGGCTAAGCATCACAAACGATTTTTTAATTGAAGAGTTTGA
>NZ_JACGVS010000104.1:0-204 GCF_014077345.1 Colwellia sp. BRX8-4
GTAACAAGGTAACCCTAGGGGAACCTGGGGTTGGATCACCTCCTTATCTTGAAGTAAAAACAGTTTAATGGAAACTTCGGTTTCACGAGTGTCTACACAAATTACATGATAACAAATTAGAAGAAGAAAGCCCTTGGGCTTGCTAATAAGATAGGTCTGTAGCTCAGCTGGTTAGAGCGCACCCCTGATAAGGGTGAGGTCGGC
>NZ_JACGVS010000105.1:0-204 GCF_014077345.1 Colwellia sp. BRX8-4
GTAACAAGGTAACCCTAGGGGAACCTGGGGTTGGATCACCTCCTTATCTTGAAGTAAAAACAGTTTAATGGAAACTTCGGTTTCACGAGTGTCTACACAAATTACATGATAACAAATTAGAAGAATCCCGATGGGGCTATAGCTCAGCTGGGAGAGCGCCTGCCTTGCACGCAGGAGGTCTGCAGTTCGATCCTGCATAGCTCC